>NZ_JBJURH010000003.1:0-460060 GCF_046098215.1 Streptomyces sp. Da 82-17
GTGGGGCGTTTCGGGTGGCGGGGGCCGGGTCGGGGGGCGAGGTCGGGGGCAGGGGCTGAACTGACGCCCGATTCTCCGGGGCGGTGACCCTGGGGACATATCCGACGTTGGCCGGGCATGACCGCCTTGCATGAAGCGATCGGCCGGCGCCGACGCACGCTGTTCGTTCCCGCTCCCGGAGAATCGGTTCAGCAGGCGCCGCAGGCTGCTGACCAGTTGGGTCTGCGGCCGTCGGATCCGCCGATCTATCGGGCGATGATGACGGCCTGGGCGGGTCGGGGCTTGACGTTGCCGGGCCGCCGGGATCCGGAGTGGGCGCGTCTTGCGGCGCCGACTGTGCGTACGGGGCAGTTCGGTTCGACGACGCCGTTCAACCTGCATCCGATGCAGCCGGCTTCCGGTGGGGCCGGTGGGCCGGGTGGCCAGGAGGGTTTTCACGGGGGTGAGGGGTTTCAGGGTGGCGGCCGTGCGGGTCACTCGGGCCACCCGAGCCACTCTGGTCACGCCGCTCATTCCGGGCATGGTGCGGAGCCGTATCGCGGTGGTGAGGCGCGGGCGGCGCTTCCGGCGGGCGCGGAGGACTGAGGGCCCGGGGGGCACGGTGGGGGCCGGGCGGGTACGGCGGGGCCCGGCGGGCACGGCGGGGGGGCCGGGGCGCAGCCGAGTTCACGACAACCGCACGCCCGGCCCCAACTCCCGCCAGACTCTGCCTGCTTCGAATCCGGCCCCTACTTCGACTCCGGTCCCATCAAGTGCCGGGCGATCACGACGCGTTGGATCTGGTTGGTGCCCTCGACGATCTGCAGGACCTTGGCCTCGCGCATGAGGCGTTCCACGGGGAAGTCCAGCGTGTAGCCGTAACCTCCCAGGACCTGGACCGCGTCCGTGGTGACGCGCATGGCCGTGTCCGTGCAGAACAGCTTGGCCATGGCGGCCTGCCGGGAGAACGGCTGCCCCGCGTCGCGCAGGCGGGCCGCCTGAAGGTAGAGGGCGCGGCCGGCCTCGATCTGCGTCGCCATGTCGGCCAGCATGAAACGCAGGCCCTGGAAGTCGCCGATGGGGCGGCCGAATTGGCGGCGGTCCTGCGCGTACGCCGAGGCCTCGTCCAGGGCGGCCTGGGCGACGCCGATCGCGCAGGCGGCGATGCCGAGGCGGCCGGAGTCGAGGGCGGAGAGGGCGATCGCGAAGCCCTGGCCCTCCTCGCCGATCCGGCGGTCGTCGGAGACGCGCACGCCGTCGAAGTGGAGCTGGGCGGTGGGTGAGCCCTTGAGGCCCATCTTCCGCTCGGGGGCGGCGGCCGTGAGCCCCTCGGCGTCGCCCGGGACCAGGTAGGCGGTGATGCCCTTGGGGCCTTCGCCGCCGGAGCGGGCCATGACCGTGTAGAAGTCGGCGATGCCGCCGTGCGTGATCCAGGCCTTGCCGCCGTCGATCACCCAGCCGTCCCCGTCCCGCACGGCCTTGGTGCGCAGCGAGGCGGCGTCGGAGCCGGAGGCGGGCTCGGACAGGCAGTACCCCCCGAGGAGGCCGCCGCCGAGCACCACCGGGAGGTGCTCGGCCTGCTGCTCCTTCGTGCCGTACCCGGCGAGGGCGTGGGCGGCGAGGGTGTGGACGCTGACGCCGAGGCCGACGGTGAGGCGGGCCGCGGCGAGCTCTTCGAGGACCTGGAGGTAGACCTCGTACGGCTGGTCGCCGCCGCCGAACTCCGCGTCGTACGGCAGGCCGAGGAGGCCTGATTCGGAGAGCAGGGTGAAGACCTCGCGCGGGAACCGGCCGGCTTCCTCGCCCTCGGCGGCGTCCGGGGCGATCTCGCGCTGGGCGATCTCGCGGACGAGCGCGAGGAGGTCGCGGGCCTCCTCCGTGGGCAACTGACGCTCCACCTGCTGGTGCGGCGCACGGTCCGACATGTCGTCGCTCTCCTCCCTGTCGGGCGCTGCGGCGGTCGCATCGGGTGGGGTTCCGCCGGAGTTCTGACCACCCGGCCGCGGGCGGCGATTCGGGTCTCGAAACGCGGCTCACCGGCGGCCGTTGAGGCGAGTATGCCTGACGAATGGCCGCACGTCACCAGGTTCACGACCGTTCACTTCACTTCTCCCGTGAATGTGTGCCGCGCCCCCATGAACCGGCCCCTCCGAGAGGCCGGAACCAGCCCCTCCCCCGGTTTCGAAATTGGTCCGAACCATTGACCGCACTGGTCCAGACCTCTACTGTTCCGGCCGAACGCCTCCCCGCGTTCATGTCAAAACTGCGGCACCGCCGCAGACGACATCCGGCGCCGGGTCCCGCCCCTCAGGGACCCGCGCCCGGCGCAAGGTCAACAGCACTTCCTCCCTCCCCCACGAGGAGCCACCATGCTCGGACCGCACCGCCTCCGCACCCGTACGCGGGTGCTGCTCGCCTCCGCCTGCTGCGCCGTGCTCGGCGGCGGGCTGCTCGTCGGCGCAGGCACCGCGGGCGCCGCCCCCACCGCGGCCGAAGAGGCCGCCGACGCGAAGGCCGCGGCCGGATCGAAGGTCGTCGGCTACTTCACCGAGTGGGGCGTGTACGACCGCAACTACCACGTGAAGAACATCGACACCTCGGGCTCCGCGGCCAAGCTCACGCACATCAACTACTCGTTCGGCAACGTGCAGGGCGGCAAGTGCACGATGGGCGACGCCTACGCCGCGACGGACAAGGCGTACACCGCCGAGCAGTCCGTGGACGGCAAGGCCGACACCTGGGACCAGCCGCTGCGCGGCAACTTCAACCAGCTCCTCAAGCTGAAGGCCAAGTACCCGAACCTGAAGGTGCTCTGGTCGTTCGGCGGCTGGACCTGGTCCGGCGGCTTCACCGAGGCGGCCAAGAACCCCGAGGCCTTCGCCCAGTCCTGCTACGACCTGGTCAACGACTCCAAGTGGGCCGGAGTCTTCGACGGCATCGACATCGACTGGGAGTACCCCAACGCCTGCGGCCTCACCTGCGACACCAGCGGGCGCGAGGCGTACAAGAACCTGATGGCCGCGATGCGCGCCAAGTTCAAGGACCAACTGGTCACCGCCGCGATCCCGGCCGACGCCTCCGAGGGCGGCAAGATCGACGCGGCCGACTACGCGGGCGCCGCGCAGTACGTCGACTGGTACAACCCGATGACGTACGACTTCTTCGGCGCCTGGGACGCGCAGGGGCCGACCGCTCCGCACTCGCCGCTGAGCAAGTACGAGGGCATCCCGAAGGACGCGTACAACTCCGAGGCGACCATCGCGAAGCTCAAGGGGCTCGGCATTCCGTCCGAGAAGCTGCTGCTCGGCGTCGGCTTCTACGGGCGCGGCTGGACCGGCGTCACGCAGAAGGAGCCCGGCGGCACGGCGACCGGCCCGGCGGCCGGCAAGTACGAGCAGGGCATCGACGACTACAAGGAGCTGAAGACCAAGTGCCCGGCGAACGGGACGGTCGGCGGCACCGCGTACGCGCACTGCGGCACCAACTGGTGGAGCTACGACACCCCCGAGACGCTCGCCGGGAAGATGGCCTACAAGGACCGGGAAGGCCTGGGCGGCACGTTCTTCTGGGAGCTCAGCGGAGACACCGCCGACGGTGAGCTGATCAAGGCGCTCAACTAGGCGGCGGATTCTGCGCCGCAGGTGTGACCCGGACGGCAACCGGCCTGCGGCGGGAGTCGGTGGGGCGGAGGGCCTGGCGCTCTTCGCCCCATCGGTGTGCGCGGGGAACTCCCCGCCCGTGCGGCGGGGACCTACAGCAGTCCCGCCTGGGTGACGAACATGGCGAGCACGACCACCAGGGTCCAGCCCAGGACGTGCTCCAGGATCTTCGGGCCGTCGTCCTTCGGGCCGCCGGTGCGCAGCCGGGCGCGGGCTTCGTCGACGGTGGTGGCAGTCGCGGTCATGGCAGTCTCGCTCACGAGTGGTACGGCAGTGGTGTCCCCCCACTGGCCGACCAGGGTGCCAGGCCGGGCGGGCCGCGGGTTAGGACGTAGGTCACGCCGAGCCGGACCTCGCGCCTCCGCTAAGCTCCGCTGATCTTCGTACCCGGGAAGGGACCCGGGCGGAGTCAGTGGGAGGGGACACACATGGACATGGCAGAGAGCCACAGCGGTGCGGGTACCGCGGATTCCGACAGATCCGGGCACGCCGACGTCGACGCCGGGCCCGCGCCCGTCCGGCTGCGCTACCGGCCGCAGGCCGCCGACACCCTGGTCGGCCTCAAGGTGCGGGAGCGGATCAAGAAGGCCGGGCTGGTCGGGCGGATGCTGTTCCTGGTGGTGTGGGTGGGGCACTGGCTGCTCGGCTCCCTGCACCGGGGGCGCTTCGAGCCGGTGTCGTCGGTCCTCGTCGTGGTCGTCGCGCTGTTCCTGTGGGGCTATCCGCGGATCCAGGCGGCGCATGTGCAGCGGATCGTCGGCTGGCAGGGCGAGTTCCGACTCACCGTCTCGGCGGAGGGGCTGAGCTGCAGCACGGACCACAGCACGCTCACGCAGAAGTGGACCTTCGTCGGCGGCTACCGCGAGACCCGCAGCCACTTCGTGCTGATCAGCCGCGACCCGAACATCATGTGCCTGGACGTGATCCCGAAGCACGGCGCCGGGTCGCCCGAGGACGTGGACCGCCTGCGCGACCTCCTCGATCTGCACAGCAGACGCGTCTGACGCACGGGGCGGCCTTCGTGTCGCACGGCGGGGCCTTCGGGCACACGCTGGGAGGAGAGGCTTCCACGTTCCGGGAAGACCTCCGGATCCCGGGAAGACCTCCAGGTCCGCGAGGGCCGGAAGCGGAGGAGTCATGGCGACGACGACGCGGAACGACGCTCCGATCGCGATCGAGGGCGACGGCGTGGAGCTGCGCACGCAGGAACTGGGGGGTGACATGACGGCGGCGTTCGTGAAGCTCCCCCAGGGCGCGGACCTGGCGCCGGCCGTGAAGGGGCTGCCCGACGATCTGTGCCAGTGCCCGCACTGGGGCTATCTCTTCAAGGGCCGCCTGAAGATGAAGACCAAGAACGGCGACGAGATCTACGAGGCGGGGCAGGCGTTCTACTGGCCCCCCGGCCATGCCCCGGAGGCCCTCGAGGACTGCGAGTACCTGGACTTCTCGCCGACGAAGGAGTTCAACGAGGTCATCGACCACGTCAAGGCGCAGATGGGCTGAGCACGACGCGGGCCGGCGCCCCACCCCGAACCCGGGAGGGGCGCCGGCCCGTGCGTCACACGACGCCCCGGTGCGTCACACCACCCCGACGGAGGCGAGCGCGCGCTGCTGGTCGGCGCTCGGCTCGGCCGGGAAGTACAGGTAGCAGACCCCGCCCGTGCCGGAGACGACCTTGCCGTCGGCGTTGTGGCGCTTGGTGCGGAGCCAGATGTTCTCCCACTCCCGGCGCTTGTAGACGCGGCGGACCGCCTGGTTGTCGTCCGAGGCCGGGTCGTTGGCGATCACGTCCCCGCTCTCGGTGAAGCCGATCACCGTCATCAGGTGGCCGGCCGTGCCGTAGCCGGCGCCGGTCAGCTCCTTCTCCAGGAAGGACTGCGACGTGATGGCCGGGATGCCCGCCTCGATCAGCGTCTCCAGATCCGTGAGCGAGCCGAGCCGGGTGACGACCGCCTGCATGTCCTCGTACGTCGCGGCATACGCGGCGTTGAACGGCCAGTTGCCGCAGCCCTCGTACTGGTAGTCGTACGTGAAGCGGGCGGCGTGGCAGACCTGCGGGTCGGCGAAGTCCGGGTTCACCCAGGCGAGTTGCTCCTCGGTGGGCTTGCGGCCCCAGAACTCCAGGATCATCTGCGAGGAGGTGGGGCTGCACCAGGCCTCGCCGCCGTTGTCGTACTCCGGGTACTGGCCGATGTGGGTGTTCTGCGAGTAGCGCGGGACCGTCAGCTCCTTGGCGAGGCCCGGCTCGGAGGCGGGCACCGTGAACCGGTCCGGGACGTCCGAGCCCATCGCGCCGACCCGCCACACCAGCGGCGAGGCGTCGGAGCCCGGCTTGCGGTACAGGGTCAGGCGGAGCCGGTACGCGGTGATGCGCAGGCCCTTCTCCGGCTTGTCGACGGCGACCGTGTCCGTCCACACGGAGGTCTTGCCGTCCTTCTGGCCGTCGACGGAGGTGCGCCGGATCGTTTCCGTGTCGCCCTCGCGGTCGTCGCCCGAGGTCCAGCGGCCGAGCACGTACCAGGGGCTCTGCTTGCCGTCGCTGTACCTGGCGCGGAGCTCGGTCTGCAGCCAAGTCCCTTGCGGCGTACGGGCGTTCCAGGACGCGATGGCCTCGGTGGCGGGCACCGACAGCTGGTGCTCGGGGCTCGTCCAGACCGCGTACTCCCAGTTCGCGGTCCTGCCGGTGTGCGGGTCCTCGTACTCGACGGTGCCCGCGGGCCGGGCGATCCCGATGCCCGGCCGGGCCGCGGCGACCGCCTTCGTGCCGTCGTGCGTGCCCGACATCCAGTCGGCGTACGAGGTCCAGGCGCGGTTGTCGACGGGCCGGGCCGGCGCCTTCGCCGAGGGGCGGCGGTCGGCGGCGGAGGGGCGGGCGGGGGAAGCGCTGTCGGCGGCGGCGGCCGTGGCGGCGACGGCTCCGCCGGCCGCGACCGCGACGGCCGCGGCGAGCACGGATCTGCGGGTGGTGGATCGGGACGACGAGTCGGTCATGGTGTGGGGCCCCCAGTCGATTCGCGAGTCGTGCCTGCCACCGGACGGCCTGCCACCGGCGGCGTACGGGGAGACGGCGGAAACATGACAACGAGGCCCACTATCTCCGCAGACGAGAGCCCGTGCCAGCACTTCGGCACGCGTGGCCGCGCCAATATTGGCGTGGACCACTGGAACGGACGCGGCGGCGGTTTCCGGGCCGCCGTAGCCTGGAGGCGATGAACGACCACCCCGAGCCCATCGACCTCTCCGGACCCCCGAGCCTCCCCGAGCGCACGGACCTCCCCGGCCCCTCCGGCCGCCCCGAGCTCGCCCGCCTCGCCCGGGCCCTGCGGGCGCTGCCGCCGTCCTGCGGTCCGGTCCGGCTCGTCGCGGTCGACGGGCACGCGGGCTCCGGCAAGTCGACGTTCGCGGAACGGCTCGCCACGGTGCTCGGCGGTGCGCCCGTGCTCGCCCTGGACGACGTCCGCAGCCATGCCGAACTCTTCGACTGGACCGAGCGGTTCGAGCGCCAGGTCCTCACCCCCCTGTCCCGAGGGCGCACGGCGCGCGTCCCGGCGTACGACTGGAACGCGCGCCGTTTCGACGCCGAGATGCTTCTTCCGGCCGCGCCCGTCGTCCTGGTCGAGGGCGTGGGGGCCGGGCGGCGGGAGCTCAGGCCGTGGCTGGCCTGGCTGTGCTGGATGGACCTGGCGCACGACGACGCCTGGGCGCGCGGGCGCCGCCGGGACGGGGCGGCGCAGCGGGAGTTCTGGGACGGCTGGGAGCGGGCCGAGCACCGGCATTTCGCCGAAGACCCCACGCGCCCCCGCGCGGACACCCTGGTACGGCAGCGACCGGAGGGGTACGTGTTGCTTCCGGGACGCGGTGAAACCCCGCCGTCACCCCAAGCCATCACGCACGGTGACGAGTCGTCGGCGGTGCGCTGAGGCCCCGGAAGTCGGCTTCCACGAGAACCCCAACTCTGCTTGACCCAAAGGCCGTACAGGACTTACGTTCTCAATGAGCGGTTCTTCGGACCGCTCCTGCAGACGCGAAGCCCCCGGTTGTTCCCCCGTGATCGGGGGCTTCGTTCTGCCCTTTGTCCCCTTTCGTTCCCGCAGTCGAACGCGAACCGATCACCCTCGGTCACCGCGCCTGCGGGCAGCTCAACTCCCCCTCCCCCAGGGCTTCTTCGGGCCGCCGAGTGCGTCCGCACCCTTCGGTCGACGGCCGCTGCGCAGGTACGATGCTTCTCGGTGCGACCTGGGCCTGGACGACGGCGCTCGGTGCCACCCCGTGCGGTGCGCGGCACGCGACAGGGGACGGTTGCGGGGGGTTGTGGGGTACGGAATGGACTTCGGCACGCAGGGCGCGCCCGGCGCTTCGGCCCCGGCCGACCTGGCCTGGCTGCGCGGCGTGGACGCCTACACCATGGGGGCCTATCCGCAGGCCGAGGAGGAGTTCCGGGCCGCCGTCCGGATGGACCCCGGCATGGCCGACGGCTGGCTCGGGCTGCACGCCCTGCGCATCGACACGACGACGGCGCTGCTGCACATGTACCGGAACCGGGACCGCTTCGGCGAGCAGCGCGCCCGGCACCGCCGCACCCTCAACTCCTGGTACTGGCTGGGCTGGTGGGTCCAGCCGGTCCTCGAGTCCGGCCGCGACCTGCTGCTCGCGCACGCCTCGCACTGGCTCGACGGGCGGCACGTCCCCGAGCTCGACCGGGCACTCGCCGGGCTCCCGCCGATCGACGCCGACCCGCAGGTCCGGTTCCTGCACGCCTGCCGCGCCTACCTGGTCAAGGACTGGGAACAGCTCGTCCGGCACACCGACCCGCTGACCGGCGACCCGGTGCTCGGCATCGAGGCCGGCCTGTTCGGCGGCATGGCCCGGGTCCGCCTGGAGATGTACGGGCAGGCCGAACCGCTGCTGTCCGCCGCCCTGATGCGCTGCCGCAGCGAACAGCCGCAGCGCAAGGAACTGCGCTACTGGCTGGCCCGCGCGCACGAGGGCACCGGCCGCAGCGCCGCCGCCCTCCCCCTGTACCGGGCCGTGCACCGCGTCGACCCGTCGTTCATGGACACGTCGGCGCGGCTCGCGGCGATCGCCGAGTACGACGGGTTCGAGGGCGGGGACGACGGCGGCGACCTCGGCGCGGGTCCGCTCGCCGGGCTCGGCCAGGACCCGGCGGACGTGCCGGAGGCGCTGGACTACGGGGCCGAGGGCCTGGACGTGAAGATCGGCCCGGAGCCGGACGGCACGGCGGCCGCGGCCACACCCGACCCGGTCCGCGAGAAGGCCGTACTCCCGGTCCCCGGGCCGCAGTTGGCGACCGGGTCCGCGGATCCGGCGATGCTCCAGGAGGCGCTGGCGGAGCTGGAGCGGATGGTCGGGCTCGAACCCGTGAAGCGGCAGGTCAAGGCGCTCTCCGCGCAGCTGCGGATGGCCCGCCTGCGCGCCGGGCAGGGCCTGCCGGTGCAGCCGCCGAAGCGGCACTTCGTGTTCTCCG
Organism: Streptomyces sp. Da 82-17; assembly: GCF_046098215.1. Classification (NCBI taxonomy): domain Bacteria; kingdom Bacillati; phylum Actinomycetota; class Actinomycetes; order Kitasatosporales; family Streptomycetaceae; genus Streptomyces; species Streptomyces sp. Da 82-17. The sequence goes on from NZ_JBJURH010000003.1 coordinate 9,124, forward strand.
GCCCGTCCGGCACCGGCAAGACGACGGTCGCCCGCATCCTCGGCCGGGTCTTCTACGCGCTCGGGCTGCTCGGCGGCGACCACCTGGTGGAGGCCCAGCGCGCGGACCTCGTCGGCGAATATCTCGGCCAGACCGCGGTCAAGGCCAACGAGCTGATCGACTCGGCGCTCGGCGGCGTCCTCTTCCTCGACGAGGCGTACGCCCTGTCCAACTCCGGCTACAGCAAAGGCGACGCGTACGGCGACGAGGCGCTGCAAGTGCTGCTGAAGCGGGCCGAGGACAACCGGGACCACCTGGTCGTGATCCTCGCCGGGTACCCGGAGGGCATGGACCGCCTCCTCGCCACCAACCCCGGCCTCTCCTCCCGCTTCACGACCCGCGTCGACTTCCCCTCGTACCGCCCGCTCGAACTCACCGCGATCGGCGAGGTGTTGGCGGCGGAGAACGGGGACGTGTGGGACGAGGAGTCGGTCGAGGAGCTGAAGTCGATCAGCGGACACGTGGTGGACCAGGGCTGGATCGACGAGCTCGGCAACGGGCGGTTCCTGCGGACGCTGTACGAGAAGTCCTGCGCGTACCGGGATCTTCGCTTGTCCGGGTACCCCGGCGCCCCTACGCGGGACGACCTCGCGACGCTGCGGTTGCCGGACCTCATGCAGGCGTACGGGGAGGTCCTGGCGGGCCGCCCACCGGGCCCGTCCCCCCGCTGACCCCAGGGGGCTCCGCCCCCGGCCCCCCGCTCCTCAATCGCCGGAGGGGCTCCTGGGGTTCGTCGTCGGCTTTCCCGCCGTGGGTGGGCTGTGCCCACCCGTTCCGCCCTGCGGAACGCCTGCCCACAGCGGGCAGGGGGTGGGATCCGCCCTCACCCCCACCCACCCACAGCGGGCAGGGGATCCGTGCCCCGGCAGGGGCGCGGGGAACTGCGCGAGCGGGCACGACGGCGCCGCAGACGAACGACCACGCCGCAGGCTTTCGGGAAGGGGCGGGTAGGGGAAAACTCCTAGCCCGCCAACACCTCCGAGGACCGTTCCCCCCTCGGCTCACCGACCCGTACCAACGGCACCGCCCGATGCGCCGGGTCGCGGACCTCTCCCACCAGGAGTTCGAGGACGTCCTCGAGCGCGACCAGGCCCAGGACGCGGCCCGACGCGTCCGTGACCTGCGCGAGGTGCGTCGCCGCGCGGCGCATCACCGTCAGGGCGTCGTCCAGCGGGAGTTCCGCGCTCAGCGTGGGCAGCGGCCGCCAGATCCGCTGCGGCACCGCCCGCGCCGGGTCCTCCAGGTCGAGGACGTCCTTCACGTGCAGGTAGCCCATGAACGCGCCGCCCTCCGCGCACACCGGGAACCGGGAGTAGCCGGTGCGGACCGTCAGCTCCTCGATGCGGTGCGGCGTGACCGACGGGTCGACGGTGACGAGCGCGGCCCGGGTGAGGAGCACGTCCGTGACCGGGCGGGAGCCGAGTTCCAGGGCGTCCTCCAGGCGTTCCTGCTCGGCGGGTTCGAGGAGCCCGGCCTGCCCGGAGTCCTCGACGAGCCGGCCCAGCTGGACGCTGGTGAAGACCGCCTCCACCTCGTCCTTCGGGTCCACCCGGAACAGCCTGAGCACGACCCGCGCGCACGCCCCGAGCCCGGCCGTGACCGGTCGGCAGAGGCGGGCGAAGGCGACCAGGCCGGGGCTGAGCCACAGCGCGGTCTTCTCGGGTGCGGCCATCGCGAGGTTCTTCGGCACCATCTCTCCCACGACGAGGTGCAGGAACACGACGACGGCCAGGGCGATCACGTACCCCAGCGGGTGGATCAGGCCCTCCGGGACGTGCGCCGCGTGGAAGACCGGTTCCAGGAGGTGCGCGACCGTCGGCTCGGCGACCGCGCCGAGCGTCAACGAGCAGACGGTGATGCCGAATTGGGCGGCGGCCATCATCTGCGGCAGGTTCTCCAGGCCGTACAGCACCTGCTGGGCGCGCTTGCCGTCGAGCGGTTCGATCTGGCTGCGCCGGACCGAGACGAGCGCGAACTCGGCGCCGACGAAGAAGCCGTTGGCGAGCACGAGGAGCAGGGCGAAGAGGAGTTGGAGCAGGCTCATCGGACCGCCTCCGCAGTCGTGGCCGGAGCAGTGTCGGCCGCGGCGGGCGCGAGGCCCGTGCGGACCAGCCGGACGCGCTCCGCGCGGTAGTGGTCGACGCGCCGCACCACGAGCTGCCAGCCGGGCAGTTCGGCCCGGTCGCCGGGGGCGGGGATGCGGCCGAGCAGGTCGGCGACGAGCCCGGCGACCGTCTCGTACGGCCCTTCGGGGGCTTCGAGGCCGACGCGCAGGAGGGTGTCGACGCGGCAGCCGCCGTCGGCGTCCCAGGCGGGGCGGCCGTCCTCGGCGGGGACCGGGGCGAGTTGCGGCAGGTCGTGCCCGTCGTGCTCGTCGCGGACCTCGCCGACGAGTTCCTCGACGATGTCCTCCAGGGTGACGACGCCGGCGGTGCCGCCGTACTCGTCGACGACCACGGCCATCGGCTGCTCGCTGCGCAGCCGCTCCAGGAGGGGCTGCACAGGCAGGCTCTGCGGGACGAGCAGCGGGGGCACCGCTATCCGGCCGACGGGGGCGCGGTGCCGCTCCTGGACGCGGACGGCGAGCGCGTCCTTGAGGTGGACGACGCCGACGATCTCGTCGATCCGCTCGCGGTACACGGGGAAGCGGGACAGGCCGGTGGCTCGGGTCAGGTTGACGACGTCGGCGGCGGTGGCCGAGGCCTGCAGGGCGCTGACCTTCACGCGCGGGGTCATCACGTGCTGCGCGGTGAGCTCGCCGAGGGAGAGGGTGCGCACGAACAGGTCGGCGGTGTCCTCCTCCAGGGCGCCCGCCTCGGCGGAGTGCCGGGCCAGGGAGACCAGCTCGTCGGGGGTGCGGGCGGAGGCCAGCTCGTCGGCGGGCTCCACGCCGAAGGCGCGTACGAGCCGGTTGGCGACGGCGTTCAGGCCGGCGATCACCGGGCGGAAGAGCCGGGCGAAGGCGTGCTGCGGTCCGGCGACGAACCGCGCGACCTGCATCGGCCGGGACACCGCCCAGTTCTTCGGGACGAGTTCGCCGATCACCATCTGCACGGCGGAGGCGAGCAGCATGCCGATGAGCACCGAGACGCCGGGTACGACGCCGGGCGGCAGGCCGGTCGCGGTGAGCGGGCCGGCGAGCAGCTGGGCGAGGGCGGGCTCGGCGAGCATGCCGACCACCAACGAGGTGAGGGTGATGCCGAGTTGGGTGCCGGAGAGCTGGAAGGACAGCTCACGCAGGGACTTCACGACGCGGCGGGCCCGTCGGTCGCCCTCGGCGGCGGCACGCTCGGCGTCGGCGCGCTCGACGGTGACGAGGCCGAACTCGGCGGCCACGAAGAAGCCGTTGGCGAGGATCAGGAGGAAGGCCGCCGCGAGAAGCAGCAAAGGGATGGTCATGCCGCCGCCTGCCGTGAGGGGGCGGCGCAGGTACTACCGGACGATCCGTCCATTGCCGGAGTAAGTCACTCCTCGGGTCGCAGGAAAGCCCCGCGGCCGGGCCGGGCCCGGGGCTCTGCTTGCGGGGCGGGGCGCGCTGAGGTCGCCGCCGGAACCAGAGTAGTCAAGAAGGCCACGACGGGTGCAGGGCCCGGGGGCCCGTGGTGCGGGGCTCTTTCCCCGCACCGGGGCAGGTGGCGCGGCCGCGCGCGGGGGGTGTGCGCGGGGCCCGTTCAGGTGAGGGTGGTGCGGGCCTCGGCGAGGGCGCGGAGGGCGCGCGCGTCGCGGACGGCCTGCTCCTTGGCGATGCCGGGCTGGATGCCCATCGCCGGGAGGCTCGTGCCGTCGGTCAGGTCGAGGAACACCCAGGGGTCGCCGGGGCGCAGGTTGACCTGCACGATCTCCGCCCACTCCAGCGTGCGGCGGCTCGCCAGGTTGACGACGGTGACGCCGGACTCCTCGGCCACGACCTTCGGGCGGGCGAGGAGCACGAGGACGCCGAGGAACAGCGCCGCCGTGAAGACGAAGCTGGCGCGTTCGCCCGGCCCCAGGTTCTCCAGGAGCAGGGCGACGGTCGTGATCACCGCGAAGACCGCGACGCCGACGGTGAGCAGCACCGCGCGGGTGCGGCCGGGCCGGAACGTGACGGGCAGCGGGGGCAGTTCGGACATGAGCAGGGCCTCGGTCGTGGTCAGAGGCGGCAGGCGTGGATGGCCGTGGTGAGGATGGCGCGCGCGCCGAGCTCGTACAGGTCGTCCATGATCCGCTGGGCGTCGCGGGCGGGGACCATCGCGCGGACGGCGACCCAGCCCTCGTTGTGCAGCGGCGAGACCGTGGGCGACTCCAGGCCCGGGGTGAGGGCGACGGCCTTCTCCAGGTGCTCGGCGCGGCAGTCGTAGTCCATCATCACGTACGTCCGCGCGACCAGGACGCCCTGGAGGCGGCGCAGGAACTGCTGGACCTTGGGGTCGTCGCCGTCGTTGCCCTGGGCGCGGATGACGCAGGCCTCGGAGCGCATGATCGGCTCGCCGAAGACCTCCAGGCCGGCGTTGCGGAGCGAGGTGCCGGTCTCGACGACGTCCGCGATGGCGTCGGCGACGCCGAGCTCGATGGCCGTCTCGACCGCGCCGTCGAGGTGCACGACGGAGGCTTCGACGCCGCGCTCCTCCAGGTGCCGGGCGACGATGCCCTCGTACGAGGTGGCGATGGTGCGGCCCGCGAGGTCGGCGACGTCCTTGACGGCGCCGGGGCGGGAGGCGAAGCGGAACGTGGAGCGGGCGAAGCCGAGCGGCAGGATCACCTCGGCCCGGGCGCCGGAGTCGATGAGGAGGTCCTCGCCGGTGATGCCGATGTCGAGCTTGCCGGAGGACACGTAGATCGCGATGTCCTTGGGGCGGAGGTAGAAGAACTCGACCTCGTTGTCCGGGTCGACGGTGACGAGTTCCTTGGACTCCTTGCGCTGCCGGTAGCCGGCCTCATGGAGCATCTCCGACGCAGGTCCTGAGAGTGAACCCTTGTTGGGGACGGCGATGCGCAGCATGAGGTCGGCTTCCTTTGCGTCTGGTGATACGGGGGTGTGAACGGGCGGTTCAGAGGTTGGCGTAGACGTCGTCGAGGGAGATGCCGCGGGCGACCATCATCACCTGTACGTGGTACAGGAGCTGGGAGATCTCCTCGGCTGCGGCTTCCTTGCCCTCGTACTCGGCGGCCATCCAGACTTCGGCGGCCTCCTCGACGACCTTCTTGCCGATGGCGTGGACACCCTTGCCCACGAGTTCGGCGGTGCGGGAAGTGGCGGGGTCGCCCTCGGCGGCCTTCTGCTGGAGCTCGGCGAAGAGCTCCTCGAACGTCTTCTTGGACATGGTGATGCTTACTCTACGCGGCCCTTCCGCCCCGCTCAGCGCCAGGGCTCGGAGACCGAGCGGAGCGTGGTGGCGGTGGCGACGGCGGCGGTTACGGCCTCGTGGCCCTTGTCCTCGCTGGAGCCGTCCAGGCCGGCGCGGTCCAGGGCCTGCTCCTCGGTGTCGCAGGTCAGGACGCCGAAGCCGACGGGGACGCCGGTGTCGACGGAGACCTGGGTGAGCCCGTTGGTCACGCCCTGGCACACGTAGTCGAAGTGCGGCGTGCCGCCGCGGATGACGACGCCGAGGGCGACCACCGCGTCGTAGCCGCGGCCGGCGAGGACCTTCGCGACGACCGGAAGCTCAAAGCTGCCCGGCACGCGGAGCAGGGTCGGCTCGTCGATGCCGAGCTCGCCGAGTGCGCGCAGGGCGCCGTCGACGAGTCCGTCCATGACCTTCTCGTGCCACTGTGCCGCGACGACCGCGACGCGCAGGTCGCTGCAGTTCTCCACGCTCAGTACGGGTGCGCCCTTGCCGCTCACGTCTCTCCTCGGGGTGTGCTGTGTGCTGTCTTACGGGTGGTCGGTGGTCAGTGCTGGTGCTGCTACTGCGCGTCGAGCCACGGGAGTTCGTGGCCCATGCGGTCGCGCTTGGTCTGCAGATAGCGCAGGTTGTGCTCGCCCGCCTGTACGGGCATCGGCTCGCGGCTCGTGACCTTGAGTCCGTGGGCGGTGAGGGCCTGGCTCTTCTCCGGGTTGTTGGTGAGCAGGCGCAGGCTGCGCACGCCGAGGTCGGCGAGGATCTGCGCGCCGGCCGCGTAGTCCCGGGCGTCGGCGGGGAGGCCGAGTTCCAGGTTGGCGTCGAGGGTGTCGCGGCCGCGCTCCTGGAGGGCGTAGGCGCGCAGCTTGGAGAGGAGGCCGATGCCGCGTCCTTCGTGGCCGCGCAGGTAGACGACGACGCCGCGGCCCTCGGCGGTGATGCGCCGCATGGAGGCCTCCAGCTGGGGGCCGCAGTCGCAGCGCAGGGAGTGGAAGACGTCTCCGGTGAGGCATTCGGAGTGGACCCGGACGAGGACGTCCTCGCCGTCGCCAATGTCGCCCTGGACGAGGGCGACGTGCTCGACGCCGTCGACCGAGGAGCGGTAGCCGTACGCGGTGAACTCGCCGTGGGCGGTGGGGAGTTGGACCTCGGCCTCGCGGTGCACGGTGGGTTCGCTGGAGCGGCGGTAGGCGATCAGGTCCTCGATGGAGATGATCGTCAGGCCGTGCTTGCGGGCGAACGGGATCAGCTCGGGCAGCCGCAGCATCGTGCCGTCCTCGCCGGCGATCTCCACGATGGCGCCGGCCGGGCGGAGCCCCGCGAGCCGGGCGAGGTCGACGGCGGCCTCGGTGTGGCCGTTGCGGACGAGGACGCCGCCGGTGCGGGCGCGCAGCGGGAAGACGTGGCCGGGCCGGACGAAGTCGCTCGCCTGCGCGTGGCCGTCGGCGAGGAGCTGCAGGGTGGTGGCGCGGTCGGCGGCGGAGATGCCGGTGGTGACGCCGTGGGCGGGGCCCGCGTCGACGGAGACGGTGAACGCCGTCCGCATCAACTCGGTGTTGTGCTCCACCATTTGGGGCAGTTCGAGGCGGTCGAGCTCGTCGCCCTCCATGGGCGCGCAGATGAGGCCGCGGCACTCGCTCATCATGAACGCGACGATCTCGGGGGTGGCCTTCTCGGCGGCGACGATCAGGTCGCCCTCGTTCTCCCGGTTCTCGTCGTCGACCACGACGACCGGGCGGCCGGCCGCGATGTCGGCGATGGCCTGCTCGACCGGGTCGAGGACCAGGCGTTCCTCGCGGTCGTCGCCTGCGTAGCGTGGGGGTACCCCCTGCTCGAGCGAAGTCGAGAGCTTGGGGGAGGGTGCGGTGCTCATGCCGTGGCTCCTTCCAGGGCGGGTGCCGTCACTCGGGAGCGCAGCCACCAGTCGCGCATCCCCCACAGGACGAGGGCGAGGTAGATCACGTAGACCAGGCCGGAGAAGGCGAGGCCGCTGTTGAAGGCGAGGGGGACGCCGACGAGGTCGACGAGGAGCCAGGCGAACCAGAACTCCACCAGGCCGCGGGCCTGGGCGACCATCGCGACGAGCGTCCCGACGAATATGTACGCGTCCGCCCAGGGGCTCCAGGACAGGGACGGGTAGGCGGTGAAGAGCCCGCCGACGGCGAGGGTGCCGACGGCCGCGGCGGCGAGCAGCGCGCCGCGCTCCTTCCAGGTGGCGAACCGTACGGCGATGGTGCCGTCCTGGGCCTGCTGCTTGCCGCGGCTCCACTGCCGCCAGCCCCACAGGGCGACGCCGATGACGAGGAGCTGCTTGCCGACGCCGCCGGAGAGCTGCGCCGATGCGTACGCGGCGACGAGGATCAGGCCGGAGAGGAACTGGGCCGGCCAGGTCCACACCGAGCGCCGCCAGCCGAGGGCGAGGGCGGCCAGGCCGACGGTGTTGCCGATCATGTCGGACCAGATGACGTGCTGGCCGAAGGCGCTGAAGGCCTCGGCGTTCAGCCAGTTCAGGGCGCTCACTTCGCTGCCTCCGGGGCCTGCGTCGCTGCGGACGCCGCCGTGGCCCGGTCGCCGAGGAGGCGCTCGACATACTTGGCGATGACGTCCACTTCGAGGTTGACCGGGTCGCCGGGCTGCTTCAAGCCGAGCGTGGTCAGGGCGAGGGTGGTGGGGATGAGGCTGATGGTGAAGTAGTCCGGGCCGGCGTCGACGACGGTCAGGCTGACGCCGTCGACGGTGATGGAGCCCTTCTCGACCACGTACCGGGAGAGCTGGGCGGGCAGGGAGACCTTGACGATCTCCCAGTTCTCGGACGGCTTGCGCTCCTCGATGGTGCCGACCCCGTCGACGTGTCCCTGCACGATGTGGCCGCCGAGCCGGGCGCCGACCGCGGTGGGCCGCTCCAGGTTGACCCGGGAGCCCGCGCGGAGCGCGCCGAGGCTGGAGCGGTCGAGGGTCTCGGCCATGACGTCGGCGGTGAACTCGTCGCCCTCGTGCTCCACGACGGTGAGGCAGACCCCGTTGACGGCGATGGAGTCGCCGTGCGCGGCGTCCTGCGTGACGACGGGGCCGCGCAGGCGGAAGCGGGAGGCGTCGCCGAGGTTCTCGACGGCGGTGACCTCACCCAGCTCTTCGACGATTCCGGTGAACACTTCAGTGCTCCTTAGGGGCGGAGGGGACGGCGGGTACGGCGGTGATGCGCAGGTCGGGGCCGATGCGGACGGTCTCGGTGACGTCGAGCCGCAACGCGTCGGCGATGGTGCTGATTCCGGCCTCGCCGAGGGCGTGCGGGCCGGCGCCGAGCAGGACGGGCGCGACGTAGCCGACGACGCGGTCGACGGCCCCGGCGGCGACGAACGCACCGGCGAGGGTGGGGCCGCCTTCGAGGAGTACGGAGCGGACGCCGCGGTCGTACAGGGCGGTCAGGAGGGACGGGATGTCGATGCCCTTGCCGTCCTTGGCGCGGGGCAGGGACCAGTGCTCGCCGGCTCCGGTCTCGACGAGGAGGTCGGGGTCCAGGTCGTCGGCGACCACGACGACGGTCTCGGCGGCGGCGTCCAGGACGCGGGCGCCGGGCGTGACCGCTGCGGCCTCGGTGTCGACGACGACCCGCAGCGGCTGCACCGCGCCGTCGATGCCGCGCACCGCGAGATGCGGGTCGTCGGCGCGCTGGGTGCCGGAGCCGACGACGACGGCGTCGGACTCGGCGCGCAGCCGGTGGACGTCGGCGCGGGACTCGGGCGAGGTGATCCAGCGGCTGCTGCGGTCGGCGGCGGCGATGCGGCCGTCGAGGGTCGCGGCGTACTTCCAAGTGACGTACGGGCGGCCGGTGTCGACGGCGGTGAGCCAGGCGATGTTGCCGGCGCGGGCCTCGTCCTCCAGGAGCCCCTGCTCGACGTCGACACCGGCCTCGCGGAGCCGCTGCGCGCCGCCGCTGGCCTCGGCGTTCGGGTCCGGGACGGCGTACACGACGCGGCTGACGCCGGCGTCGACGAGGGCCTGGGAGCAGGGGCCGGTGCGGCCGGTGTGGTCGCAGGGTTCGAGGGTGACGACGGCGGTGCCGCCGCGGGCGCGGTCTCCGGCGGCGCGCAGGGCGTGCACTTCGGCGTGCGGTCCGCCGGCGCGCTGGTGGTAGCCCTCGCCGGCCACGGTTCCGGCGGCGTCGAGGATGACGCAGCCGACGACCGGGTTGGGGCTCGTGGCGCCGAGTGCGCGTGCGGCGAGCGTGATCGCCTGCCGCATGGCGGCTGCTTCGGCTGCGGTGGCCACCGGGTCCTCCTGCCTCTTCGGGCACGGACTCCGGGGCTGTCGATGACGACAGATCTGACGGGCGAGGAACGCTGAGCACCGGGGACGCCGGACGACGGCCGCCTGACGTAGGACGGACCGACGGCGCGGCATACACGGATGTGCCTGCCCGCCGCGCACTGCCTCCCATCCGGACTTTCACCGTCGGTGCAGGAATTTCACCTGCTCAACCGGCCACTGGATGCGGCCGGGTCGCGGACTTTAACCGCCGGTTCGGAATTACACCGACCCCGGAGTGCGCTGCTGCTGTTACTCGGCCAGTTTGCCACGGCGGCGCGTCACCCATGCGGGCGACCGTGTGTGGGCTGACTCACAGCGCCGCACAAGTCGTGACTTCGTCAGGTCGGCCCGATTCCGGGCACGGTTCCCGCGCCGGCGCCCGCCGGGGCCTCTGGCACGCTGGCGCCGTGACGACGACGCCCGCCCCCGCAGCCGAGTTCGAGGCCCACCGCCCCCGCATGTTCGCCCTCGCCTACCGGCTGCTCGGCTCCGCCGAAGAGGCCGACGACGCGGTGCAGGACGCGTATCTGCGCTGGTCGGGGGCGCGCCGGGAGGAGATCGCGCACCCGGGGGCGTGGCTGGCGAAAGTCGTGACGAACCTCTGCGTCAACCGGCTGACGTCGGCCCGCGCGCGGCGCGAGGAGTACGTCGGGCCGTGGCTGCCCGAGCCGGTGGCGACCGGCGGGGGCGCGCTCGGCCCGCTCGACTCGGCGGAGCAGCGCGACTCGGTGTCGACGGCGCTGCTCGTCCTCCTGGAACGGCTGACTCCGGCGGAGCGGGCGGTGTACGTGCTGCGCGAGGCGTTCGCGTACAGCCATCGGGAGATCGCCGGAGTCCTGGGCATCGGGGAGGCGAACGCGCGGCAGCTGTACGGCAGGGCGGTGCGGCGGGTGGCGGCGCGGACCGCGCGGTTCGTGCCGCGGCCCGAGCAGCAGCGGAGCCTGGTGGAGTCGTTCGTCGCGGCGGCCCGGGAGGGCGACGTGGCGGGCCTGGAGAAGCTGCTCGCGGACGACGTGACCTGGTGGGGCGACGGCGGCGGCCGGGTCACCGCCGCGCTGCGGCCGATCGTGGGGCGGGCGAAGGTGCTGCGGTTCCTGGTCGGCGCGGCGGAGCGGTTCCTGGTCGGCGTCGAGTTGGAGGCGGTGGAGGTCAACGGCTGGACGGCGCTGGTGGCGTACCTGGGCGGCGAGCTGATCGCGGTGGCGTCGTTCGACGTGCGGGACGGGGCGATCGCCGACGTGCGGGTGGTCGTCAACCCGGACAAGCTCGGGTACGTACGGGGTCAGCTGGGGGCCTGAGGGCGGGCGCGGGGCCGGGCTCCGGGGAGCTCCGCCGGAGATTTCTCGGCCGGTTGTCACATCCGGGCGGGCTCGTCGGTCTCAGCTGGTGACGGGTGCTCCACCGGGGAGCGCCCCGCCCCGAAGGGACCGAACGACCATGACCACGATCCTGGTGACCGGAGCCACCGGCACCCTCGGCCGGTGCGTCACCCGCCGCCTGCGCGCGGGCGGCGGGCACGAGGTGCGGGAGCTCAGCCGCCGCTCCGAGCAGTACCCGGTGGACCTCCTGACCGGCGAGGGCCTGGCTCGGGCGCTGGCCGGGGCGGAGGTGGTCGTGCACTGCGCGACGACGCCGAGGGGCGGCGCGGACGCGAAGGCCGCGCGCCTGCTGATCGACGCGGCCCGCACGGCCGGGGTGCGGCACCTGGTCTACATCTCGATCGTCGGCATCGACCACGTGCCGCTCGGCTACTACCGCACGAAGCTGGCGGTGGAGCGGCTGATCGAGCAGTCCGGGCTCGGCCACACCATCCTGCGGACGACGCAGTTCCACGACCTGGCGCTGCTGTTCGCCCGCGGCCTGTCGAAGCTCCCGGTGGCGCTCGTGCCGAAGGGCGTACGGCTGCAGCCGGTCGAGGTGGACGAGGTCGCGGCCCGCCTGGTCGACCTCGCGCTGGCCGAACCGGTGGGCCGCGCACCGGAGTTGGGCGGTCCGGAGGCGCTGTCCCTGGAGTCGCTGGTCCGCACGTACCTGCGGGTGAGCGGCAGGCGGCGCCGGGTGGTCCGGGTGCACGTGCCGGGCCGGCTGTTCGCCGCGCTGCGGGCGGGCGGCCTGCTGACGCCCGGACACGCGGAGGGCACGCGGACGTTCGAGGAGTTCGCGGGGAGGACGGCCCGGTGAGCGGCGTACGGGTGGCGCGTGTCGCGCGGGGCGTGCGGGCGGGCACGGCGTTCCTGGCCGTGGCGCAGCTCCTGGTCGGCGGGTGGATCCTGCTGGCGCCGCGGTCCTTCTGGGACGTGCCGTGGGTGTCGGTGGTGCCGCCGTACAACGAGCATCTGCTGCTCGACCACGGGGCGCAGAACCTGTCGCTCGGGGTGGTGCTGTGCGCGGCGGCGTACTGGGCGGAGCGTCGGCTCACGCTGGTGGCGCTCGCGGCGTACCTGGCGTTCTCGGTGCCCCATCTCGCCTTCCACGCGGGCCACTTGGAGCCGTTGTCGGCGGCGAGCGCGGGCGGACTGATGGTCAGCCTCGGCGTGGGGGTGCTGTTGCCGGCGGCGCTGGTGGGGTGGGTGTGGCTGGATCGGCCCGCTCGGCCCGTCCCGAGTCGGGCGTAGCCTCGGCGGGAGGACCTGCGGAAGGGGTGAACGGGTGGGCCCGTCGAGGGAGTTGAGGATCGCGCGGCTCGCCGTGGCCGGGGTGTTCTGCGTGCACGGCTCGGTCACCGGGTCGTTCGCCACACGCGTCCCGTGGATCCAGGAGCACGCCGGGGTGAGCGCAGGACAGCTCGGCCTCGCCCTGGCCTTCCCGGCGATCGGCGCGTCCGTGGCGATGCCGCTCGCGGGCGCGGTCAGCCACCGCTTCGGCGCCCGTACCGCCCTGCGCGGGCTGCTCGCCCTGTGGACGCTCTCCCTCGTCCTGCCGTCCCTCGCCCCGAACCTCCTCACGCTCTGCGCGGCGCTGTTCGTGTACGGGGCGACCTCCGGCATGTCGGACGTCGCGATGAACGCGCTGGGCGTCGAGGTGGAGAACCGGCTCGGCCGCTCGATCATGTCCGGCCTGCACGGCATGTGGAGCACGGGCGCCCTCCTCGGCTCGGCGGCCGGCACGCTCGCCGCGCACCTCGGGGCGGACGCCCGGCTGCACCACGCGCTCGCCGCGGCCGTCCTCACCCTGCTCGGCCTGTGCTTCTGCCAGGGCGTGCTCGACCTGCGCCCCACCCCGGACGAGGAGGCGCCGCCGCGGTTCGCGCTGCCGCCGCGGTCGGCCGTGCTCATCGGGCTCGTCGGCTTCTGCGCGGTGTTCGCGGAGGGCGCGAGCCTGGACTGGTCGGCGGTGTACCTGCGGGACGAGCTGGAGACGTCGGCCGGGCTCGCGGCCGCCTGCACGACGGCGTTCGCGCTGACGATGGCGGTGGCGCGGATCGCGGGCGACCGGATCGTCGACCGCTTCGGGGCGGTGCGCACGGTCCGGGCGGGCGGCGTCCTCGCGACCGTCGGCGGCGCCCTGGTGGTGACGTCGGCGCACCCGGCGCAGGCCATGGCCGGTTTCGGCTGCCTCGGGCTCGGCATCGCCGCGGTCGTGCCGCTCGCCTTCGCGGCGGCCGGGCGCAGCGGGGACAACCCGAGCCTGGCGATCGCGGGCGTCGCGACCATCACGTACACCTCGGGACTCATCGCTCCCTCGGCGATCGGCGCGATCGCGGACGCGACGTCGCTCGTGGTGTCGTTCGGCCTGGTGACGGCGTTGGCGTTCGGGCTCGTGGTGTTCGCCGGGGTGCTGCGGGAGCGCGGGCGCGTCTCGGGCCGCGCCGCGCTCGGGGACGGGCCCGGAGGGCGGTCGGCGGGGGCACCGGCTCGGGGCGCGGGCACCGGGAACGGCCACCTACCATAGGCCGAGCTCATTCCATGTACAGAAAGTGAACCCCGGCCATGAACCTCGGCGTCCGCTGGTCACTCCACGGCGACGGCCGCACCCCCGCACCGGGCGCCGTGGTCCGCCCCGACGAACGCCTCTCCTGGCCGCGCACGGTCGGGCTCGGGGCGCAGCACGTGGTCGCGATGTTCGGGGCGTCGTTCGTCGCTCCGGGAGTGCATCACTAGGGCTGCCTGGCTCCAGAGAGCCCGATCTATCCCCCTTTATCGACGGATGTTCACGACACGTATTGTTGAAAGGCGTGAGCATCATGTCCCCCGCACCTGCACCTATACGTCTGCGCCCAGCAGCGGAAGACAACATCCCGGCTACCTTCCGCCGCAGAAAGCGCGGCGTGATCTACGTCCGCGTCTCCATCGCCCGCGCGGACATGATCAGCCCCGAGCTTCAGGTCGGCCACGCACAGAAGCTCGCTGACGCGAATGACATTGATGTCATCATCGAGCCGATCATGGACCTCGGTGAGTCGGGCCGTGAATTCGAAGATCGCAAGATCCACGAGATCAAGGAGATGGCCCGGAACAAGGAGTTCGATGTCCTGATCCTTTGGATCTGGTCTCGCTTCGGCCGCAACCTCCGGGAAAGCCTCCAGCACCTCGATGATCTTCTTGCCTATGGCATTGAGGTCCGAGCTGCGCACGAAGACTTCGACGGCAAGACCACCATCGGCCGGTTCGCTATCGCTCAGATGCTCAACATCGCGGAGCTGGAGTCGAACCAGAAGTCGGACATGTGGAAGGCGGCGATCGAGCGCCGCAAGAATCGGGGACTCCCCCACGGCAGTGCCGCCCGTGGAAAGTTCGGGTACTACCGCTGCGACACCTGCCCTCCCCCGGAGAAGGGTAAGCCGATCGAGAAGTGCCCGAAGTGCAAGGAGGGCGTTCTCAACCTGATCCCCGAATACGGCCCGATCTACGTCAAGTTGTATTCGGACTACGCCGAGGGCGTCTCTGTTCGGAGCATGGTGCTCTGGCTCCGGAAGCACAAGATCGTCAATTGGACCGGCCGGGAGATCGACGCAGGCGATCTATACGCGATCCTCGATACCGGATTCGCCCTGGGCTTCGTTCGCTACACGCTCCCCGAAGAGCTGTACACGGTGATCACCCGCGAGGACGGGACAACCAAGAGGAAGCGCAAGAGCGCTCACCGGGACATCACGTCGTACCTGTACTACAAGGGCAAGCACAAGGCCGTGCTCGACGACGAGGTGGAGTGCGAGCGCCTGTGGGACGCGTATGTTGCTCGCCGCCTCAGTGGCCGGGACAACGACGACAAGAACCACGACCACTCGGCGAAGTACTCGGTCTCTGGCGTGCTCACGTGCTCGGGCTGTGGGGGCTCCATGCACTCGATGCTGCGGGCCAAGAAGGTTCAGAAGCCGTGGGTGGACGGCAAGCCCGATCCTCGTGACGTGCTGTTCCGGTGCACGCGCCACATGAAGTTCAAGGACTGCCCCGGCAACGGCGTGTACGTGACGCTGGAGACCGCGCAGGCCGCGGCGCGGCAGTACCTCGTGGAGCAGATCAAGGGTGACGCGGACGGGGCGCTGAGTGTGGCTGCTCGGGTCGAGCAGGTTCAGGCTGACGCGGCGAAGTCGTTCGAGGCGAACGCGGACCTGGTCCGGCTCAAGGCGATCGATGACGAGATTGCCGAGCTGCGCCGCAAGGAGGACAAGCTGACGGATGCGGTGCTGGATGAGCTGATCAGCTCGGAGGCTGCTCGCCGGAGGAAGGCGGAGTACGAAACGCAGAAGAGCGCCCTCCGTGAGGAGAGCGCTCTGATCCGGAAGCGGATTTCTGACCGGCCGGTGGTGATTCCGCGGCCGGCGCCTGATGCGGTGGCGTCTGCGTTGGACGTGTTCGATGTGGCGGAGCCGGATGACCAGCGGGTGATCTTGAAGAAGCTGATCCGGACGATACGGGTGCACCGTGGTCGTGATCCGGAGACGAAGACGACGGTGTACCCGATGTGGGTGGCGCCGCCGCCGAAGCCCGAGGTGACGCAGTCGGATGTGGACACGGTGGCTTAGTCCTTGTTGAGCCGGTCCGCGTACTTGACTGTCATCTCGGCGATGGTCTGCCAGAAGTCGTTCATGCAGTCTTCGTAGGTGCGGACTTCGGTGTCCCGGTTCATGTGGTGCTCCTGGAACAGGAAGAGGCCCCCTCGCCCGAGGGGGCCTCTTCGTTGTGCTGTGTCAGTTGTCGGTGTGGTCGGGCCACACCACGCGGTGGATGCCGGTCGAGCGGATGAGCTTGGAGCAGTCGCGGCAGGGGGCGCGGGTTATGTAGAGCGTTGCGCCTTGGCAGTCCTGCCAGCTCGCGTGTAGGAGAGCGTTGGCCTCGGCGTGTGTCTCAAGACAGTTCTCATAGCCCGTTCCTGACGGGACTTCAGACGCACACCGTTCGCACTCTCCACGGAGGCAAGACGGGCCTCCCGGAGGCGTTCCGTTGTAGCCGGTGGCTCGTATGCGGTGGTCGGGGCCGACGAGGACTGCGCCGACGCGGCTTCGGCAGCAGTCGCCGCGTGCTGCGACGGCGTGTGCGATGCCGAGGAAGTAGTCGTCCCAGTTGGGGCGTTCATATGGCTGTCCCCTCTCGGGAGTCGAGTTCTTCGGTGATCTCTTGCTCCAGCTCGTAGGCCAGAGCCCAGTCCTCTTCAGCGCCTTCCAGGGCCTCGTGGATGAGCGAGGCCAGGGCCTCAAGCTCTTCGGTGCTGAAGTTGGAGAGCCGGTTGTGGAGGTAGCAGTCAAGGTCGTACTCAGTGGTCGGCATCATCCTCGCCTTCGGTGACGATGACTGCTCCGGGATGCATCTCCTTGATCCAGTAGTCCTGGGCCATCTCCTGTGCCAGGGCGTGGGGTACGCCGTGTGCGATGGCTTCGGTGTAGATCGTTCCGGCGATGCGGGCGAGCATGAGCGTGACGGTTCCGCGCTTCTCGATGAGGGCTTGGTTGAACTCGGTCTCGATGTTGGACACCAGCTCGTCGAAGGGGTTCTGATCAGCCATGGGTACTCAATTCAACTTTTAGGGGATGGGTAGGCGGGCTGTCAGCCCCGGACGTACTCGACTTCCTGAAGGAACTCGGTGACGGCGGCCGGGTCGATGAGGCCGCCCTTGGCTCGGTCCATGCCGGTCTTCACTGCGTCGATGACGGCTTCGAGGTCGTCGGACTCGAACGTGACCTGAACGAGGTCGTCTCCGAGGTAGTCGGCATACATGTGCGGCTCCTAGTGCTTGCTTGCTTCGAGGTCGAGGACGCTCCCCCACGACTGGGCTCCGATCTCGGCGTCTACGGGGACCAGGAGGCCGCGGACGGTCATCTCCATGATTCGCGCGGTCTTCTCGGCCAGTTCGGCGGCGCGGTCCTCGGGGAAGCTGAAGACCAGCTCGTCGTGGATCGGGAGGCGAACGAACTCGGTGTATCCGTGCCGGTCGAGTTCGATCAGGGCTCGGGCCGTGATGTCACGGCTGGTGGACTGGATGAAGTAGTTGAGGGCGGCGTAGATCCGGTCGCGGTCGACGGGGATGCGCCGGCCGGTGCCGGTGTAGATGTAGCCGGTGCGGCGGGCCTCGCGCTGTAGGCGGTCGGCCAGGCGCTTCACGCCGGGGTAGGTCTCCCAGAACGCCTTGACGGCCTTCTTGGCTTCGACTTCCGACACGCCGTACTGCTCGACGATGGCCTTCCAGCCGCCTCCGAAGCAGACGGTGAAGTTGGTGCCCTTGCCGGCCTTGCGGTCGACGCCTGCGGCGTCAGCGGTGATCTGGTGGAGGTCCAGGCCGCGGTGGAACGCGTCGAGCATTGTCGGGTCGCCGCTGAAGGCGGCGAGGACGCGCAGCTCCATGTTTCCGTAGTCGCTGCTGACGGTGACGTGTCCCGGTTCCGCGAGGAAGCAGTGCCGTACGTACGAGTCACCGGCCGGAAGGGTCTGCGCCGGTACGGCGCCCGAGATGGTCATGCGGGCGGTCCTGGCCTGGCAGGAGTTGATGCTCGCGTGCACTCGGCCTTCGGCGTCCTGGCCGTGGAGGGCCCGGTCGAACCAGGTGGCCTTCCACTTCATCGCCTTCTTGGCCTGGATGATGGCCTCGGTCAGCGGAATGCCGACCGCGGACAGCACCTCGTCATCGACCGATAGGTTGCCCTTCTTGGTCTTCTTGGTGAGCTTGATGCCGCGCTCTTGGAGGGCGGTGATGATCTGTGCGTTGGAGTTGACGTTGTCGACGCCTTCTTGGCGTGCGACCTCTTCCCACTTGAGTTGCTGCTCGTACAGCTCCGCCGACTTGGCCTGTGCGTAGGCCCGGTCGAGCAGGTAGCCCCGGCGCTCGATCTTCGCCGTGATGTGGGCGAGTCGGTGCTCCCAGGAGATGAGCCCCTTCTTCCGGCTGCGGACCGGAACCTTCGGCTTGAGGATCTTGAAGAGCCGGAAGGCGAGGATGGGGTCCATGCCGGCGTACAGGTTGTAGCCGCGGTGGTCGATCGGGATGACGGGCCATACGTCGTCCTTCTTGACCTTGAGTTCTTTGGCGATGGCCGTCATGGAGCCCTTGACCTCATCCGCCACTACAGGGCAGATGTAGTGCTTGGTCAGCTCTTCGAGCTTGAGGCCGGGGCCGCCTTCCTTGACGGCCCGAGGGTCGACGAGGTGGGCGAACAGCTTGGTGTCCCAGCTCTTGGGAGCAAGCTCTTCCATGGGGATGCCGAGGCAGCCTTCAGCAACGTGCAGGTCGAACGTGCCGTTCTGCGCGATGAGCCGGTACGCGGTCTTGAGGGCCCAGCGGACCGCGTTGCGGAACGGCTGGCCTTTCTCGACGGGGACCACGAAGGACTCGTGTGCGTTGCCGAACTGCCAGAGACGGGCCCGGAAGGTGCCGACGCTGGCGTTCCACCAGTCCAGGCCCGTCGTCTCGGAGTCGTGCGCCAGGAGATCCTGGTTGGCCAGGATGAAGGACTCAAAGTCGGGAAGGTCGTCCTCGGTCTCAACGACGTGAATGCGAACCGTCTGACCCTTGATCGGGTACTCGATGAGCCGCAAGGAGACCTCCTATCTCATTCCTCTGCGAGGTACTGGGTGACGGCGTCGGCCAGGTGGGCGTCCAGGGCTTTGGCGATGTCGCGAACGACCTTGAGAGCAGCGGGCCTTGAGAGGTGGACAACCTCTGAGCTGGCGAAGTGCTCGTCGGCCCGGTAGGTGGCCTCGACGGTGACTGTGCGTTCCCCGGTGTGGGAGATCGTGGGTCGGGCCGATGCCTCGGTCTTGACCACGCCGTTCTGCTGGTGGATCTCGGTCACGGGGCAACACGTCCGTTCTTGTCGAAGGCGGCCATGGCGTCGGGGACGACTGCGCGGGCGAACTGGTCGATCTGCTGGGCCACGGCCTCGATCTCGGCGAGGGGGAAGGTGGGCACGGTGCTGTCCGGGTGCGCCCAGCGCAGGGAGAGCAGGTTGAGGAGTGACCGGAGGTTCAAGGTCACGTAGAAGCTCGTGTACAGGCTCAGCGGGAGGATGTTGCGGGCCACTTCGCGGGCTATGCCGCGGTCCAACATGAAGCGGTAGCGGCTCCACGCCTCTGCGGCGGCGTCCTGGTGCATGACCATGGCGTCGATGGCCTGCTGTGGGGTGCCGGCCTTGAACTTGTAGGCGCCGGGCTTGCCGACCTGCTTGAGCGGGCGGTGCTCGTCGGGGACGTAGAAGACGGGCTGCATCTCCTGGTAGCGGCCGGAGACTTCGTTGTACGAGGCGATGCGGTGGCGGAAGAACTCGCGGGCCACGAAGAGCGGGCACTCGATGCGGAGTTGGAAGGTGACGGCCTCGAAGGGGCTGCCGTGCCGGTCGCGCATCAGCATGTTGATCAGGCCGCGGTCCTTGTCGGGGGTTCCGGTGGTGCCGGAGGAGACGCGGGCCGCGCGGGCGATGCTGTGGTCGTCTCCCATGGAGTCGATCAGCTCGACGGTCATGTCGGAGCGGTACTCGATGTGCATGAAGTCCTTCGGGAGGAGAGCGGGGGCCGGACCGAACCGGCCCCCGGTACTCAAATCAACTTTTAGGGCATGAATGAACGTCCCTCAGCCCTTGGCGACGAACCGCCCGGTCTTCTTGTCCTTCCAGGCCGGCGGGCACTGCTCGGACTTCTCGCGGGCCGGGCAGAACATCGCCTCCCAGTTGGCGCCGGTACGGTGCGTGCGCTGGCCGTGGACGCAGGTCGTGTCACCCTCGGGGGCGCCGCCACTGTCACCGCCGCCGGCCGCGACGACCCGGCCGCCCTCGAAGCGCTTCGGGGCCGCCTTCGCGGCGCCACCGGAGCCGCCCTTGAACTGCCCTCGCGTGTACTCCGCGGCCTTGCTCGCCAGCTCGATGACGCCGTGCTCCTTGAGGGCGCCGATCAGGTCGACGGTGCGCTGCGCGACCTCGTCGGCGGAGCCGCCGTAGACGGTCGGGGTGATCCATTCGGCATCGAAGCCGGAGGCGGCCTTGAAGGTAAGGCCAATCTTGAACGGGTTGGGGGCGGCGGAAACGGTGGCGGGGGCAGTAGTCACAGGCGACTCCTCGGGGGTCTCGGCGATGGGGGCTTCGGTGGGCTCGTCCCACGGGGACACGTCGGCGAACGGGTCGTTGCTCATGCGCTTTCTCCTTCTCTTTCAGAGTACGCTCACGCGGTACTCAAATCAACTTTTGGGGAAGAGGTGAAGGTCACACGGGACATGCGCCGGAGGCGCAGATCTCGTCGTACGAGGTGTCGGCGGTCTCGATGCCGAGCCGGGTGACCTCTGCCTCGTACTCCTCCTTCGTCAGGCGCTCGTACGGCGCCTGGGACCGGCTGAACTCCGGGAACAGGGTGGAGCCCTTCAGGTCCGGCATGAACTCCCTAAGAACCAGCTCGACATCCTCGGTCGAGTACCGCTCCGGGTCGATGGATGCCGTGTACGACACGGCCTGGTCCGCCCAGCACTCCTGGTAGAGCTTCTGCACCGCGAGCATGTCGCGAAGCGAGAGCTGCCCCGCGTGCTGCACGTACGACGGGTCGAGCACCTGCTCCAGGAGCGGGTCCTTCGTCGGGATCTCCACAACCGCGGTGTTCGCCGCGTAGATGCACGGCTCGACCTTGTAGCCCTTGAGCCGGTACTCCTCCACCTGACGCACCTCGGACGGCTCGACCATCGAGAACCGGATGCGGCGCAGGAAGTACGTCGCGAACGGAGCGTGGATACCCTCACCGGAGGCGCCGGCCAGCTTGCTCGTGGTGCCGGTCGGGGCGATGACGCGAGTCTTGATCGGCCGAGGGATGCGCAGCTCATTCGAGTACTCGTCGGCCGCCTGGTCGACGACACCGGCCAGGTTCTCCAGGGAGGCACGGACAAGCCGGTCCTCGGGGGCCTCGGTGTAGAGGACGCCCTGCTTGGCCAGGAAGTCTGCGAACCCGAGGTGGCCGACGCCGATGCGGTGGTACCGGTTGATCGCCTTCTTGGAGCGGTTGTCGGCGACCGGCGCCATGGTGGCGCGGATCAGGTACCGGGTCATCAGGTAGTGGGCCTCGTGGACGCCGTCCCAGTCGACGATCCCCGAACCGTCCACGAACGCACCGAGGTTGACGTTCCCGAGACAGCACGGCTCCCACGGGGTGAGTGTCGCCTCCCCGCACGGATTGACAGTGAACGTGCCGTCGACCTCTCCTTCGGCGGTCTTGGCCGAGTTCCAGAAGCCGGGCTCGCCCGTGGTTCGGGCGCCCTCGGCGATCTTCCGGAGGATGGGGTAGCTCGGGCTGTCCAGCTTGTTCAGCACCTCGAAGAAGTGGGAGTCCACCTCGACCGAGATGTTCGTGGTCCACATGGACTGCTCGGAGTCGGCCTTGCAGCCGAGGAACCAGTCGATGAGCGGGTCATCCCAGCGCATGATGCTCATGCGGGCCGAGCGGCGCACACCGCCCGAGACGATGCACTTGGCTATCTCGTGGTCGATGAACATGGCGTCCCGGCCGTTCAGCGGCCGGCCCACAGCAGCGGACAGTACCTTGCCCGAGTTCACCAGAAGCTCGGCGAACGGCTGCGGGCCGCTCGCGGTGCCGCCGAAGGACTTGAGCGCGGCGCCCTTGTGGCGGACGCGGGACACGTCGTACACGCGGGCCGTGTGCTTCGTGGCCGGATCGTGGGCCGTGGTGATCAGGTCGCCCAGAGCACCGGCCCAGCCCTCTCGCGAGTCCTCCACGGCGTAGGCTCCGGCCCAGTCGTGGCCGTACGCGTCCGAGATCAGCCCGGCCGCCTTGAGGGCCGCGAAGTCGGGGTGGTTCGGGTCGCACACGATGTGCACCTCGACGGGGACTCGCACGTCCGGGAAGTCGGCGAGGTAGCGGGCCGAGTAGTTCGAGCCGACGCCGCCGCCTTCAGCGAGGCGGAGCAGGACGAAGGTGAAGTGCTTCTCCGGGCGGGTGGCGTCCCAACCTGCGGCCCAGCAGTTGTTGAGGGCGTAGTCGGAGACTCCGGACGACTTGAGGTGACGGCCGGCGGGCAGGAGCTTGAAGGTCTCCATCAGCTCGATGAGCCGTTCGCGCTCATCGGCGCGGTGGTAGCGGGGCTCGACGAGGGCCAGGTTGCCGTCCACGACGCGGCGGACGGTTTCGGGCCAGGTCTCGTGCTCGCCGTTGGGCTTGATGCGGGAGTAGGTGCGCTCGTAGACGGTCTTGGCGGTGTCGGTGGGGAAGGTCATTCGGTCTCCGTGTCCTTGGCGAAGTCGGCTGCGTGCAGCATGGATATGAGTGCGGTGAGGTCTCGCGGGGCGAGGTTCATCTCGTGGGGGTCGCCGTTCTCGTCCCAGTAGCCGACGTAGGTCGACGAGTTGGGCTTGTGGTCGTAGACGACCTTGATCTGAACGGGCTGGTGCCCTGCGACGGTGGCCGCGGGGCGGCGGTAGGTCTTGACGGTCTCGATCACGCGTCGGCCTTCCGGGTGCGAATGGTGCGGTTCATCTGCTGAGCGAGGGCGACGACGGCCCGCGAGAGGGCCATGCGGTCGCTCTGCTCGGAGACGGGCACGCCGTAGACGTGCCGCTTCATGAGGAGCTGCTGATACCGCTCGGGCAGCTTCTTCAGGGAGACGGACGCGTCGATGCGCGCGGAGACGAGGTTGTCGGTGACGCGGGACGACAGGAGGTCGTCCTTCTTGCCGACCATCTGCCCCAGTTCCTCATCGGTGTAGAGGAAGGTGCGCAGGGCGGCCTTCGCCTCGTCGGGGGTGTAGTAGTACGTGTCGTCCTGAAGGTCGTAGTAGTTGCGTTCCTTGGACGCGTACTGGGTGCCGGCCTTGTTGAAGATCTTCCAGAGGAAGTCCTCGTTGGCATAGTTGGCCTCGATCGCAGGTCGGTGCTCGTAGGCGTGCATCAGGATTTCCTGCTTCACATCGTCCTTTTCGACGATGGCCCACTTCTGCGAGATGTTGTACGCGACCTTGTCGGCGAGGTCGGAGAGGTATGCCCAATCCAGCTCGACAGTCTCGGAGTTAGGCACTGTACTTCTCCCCGTTCACGACGAATGCGGCGTTGTTGATCATTACGAGTTCCGGGAACACCTTGGTCCCGCTGACGCGGACGATTCCGAATGCCTGCTGCCAGTTACCTGCGCCGTACTTGAGGTAGTTGGCCTGCTTCATGTCCATGAGGTTTCCGATTTCGAGGCCGGTCAGGGTCTCGACGCGGCCCTTGTAGCCGCGGGACTCGGAGATGACGCCGGCCCGGTGAGTGTGGCCGCAGACGACGGACTTGCCGATCTTTCGGGCTGCGCCGATCGCGGTGCCACCGGCGTAGCGGCTGAGGCTGAAGCCGAGGTGGCCGTGGGTGGCTGTCCAGCCGGGCGCGAAGTCGTAGAAGTCCTCGTGGAAGTCGATGCCGTACTCGTCCAGGCGTAGGAGCTTGTCCTCGGTGAACGGGTTGGGGTGCTCGTCGTCCAGGAGCGCCGGGTTGTTCTTGGCGAAGTACTGGCCGGGCCGGATGCCGTGGTTGGAGCCGAGGAGGCTGGAGGGGCCGTCGTATTCGGCTCGGAGGGCTTCGCAGTAGTAGCGGCGGGTGTAAGCGGCGTCCTTGAGGGCTCCGCCTTCGAACTCGGCCTTCGTGCCCTTGGTCCAGCGGCTCGGCTGGGGGTAGTCGGTCACGTCGCCGATGTTCACGACCTCGTCGGGCTGGGTGTCGCCGATGAAGTTGAGGACCGCCCGCCACGCCTTGCGGTCGTGATACGGCATCTGGAGGTCACTGACGAATACGAAGGTCTTCACTTAGACGACTCCTTGAGGCGCTGGATCTCGATGTCGATGTACTGGCGGGCCTTTTCGAGGTCCTGGATCGCGTCGTCCTTGAGTCCTGCGCGCCAGAGGTACTTCATGGCCGAGCCGAGGGTGAAGTTCATGTGCTTGGTGATCTCGATGCACTCGATGCCGCTGGGGTGGCTGGTGTAGTGCGAGGGGTGCTTCACAACATCCGGAGTACTCAAATCAACCTTTTGGGCATAGTTGAAGGCGGACTTCATGACCTGCTGCGCCTCCTGGGTGTCGATGCCGTGGGCCAGGCCGGCGGTCTCGGCGAGGAGTCGGCGGCCGGGGTTCTGTTCGGGGGCCTCCGGGGCGAGGAGGCGAAGCTCGTCGCCTGCGAAGCAGAGTTCGCCGACGTTGGCGAACTGGACCTCGTAGGGGTAGATGGCCCCTTCGTAGACGTTCACGACGGTGCCGATGCGCTCGCCGTAGAGCCAGGTGGCCATCTGGCCGCTGACGGTCCGCACCTGGACCTTGTCGCCGATCTTGTACTCAGCCATTGAGACCCAACTTCCCGCGAAACGCTTCATAGCCGTACTGCTGAATGAATTGATTGGTGTCGTAGCCGTCGCCCAGGTCGATGGCCTTGGCGTTCGGCAGCCGCTCGCACATCTTGTGCGTGAACTTGCGGCCCGCTTCGTCGCCGTCGCCGAGGACGAAGACGGTCTCGAATCCGGCGAAGGCCGGGTCGAAGTGGTCGCGCCAGGAGGAGACTCCGGGCAGGCCCACCGCCGGTACACCTGCCGCTTCGGCGGCCATGGCGTCGAACTCCCCTTCACATAGGGCGACATAGGGCAGGTGCGTCAGGAGTGCTTGCGTGTTGAAGAGCTGTGGGCTGTGCCCCGGAAGGCTCAGGTACTTGGCTCCCGCAAGCGAGTCGTCGAACTCATCGAGGTCCGCAGCTCCCGCGGTGACGAGGCTGTCGATCCGACGGAAGCGGAGCGTGGCCACCGCGTGCTGTCCGCCCGCCGGCCGGAGGTACGGGATCGCGATGTGGTCGCGGTACCGCTCATGTCCGACCACCGGTTCCGAAACGAAGCCGAGTCCGAACTTCCCCGCCAGCGCTCCCAAACCGCGGGAGACGATCAGCTCCTCGGCGGGGCTTGCTTCGTACTGCGTGCTGTACTGCTTGGCTGCCGCTATCAAACCGGCCTTCTGCGAAGCGCTGAGCTTCGACAAACCCGAGTCCTTCCTCGCGCTGGATGACGTCGATGGAGTCGAGGGACAGGTCACAGGCAAAGCAGTTCACCCGGTCCCTCTCGAAGTTGATGGATGCCGATGGCCTGTCCTCCACGTGGAAGGGGCACAGGCACTTGACCCACCCGGCCCGCTTGGCGGGCGCGGTCCACTCGGGGAAGTAGTGGGTCAGGACGGAGACGATGGACGGCTTGGTGGCCGGGTCGCCCACGGGAGACCTCACTTCGAGTTGGCGGTACTCGAATCAACCTTTCGGACATGAACAGGGAAGTCGTAGCGGCGGTAGACGCTCTCCATGTAGCGCCGGTTGCCCAGCCACTCGCGGTAGCTCGACAGGGCCTGGGTGTTCCGCTCTTCGCTCATGAGTCCTTGCCTTGGTAGTAGCGCAGGCCCAAGTGGTGCTGCGCTGGGGGGTTTTCGAGGTAGTCGGCCGCGGCCCGAAGGACTTCGGGGCGGTCTCTGGCTGCTGTGAGGAGCCGGCCGTTGCACATCCGGCAGAGCAGGCCGCGTACGAGGTTGGTCTTGTGGCAGTGGTCGACGGAGAGTCGTTGCTTGCGGGTGCCGCCGCAGATGGCGCACTTGCCGCCTTGGAGGCGGAACAGTTCGTCGTACTCGCCGGGGCCGAGGCCGTAGGTGGCCTGGACCCTCGCCGAGTGGCTGGCCTTGCTGCGGGTCTTCTTCCGGCAGGAGGCGCAGACCCGGCCGCGGGAGGAGGTGAAGAACTTCTCCGCGCGGTTGCGCTCGCACTTTGCGCAGGTGCGGAATCCCTTCCTGGGCTGGGTCATCCCTTGGCCTTCACCGCCTTGCGTACGCGGGCGTCCTCGACCACGTCGTCCAGGGTTCGGGCGAGGGCGGCGATGTCGGCTGCGTCGACCAGCTCGACCCACCGCTTGCCGTTCTTGCGGGGGTAGACGGTGATGGCCTTGCCCTTGTGGCCGCGGAGGTCTCGGGTGAGGCGGCGGAAGGAGATGGTCCGGCCGGGTGCGAACTCGATGATGGGGGTGGCGGCCTGGTCGAGCTTCTTGAGGGTCTTGGCGTTCAACTCGGGGAACTGCTCGGCAAGAAGGTCGGTGATCTCGATGGAGTAGTTGTAGCCGGGTCGGTTGATGGTGGTGGAGGTCATTTCCTCTTGCCCTTCTAGTTCTAGTTTACGTGAGTACGGTACTCAAATCAACTTTTGGTGCGTGACTTAGAACACGACTTCTTCCTCAACGTCCTCCAGGCGGATATTGGAGGTGTTGAAGTCGAGGCTCGTGAAGGTCTCGCCACTACTGTCCTCGAACCCTTCGCGGTTCTTCACCGGGGACACGTTGAGCGTGCGGCTGTCCATGCCGTCAATCTCCTTGTGGATGGTGAGGATGAGGGACGGGACGCGGGAGATCTTGCCCTTGAGGCCGGACTGCGGAATGGGCTTGAGCCCGTCCGAGTAGTCGCCGATTACGTGGTGCATCGCCATGACGTGTGCGTGAGTTTCGCGCGCCATTTCGTTGAGGTAGTCGCAGAGTCCTTCGAGGCCGAAGGTGAACTCCTCGGCGGTGCCGTTACCCCCGGCGTCCACGTTGGTGATGTTGTCGATGACCACGAGGTGCGGATAGATCCCGAACACCGCCTCGTAGGCGTTGAGGTGCAGCTCCAGCTCGGCCGGGGTGGGCCGGGCGCTGTAGTTGAACCGCTGCCACCAGCGCTTGGCGAGGACTTCCTCGTACTCGTCGAACTGGTCGGCATGGAGCTGGGACTTGATGCGCTTGGCGTCGTGGCCGGTGATGATCGCGGTGGCCCTGCTGAGCTGCGTGGCGGCCGTCGAGTCCGCGCTGAAGTACAGCGTGGGGACGTTGGACTGGATGGCCAGGTTGATCGCGAGGACGGACTTGCCGGTGCCGCCGGCCGCGGCGACCACGGACAGCTCGCCGCGGCGGAACTCGGCTTCGAGCTTGGTCAGCCCCTTGAAGGGAGAGGGCAGCGGCTCGCCGGCCGCGCCCTTCATCCTCACGCTCTGACTCAGGGAGTACATGTACTCAAATCAACTTTCAGGTCTAAGAACAAGCCCGCTCCGGCGGGCCCCTGCTTACATTGTCGACTCTACCGCCTCGCGGTACTCAAATCAACTTATCGCCTAAATGAACAGGCATGACTCACATCACAGAACCGGCAGTCGTAGCCAGGGTTCGCCGGGAAGTCCCCGCGCTTCACACCTTCATCCATGGCCGCGAACCGCTCAGCCACGTCCTCTTCGCGGACCTCGTCGAGCTTCACGGGCCGTGACAGCCGGCCTTCCTTGGCCAGGTACCAGTCAGCCCGGTTGACCTCGACGCCGTACAGCTTGCGCACGGCCACGCCGTAGGTCTGGAGCTGGAACTTGGACTTGGTGCTCCCGGTCTTCCAGTCCCGCGGGCGCACCGCGCCGTCGCCGTCGTCAACGAGCTGGTCGATGTAGCCGCGGACCTTCACGCCGCCCAGCTCGACCATGAAGTACAGCTCCAGGCCGGGGGTGCCGTCCGGGGTCTCCCATGTCGTCGTGGGGTGCTGCTCGGCCCAGGACGTGACGTAGTGCCTCACCTGGTTCTGTCCGAGGACGTAGCGGCGCTCGATGTCCTCGCCGCCCGTGTAGCCCGCGGCGAGCCACTTGTCCGTGTCGGACTCCTTCTCCAGGGCCTTGTTGATGAGGGCGCTGTAGCGGTCGGAGAAGAGCTGTACGGCCTCGTCCTCCCCCATGGTCCGGTTGGACAGTTCGAAGGCTTCGGCGACGGCATGGAAGGCCGTGCCGTGGTGGCTCCAGGCCGCCGGCCTCGGGGTCACGCGCTCTACGCGCTGGAGGTAGAAGCGCCAGGCGCACTTCTCGTACTGCTCGGTCTGGCTGACGCTGCGGGGCTGGGTCTCGATGCTCATGCAAGGGCCTCCGGGTGGACGATCAGGTAAGTGATGCGGCTGCTGCCGGGGAAGTTCGGGTGCGGCCGGGATGCGGACACCAGTTCGACTACGGCTTCCCGCCAGCGGGCCAGGCCGCGAGCCTCGAAGGCTTGGTCGATCTCATACAGGCACTCCTCGGTCGTGAGGTCGGTGAATACAACGTCGAAGTAGAAGCCAGCATCCTGAGTGAGGATTAGCGAAAGGCTGGCTCCGACGGTCATTAGAAGGTCTTGCGGAGGGGACGCAAAGGTGCAGGCTTCAACTACCTTGGCCAGCTTCCGGAGCTTTTCAGTCCGGCGGGCGGGAATGACCGAAGGCAGGAGCGTTATTGCCATTCTTGCTTGATTCCATTTCTCGCGAAGTTCGCCTTGCAACGCGCCGCCCGGCCGATCGGTACTCAAATCAACCGGACGCTTCTCAGTAGTACAGGAGCTTCAGGGCAAAAGCAAACCCCCCGGCGACCAGCCGGGGGGCTCCTGGTGGGACGTTAGTCCTGGGGTCACAGGGACCTTGGTCCTACCGCGAACAAATCATTCACTGATCAGCTCTCGGAGCCCCCCTCGTCCTCGGCCTGCTCAGGCTGCGGCAGCTCCAGGGCCGCACGGAACTCTTCATCCGGCAGCTCGACACCGTCAGGCCAGCGCATGACGCGGCGCCCGTCCTCCGGCCGGCGCTCACGGAAGACGTAGCCGTCCACGCTGTCACGGTCGTAGTCGAGGATGGCGTTCTCGCGCTCAAGTCGCTTGAGGAGCTGGTTCATGTGCTTCTCCTGCGTGGGGCTGAGCTTGTCGCCGAGCTGCTGACGCAGGTAGTACTTCAGGCCCTGGATGGGCCGCTTGTTGTGGTGGCTGGCGGCGCCGGCCTCCGACTTCACATCCCAGGCGCGGTTGATCTCCTCGGTCACGCGGGTGGCGATCGGCTTCCTGCGCAGGCCCATCAGGACCATGCGCTTGTTCACCGCGGCGACGGTCACGCCATACTCATCGGCGATCTCAGCGTCCGTCTGCCCGAGCTGGAACAGCTTTCTCAGAACACCGTCTGTAGGAAGCTTCGCCATGGTTGCCTTCCCTCCCTGTGATCAATGCAACTTGTTGTTGGTTCGTGATCATACTACCTGAGTAGGACTCAGATCAACTCTGAGTCGCACAACCTACCCCCATGGTCGTACATGAGGGCCCGGTACTCCACTCAACCTGTGATCCACGTCTCAGTTTCTTGGTCGGCCGTTATTTGGCCGACCGGTAACACCTACATACTTAGTGAGACCGAGCGAAGCGAGGTCGAACGAAAGTCTTCCAACTAGAAACTTAAGTATTAGTCACTCAGTTCTAAGAAGATCCTTTGAAGGATCTTTCAGTTTCCTCTCTGTTGATCTCCAAGGTCGAGTGCTCTCCCTTGTCGAGGCCCAGGGAGGACGAGGCCCCGGCCGCCAGACAAGTAACCGGCCGGGGCCTCTCCCATTCAGTCCGCTCCGGTTGATCCCCGGTGCGGGTGAAGGCGGGGTCACTACCCGCTGGAGTCGCGGTGTACGGCGTGCACGCCCCCGGTCAGGGGGCAGAGCGGGTTCGAATCCCGCCGACTCACCACGTCACGGAGGGAGGCCACGATGCCCCGAGCCAAGTCGATCTGCATGTCAGTGGGCTGCACCTCCGTGACCGTTCGCTCAGGTCGCTGCGAGGAACACGCCCCTCCCAAGAGGGGCTGGAAGACCTCCGCCAGGAACAAGAACCGGCCCGGCGACTTCCACAAGCGCCGGGCCGCAGTGCTCGCCCGCGACCGCTTCACCTGCCAGCGCTGCGGCTCGAAGACCGAGCTGGAGGTCGATCACCTGGTCCCGGTTGCCAAGGGTGGCACCTGGGCGCTGTCGAACCTGTGGGTCCTCTGTCGTGAATGCCACCGACGGAAGACCTACTACGAGGACCGATAGCGGCCCCGGCG
The DNA here is from genome assembly GCF_046098215.1 of Streptomyces sp. Da 82-17. Classification (NCBI taxonomy): domain Bacteria; kingdom Bacillati; phylum Actinomycetota; class Actinomycetes; order Kitasatosporales; family Streptomycetaceae; genus Streptomyces; species Streptomyces sp. Da 82-17. The sequence continues at coordinate 39,051 of NZ_JBJURH010000003.1, forward strand.
GTACTCCATCCCCGAAGGGGGCACCGGGGCCTCGCCGTCACACGCCATATCGGTTCGGGCTGGTGGCGACCCTACCCGGCCCCCGAAGGGCCGGTCTTCCAATCATTCATTCACTCATCCCCGCGGAGGTTTCCCGTGTCCGACTGCGACGGCCTGTGCGACGACTGCGCGTGTGCCCTTCCCCCGGCCAAGGCCGCTTCCCGGCCGAGCAAGGCCGCGGAGAAGCGCTCGTGGCGTCAAGACGCGCTGGTCGAGGTGCAGGAACTCGGGGAGCTGTACGGGGTACAGGCCAGCCTTCTGACGAGGTGGTGACGATGCCAGCTCGACGCGGGCCGGCACCGAGCCCGAATTCGCGACGCCGCAACACCGACCACGCGCTCGGTGAGCACTCGCTGAGCCTCACGTCCGGTGAGAGCCGTGCCCTGCCGAAGGCCCTGGCCATTTCCACTGGGGGCGCCAAGCGCTTCTGGAAGACCTGGGCCTCTGCTCCTCAGACCGAGCACTGGCTAGAGACCGACTGGGCCGAGCTGGAACTCACTACAAAGCTCGTCGATGCCTTTTACCAGGGTGACGTGAAGCTGGCCGGAGAAATCCGGCAGCGGGTCGGTAAATGGGGCGCAACCACGGAGGACCGCGCACGCCTCCGAATGAACTTTGACCAGCAGGCCGAGGAAGAGGCCCAAAAGGCCGCTCAGGAGGCCAGCACTTCGAGTATGGACGAGGAGCTGTTCAAGATGCTTTCCGAGTCCTAGAAAGGTGGTGAGGGATGCCGATTACGGGAAATGCGCCATCGGGCGTCCCCCACCCCACTCGAAGTCTCGGGTACGGAATTATCCGCTGGGCGCAGAAGTACATCGTCCAGCCGGACGGCGAGAACGCCGGACAGCCGTGGAAATTCACGCCGGAGCAGTTGCGCTTCGTCCTGTGGATGTATGCCATCGACGACAAGGGAAAGTGGCTCTACCGCTCCGCGGCTCTCCGCCGCGCTAAGGGCTGGGGCAAGACGCCGCTCCTGGCGGCCTTGGCCATCGTGGAGTTCATCGGGCCCTGCCGCTTCTCGCATTTCGACGAGAACGGGATGCCGGTCGGGAAGCGTGTTCCGCTCCCGCTCGTCCAGATCGCTGCCACCTCACTCGACCAGACCGCCAACACCCGCGACATGATCCGCGGCATGCTGGCCGAGTCGCCGGCCGAGAAGGAGTTCAACCTCGACATCGGCAAGGGCATCATCCAGTTCAAGGATGGCCGGCCCGGCCGGATCGAGCCCGTCACGTCCTCGTCCCGAGGACTTGAGGGGGCGAGGCCAACCTTTGTCCGGCCCCGGTGGGATCACTCCTGCCGGGGCCGGGCCATGCCCGTTTGTTGTTTGTGACGAGGTCCACCACTGGATCGAGTCGAACCAGGGTGTCTACGTCTGGGAAACGCTCGACCGCAACGTCCAGAAGACGGCCGGCGCCGGTTCCCGGCTGATCGAGACCACCAACGCCTTCAACCCCAACGAGAACTCGATCGCTCAGCGGACCTTCGAGGCCGCGATGGAGTACGGGGCGAAGGGCATCCTCTACGACTGCCGCGAGGCAGAGCGGGACATCGACCTCAAGGACGAGGACGCGGTCCGAGCCGGTGTGATCGACGCCTACGGCGACTCCCACTGGGTCGACGTGGACGGCATCGTTGCCGCGATCATGGACCCGCGTACCGCACCAGCGGTCGCCTACCGCTTCTACCTGAACAACATCCAGGAGAACGCGGACGGTTGGCTGATCAAGGCCGAGTGGGATGCATGCCTCGACGAGGACGACCCGATCCGGCCCGGCGACCAAATCGCCATCGGGTTCGACGGGAGCCTCCGCGGAGACGCCACAGGATTGGTCGGCGCCCGCCTGCGGGACGGCAAGCTGTTCGTCCTGGGCCTGTGGGAGAACCCGCGCGATCCGAAGCAGCCCGACTGGGAAGTTGACGTTCTCGCTGTCGAGGCCGCCGTGAAGCGGGCCTTCGAGACGTACAAGGTCGAATGGTTCTACGGCGATCCGCCGTACTGGCAAGAAGCCATAGGCCGTTGGGCCATCACGTACGGCGACGACTACGTCTTCGAGTACTGGACCAACAAGCCCATGCGGATGTGCGAGGCCACCGAGCGCCTGCACTCCGCCGTCGCGGTCGGCGACGTGAAGCACGACGGAGACCCGGACCTGACCCGTCACTGCCTGAACGCAGTGACGAGGGAAGTCCCGCAGGGCCTCCTCATTTGCAAGGACTCCCCCAGGTCGAAGCGAAAGATCGACCTGGCCGTGTGCGCGATCCTCGCCTTCGAGGCCCGCGCCGATGCGATTGCTGATGGACGAATGCAGATCAAGCGAAGGCGTGTAGTTGGGTTCTGAGTAAGGCCCCGCACAGAAAGGGGCCTCGATGACCGCTGCCACCTTGCAGAAGACTCCCGGCGACAACATAGGTTCGCCGCCCTCCACCCCCGCCGAGTGGATGGACTACCTCAAGGGGAAGCTCGCCGCACAGAGGGGCAAGATCCGCCCCTACGGCGAGTACTACGACGGCCGGCACCAACGGATGCTCTTCGCGCAGGCCAAGTACGAGAGCGCCTTCGCGGACGTGTTCGCCCGCTGGAACGACAACTTCTGCGGCCTGATCATCGACAGCGTCAACGAGCGCCTGGCCGTCGAGGGCTTCCGCATGACGGACGAGCCGCAGGCCGACAAGGAGGCCCGCGCCATCTGGCAGCGGAACCACCTCGACGCGGAGAGCACCGCCGGCCACCTCGACGCCATGACGAACGGTCAGGCATACGTGATCGTCTGGGCCGACAAGGACGGCGAGCCGACGATCAACGTCGAGTCCGCGGAGACCACCGTCGTGCAGCTCAAGCCCGGCAGCCGCAGGGAAGTTGAGGCCGCGGCCAAGTTCTTCGTGGACGACTGGGGCCGCGAGCACTGCACGCTGTGGCTTGAGGACGTTGTCTGCACCGGAGGCCCGTCGCTCTTCGGGTACACGGTCAGCTCGACGGAGAAGAACCCGCTCGGCGTGGTTCCGGTCGTCCCGCTCCAGAACCGGGCCCGGCTCGTCGGCGACCCCGTCTCCGACCTGGCGCCGATCATCCCGATCCAGGATGCGATCAACAAGGTCACCGCCGATGCCCTCGTGGCGTCGGAGTACGCGGCCTGGCCGCAGCGGTACGTGACCGGCCTGGAGATCCAGGAGGACGAGCAGGGGCGGCCCATCGAGCCGTTCCGGGTCGCCGTGGACAAGCTCCTCCAGGCCGAAGACCCCGCGGCCACGTTCGGCCAGTTCGACGCCGCGGACTTGAGCAACTACGTCGACCTCGTCGACATGCTCGTTCAGCACCTCGCGTCGATCTCCCGCATCCCCTTCTTCTACCTGCTCAAGGGCGGCCAGGTGCCGTCCGGAGACTCGATCACTTCCGCGGAGGCCGGCCTGATCGCCAAGACCCGAGAACGCATGCTGCACTTCGGTGAGGCGTGGGAGACGGTCATGAGGCTGGCGTTCCTCGTCAAGAAGGACAAGGAACGTGCGGACGCCTTCGAGGCCGAGGTCATGTGGAAGGACCCCGAGAACCGCACCGAGGCGCAGCACATGGATGCGCTCCTCAAGCTCCAGATGCTCAACGTTCCGAAGCAGCAGCTCTGGCTCGACGCGGGTTACACCCCGCAGCAGATCGAGCGATTCCAGGGCCTGTTGGAGGAAGAGGCCAAGACCGAAATGGAGATGGCCGACAAGTACATGACGCAGGCCGACAAGGCTGCGTTGACTCAGCCCGGCCAGGAAGCCAAGCCTGGTGGGGGCGACAAGAACGCCCAGAAGGCGGCCAGCAAGCCGCCGCAGGGCAACAGCGGGAACGCCGCCCGTGAGAAGGCCGGCAAGTAGTTCCGCACGCTTCACCTGACGGTCCCCGAAACGGGGGCCTTTTTTGTTTCCCCTATCCGAAATGGATGTTGCACATGACTGAGACCCCGAACGAGACGCCCGCCGAGCCCACCCCCGACGTTGCCGCCCTTCAGGCGGAGGTCGAGAAGTGGAAGGCCCTGTCCCGCAAGAACGAGGACAGGTTCAAGCAGGCCAGCACCGAGCTGGACGGCTTCCGGCAGGCATCGCTCAGTGACCACGAGAAGGCTCTTGAGGCCGCTCGCGCGGAGGCCCGCAAGGCAGTGGTCGGCGAGTTCGGTACCCGCCTCGCCGAGGCAGAGCTTCGCGCCCACGCCGCAAAGGCCGGCGTCGAGCTGCCCGGCCTGGAGTACCTGAACGTCGGCTCGTTCGTGACCGAGGACGGCGCCGTCAACGGCGACGCCATCGGCCAGTTCGTCTCGTCGCTTCCGAAGCCGGTTGAGAAGCCCGAGTTCGCTCAGGGCCTTGGTCTCGGCCGTCAGGGCGGCACCGGTGTCCCGCAGCTCACGCGCGAGGACATGGCCCGGATGACGCCCGCTCAGATCGTTGCCGCGAAGAAGGAGGGCAAGTTCGATGCCCTCCAGCGCGGCGAGGTCTGACCTCCCAATTCCCCTTTCTCGATAGCTGATTGCGGTAACACCTGGTCTCTTTTTTTGCCTAAAAAGTTGATTTGAGTACCGCGATGCTTGCACCTTGGAGCACCGCCTATGACTGCTGCGCCCGTATTTTCCAACGGCTTCAACACCACTGCCGGTGACGGCTACCAGGCCAACAGCGGGAACGTCTTCGTCCCCGAGCTGTACACCGCCCAGCTCCTCACGGACCTGGAGGAGAACCTTGTTCTCGGCTCCTCGCTGATCTGCAACCGCAACTTCGAGGGCGAGTTCCGACGCGAGGGTGACGTGCTGCACGTGCCCCACTTCGTCGACACCGTGACCGACAAGGGCGCCGTGCCCGCGTACGGCGAGATCGCCGGCCAGGCCGACCACGCGTCCCTTGAGTACATGGACGTGCGAGTCCGGAAGGGCTCCTCGTTCCACATCGAGATCGACAACGTCCACCAGTGGCAGACCAAGGACGGCGTGAACCTCTTCGAGAACCTGGTCTCCCAGCGCGCTCGCAAGACCGCCATCGCCATCGACTCCCTGATTGCCAAGACGATCGCCTTCGGCATCGACGGCAAGGACTACAACGGCGTTGAGGCCGGCAAGACGCCCGGCACGAACACGCTGCACGGCAAGATCAAGAAGTTCGAAGGCACCACCGAGAACGGCGCCGACGACCGTCTCACCGACGACGTGTACGACATCCTCGTCGACATGATCCAGGAGCTGGACATCAACCAGGCTCCGGAGTCGCGCTACCTCATGATCTCGCCGAAGGTCCGCGCCAACCTGCTCCGCAACCCGGAGTTCAAGGACCAGTCCCACTGGGGCGCTGGCGCGGTCATGCCGTCCGGCCAGATCGGTCAGATCCTCGGCATCCCGGTCTTCACCACGACCACGCTCGGCAACCACAACCGCAGCACCGCGAAGTTCACGAAGAACGCGCACACCGACGCCTCGGGCATCGACATGATCCTCGGCTCGACCAACGCGGTGTCCCTGCTCATCCCGCACGCCGAGATGAAGCAGTACGAGCCGGAGGCCAAGTTCACGCAGGCCGTGAAGTCCCGCGTCTTCTACGACGCCAAGGTCATCCGTCCCGAACAGCTCGTCGTGTTCTCCGCCAAGCCGAAGGCCGCGGCCTGATCCCATGACCGTGACCGTGACTGACATCGAAGTCAGGATCGGCAGGACATTCGAGGACGCAGAGAAGCCGAGGGTGGAGGCGTTCATCCAGGACGCCTCCGCCCTCATCGCGGACTACTGCGGCAGCGGCTACCGCGAGGGCGCACCCGGCATCCGCGCCGTGCTGTGCTCCGAGGTGATCCGCTGGCTGGCGGTACAGCCCGGCATCGTCTCCGAGCGAGTCGGCGACATCGAGGTGCAGTTCGGCTCCACCTCGTCCATCCAGCAGCTCTCCCCCGCGGCCCGCGCTTCGCTGAAGCGCTACCGGCGGAAGCTCGCATCCATCTCCCTGACCAGGGGGCCGGATGAAGTTCTTCAATGATCCTGTCGAGATCCACAGCGCCCCGATAGTCGAGGGCGCCTACACCCGTCACCGGGACTGGGACAACGCCACGAAGGTGTGGGCCGGCCTCGCCAACGTCCAGCCCGAGCGGTCCTTCGAGACCCGCAGCCCCGAGCGCGAGACCGCGCAGGAACGGCTTCTGGTCTACCTGCCGTGGGGCACCCCCGTGGATGCTCCGGACCGGCTCCTGATCGACGGCCTCTGGTTCGAGGTCGACGGCGAGCCGATGCGCTGGAACTACGGCTCCCTCCGTCATGTCCGCATTCGAGCTTGGAGGGTGACCAACTGATGTCTGAGTTCAAGCTCGTGATGCACCGGAACTGGGAGTACACCGTGTTCCACTCGACCGGCACGCGGGACCTGGTGGCCACGCACTCGGCGAAGATCGCCGCGGACGCCATCAAGGAGGCCCCGCGGGCGAGCGCCACCAAGGGCAACTGGAACCAGATCAAGAAGCACATCGAGGCCCACGTCGAGGCCGATGCCTGGGGCTGGCGCGGCAACGTCACCATCGAGGACAACCCGAAGGTCCGGCACGCGATGCTCCAGGAGCGCGGCTGGACGGACCGTAGGGGCCGCCGTCATCCGGGCCGCCGCTTCCTGAAGGCGGCTCTGCTGAAGGCGAGGGTCGAATGAGACGTGACCCGATCGCCGTCCTGGTCAGCTACCTCCGCGGCCGGTTGAAGCTCCCGCCCGGCGCCGTGACCGGCGACCTGGTCGGCCGCAACCCCGGTGACGTGACCGTGTACCTGGAGCACTCCGGCGGGTTCCGCATCGTCCGCCGTCGAGCGGACCGTGCCGATGTCGAGTACTCCGTCTTCCACCCCGACCGCGAGAAGGCCGCCGGCCTCGCCTACGAGGTCCGCGCCGTGCTCCTTGAGGAGCTGCCCGGCACCGACGTGGACGGCGTCCTGGTGCTCGACGTTGCGGACATCGACTCCCCCAAGTACCTGCCGGACAGCACTTCTCGGGAGCACTGCTACGGCGGCGAGGTCGCCGTTTCCTACATCGAGGAGTAGCCATGGCCAGCATCATGAAGTTCGACTTCAAGTCGATGAACTTCGTCGGCATTCCCGGCACCGAGATTGTCCTTGAGATCACTCACGTGAACGCTCACCCGGACACACCGGAGGACGAGCGAGTGAGGGTCATCAACACCGGCCAGGACTGGCCGGCCACTGACTTCACCCTCACCGAGGACGCCTACGGGAAGCCGTTCAACGAGGGCGACATCTTCCAGGTTCGCGCCAAGGTCGCAAAGGCCGACGGCGCCGAGTCGGAATGGAGTCTCCCGGTCGTCACGCCCCCGGTTCCTTACGTCCCTCCGAAGGTCCCTGAGATCAGCGAGATCACGTGGGAGACGGACTGACAACCGAATAGCACACCTTGCAAAGCCCCCTTTCCGAGGGGGCTTTTTTCATGCCCTTTTCCAGGAGGCTCTATGTCTACTCCCGCAGAGACCGGCAACCCGCAGAAGATTCGGTTCGCCCCGAACGGCGCCCTGCACATCGCGCCGGCTCCCAAGGCGAGCGACGCTCCCGGCTCCGGCACGGTCCTGCCGGTCAGCCTCGACGCGCTCGGCGCCCCGTTCAAGAACCTCGGCTACGTGGACGAGGGCGGCGTGACCATCACCCCCTCGATCGAGACGGACCCGGTCAACGTCTGGCAGAGCGCCGTGCCCGTTCTGTACAACGTCAAGAGCGCATCGTTCCAGGTCAAGGCCACCCTGATGGAGACCTCGAAGCTCACGACCGAGCTGTTCTTCGGTGCTTCGTGGGTCGAGTCCAAGGAGACGCCGGGCCTGTTCCGCCTCGACCTGAAGTCCACGCCGGAGCTGAACGAGATCGCTCTCGTCGTCGACTGGTCGCAGAGCCAGACCAAGTACCGCTGCGTCATCGGCCGCGCGATGATCTCGGACCGCGGCGCCATCCAGCTCCAGCGCGCCGAGAACGGGAAGTTCGAGCTGACCATCGACGCCCTCGACTACAACGGCGGCCTCGGGTACGTCCTCACGAACGACGACCTGAACGACTCCGGCAGCACCGTCCAGGAGCCCGCCGCGGCACGCCTGTCCGGCAACACCGTTGAGCAGGGTGGCAGCGTCACCCTGACCGGCGAGAACTTCGCCCCGAACACTGCGGCCGTCTTCACCATCACCGGCCCGTCCGGCTCGGACGGCAAGGTGACGGCCGGCTCCGCGAGCACCGACAGCCAGGGCAACCTGACCTCGGTCATCGCGGCTGCGGCAGACGCCCCGGTCGGCTCGTACGCGGTGAAGGTCGCCGTCAACGGCGTGGAGGCGCAGGCCGGTTCGCTCTCGGTCACCGCGGCGGCCAGCGAGTAAGCAGGAACGATTCCCCTGCCGGGGAGGGACAAAGTCCCCGGCACCTCTCTCATACCCCGCATTGATCTTCAGGCCCCTCAACGGGGCCTTTTTGTTTTGGAGTTGCCATGACCGCTGCGAAGACCCCGCGCAAGACGACCGCTGCGAAGAAGGCCGAGGCCGCCGCCGAGGACCAGCCGACCGTGTTCGAGCACAACGGCGTCGAGTACACGATCCCGGCCCCGCTCGACCTGCCCGTTGGCCTCCTGGAGGTCGACGACGAGGTGGAGGCGATCAAGCTGATCCTCGGCGTGCAGTGGGAGGCGTACAAGGCGACCGGCGCCACCATCCGCGACTTCCAGGCGTTCGCCGAGAAGGTCTCCGAGGCTGCCGGGTTCGGCGACTCGGGAAACTGATCGGCGCCATCCACGCCATACGCGACTTCTCCGATGAACTGGAGGCCGACTTCCTCGAATTCTTCGGGGTCGATCTGCTCGACGTGTGGCGTGGACGGCTCTCTCTCAGACGAGTTCACGTCCTCATTCAGTCGCTCATCAAGAAGCCCGGACGGTCCACCTTCCTCGCGCAGGTCGACGAGTCCGCTTCGTGGTCCGTGACGGACCACCTCATTGCACGCGTCAGCGATGCAGCAGAGATCTCCAACTACCTCTTCATCAAGGCCAATTCGGATGAGTCGGATGACCTGCCGGTCCCCGACCCCGTTCAACGGCCAGGCCAGGAAACGCAGGAGAAGCCGAAGGAACCGGAATACACATTTGCTGATGGTGCCGAGCTGTCCTCCTTCTTCACGCACATGAGCAACCTCTAGGAGGCGGCATGGCAGGTCCACGCGGCGCCATTAAGGTCGGTACGGGTTACATCTCGATTGAGCCGCACCTTGACCGTGAAGCCCTCGCCCGGATGCGGACTCAGCTCACGTCGACCATGGGTCGCTACGGGCGGGAGTTCGGCAAGGCCCTGAGCACCGGCATGAGCCGCGGCTTCGAGGGCCTGACTCGGGAGGCTACCTCCGAGGCCCGGAAGATGAACCGGGCTCTGAACCAGCAGGCCAAGCAGGGCTCTGCGGAGCGCGGCAAGACCCACAAGGCTGAGGCCAAGAGCTTCGCCGAGGTCGAGCAGGAGATCACCCGGACGCACGGCGCCCAGGTCGCCGCTCGTGCCCGCCAAGCACTCGAAGCACAGCAGAAGCGGACCGAGGGCCACTCCAAGGAGGCCAAGCAGGCTCTCCGGCTGCACCAGCAGACGGTGGAAGGCATGGCTCGCGCTGACCGCGAGCTGGACAACGAGCAGCGTCGCACCGCCCAGGAGCGGGCCCGCCGTCTCCTGCGCGGCTACCGCGATGACCTGCGCGCCTACCGGGAGACGGAGGCCGGCAAGCGCCGCGCCCTGGAGGACTCGGCCCGCATGGATCGGGAGATCCACCAGGAGCAGCTTCGCCAGGAGCGGCAGCGCCGCGCCGAGCAGGCCGAGACGCTGCGGCAGCAGCGGGCCGCGATCCGGGAGATGGCTCTCGCTCGACGTGCTGACCTGCAAAATCAGATCGAGACGGCGCAGATCCAGCGCCGGATGCTGCTGGACCAGGTGGCCGAGCACCGCCAGGCCCTGAACACCATGACCCGCAACTCGGAGCCGTTCTTCACGCGATTCAACCGCGGGTGGGACACGGCGTCGAAGAAGCTCGACACCTTCGGCACGCATGTCACCGAGACCGGCCGCCTGATCACGCACCACCTGATCGGCCCGGTCGGCCTGCTGGCCGCCGGCCTGTCCGCGGTCGGCGTGAAGTCCGCCGACTCGATGATTCAGGCGCAGACCGGTCTCCACGGCATGGGCTTGGCCGTCAAGGACGTGAACAAGCTCCTCAAGGAGATGCAGCAGTACGCGGTGCAGACCCCGTACTCGCTGGAGGACATGCAGAAGTACTCGACGCGGTACGCGCGTGCGCTCGCGTCGCACAACGAGGACTTCAACTCCAAGGACGCCCGGCGTAAGGCGAAGGGCTCGCAGGCCGTCTCGAAGAAGGCCGGTCAGATCGTCGAGATGATCGGTGACCAGGCTGCCTACGGCGGAATCATGGACCCGACCATGGTGTCCCAGGGCATGTACGCCACCGAGGTCATCTTGGACATGGGCCGCACTCCGATGCGGAACATGAAGCAGCTCGAACGGGCAACGGGCATCCCCGCCAACGAGCTTGCGCGGATGTACGGGTTCAAGGACCGGATGGTCAAGGACCCGGCCAATCCCGGCAAGATGAAGAAGCAGTCCGCCTCGGCGCAGATGTACGAGTTCATGCAGAACGCCAAGGAGACGGGCGGCATCGAGGGCTCGGACCTCATCGACAAGCTGCTTGAGCGCTGGCAGACGCACCCCGGCATCAAGGGGTCCGCCGAGCGCATGGCGAGCGCCACGATCAGTGGCCGGCTCCAGCAGATGAAGGAGAACGCTCAGGTCTCCCTCGGCAAGCTCTTCTACTCCGAGAAGAAGGACGGCTCGTTCGCGTACACCGGTCTCGGGTCCGCGATCATGGGCAAGAAGAACGAGAAGACCGGCGAGATGGAGGGCGGTCTCCTCAACGAGCTGCAAGGCATGGGCTCGAAGCTGCTGCCGATGATCCGGGAGCTGCTGACCGAGTTCTTCGAGGTGCTGACCAAGTTCGTCCAGTGGATACGTGCCACGGTCGACTTCCTCGACGCCCACCCGGAGATCCGGGACTTCGTCCTCAAGGTCGCCAAGATGGCCGCGATGGCGGCCCCGTTCATCCTCGGTCTCGGTCTGCTGACCAAGACGTTCGGCAAGCTCGGCAAGCTGCTGAGCCCGGCCATCGGCCTGGCCCGCGGGTTCGTCGGCGGCCTGGCGGGAGCGGGCAAGGTGCTCGGCCAGATCAAGGCCGGCGCCCAGTCCCGCCGTGACGGTGGAACGTTCCGGCAGGGCTACCGCGACCGCCGTACCGAGCTGCGGGGCGGCGACAACCGGAGCATGGGCCGCCGGGCCTGGGACCGCTTCCGCGGGCAGGACAGCCGCACTGAAGAGGTCCGCATCCAAACCGGCCAGGCCGAGCAGTCGCTCCGCAACCTGGACGAGAAGATCCGCGGCCTGAAGCAGGAGCTTCGCGGCGTCAACAACATCAGCCTCAACCCGGCGATGAACGCCCTGGGAGGGAGTGCCGGCCAGAGCCTCGCGGCTTCGGCCCGTGACGCCTCGCAGCGCATCCAGGCAGCCAGCAACAACATGCGGGAGCTGAACGACCGCACAACTGGCGGAGTGCGCCAGGAAGTTGGGCTGCTCTCGCAGAAGGCGGAGACGGCCCAGCAGAAGGTGAAGGACGCCTCCTCGGAGGTGAAGAAGCTCAACGGCCGATCGCTGAAGGCCCTGCGGCAGGAGTTCGACTGGACGAAGCCCAAGGTCACCTCGGTCCGCACCGCCGTGCAGCAGGTCATCGACCGGATGACCACGCTCAACGGCAAGCCCCTGAAGTCGCTGCGCGACAAGTTCAAGGGTGGCGGCTCCTCCCTTTACTCGGCTGTCGATGCTGTGGCGTCGAAGCTGTCCACGGCAAACAGCCGGATGGACTCGCTCGGCAAGAAGCGGGTCACCTCGACGACGACCTCGGTCAACAACCTGAAGCGGGCCCTGAAGGGGGCCGCGGACGAGGCCAACGACCTGAGCACCAACGTCGACGAGGTCAACGCGATCACCGGCCTCGGTGGCAGCAAGGGGAAGGGCAAGCACCGCAAGCCGTCCAAGCACGCGATGGGTGGCGTCCTGCCGGGCTACGCGCCCGGCGTCGACAGCATCCCGGCGATCCTCTCTCCTGGTGAGGCGATCCTCCGTCCGGAGGTCGCCGCCCACCTGGGCGAGGGCACCATCAACATGTGGAACGCGGCAGCGGCCCGAGGCCGTCTCTCGCGGTTCGCCAAGGGTGGTGTCGCCAAGGGCAAGGGTCACGGCGGCGGCAAGCGCTGGCCGTTCTCAATCCTCGACGAGCTGACCAACTCGATCAACTTCGCCCCTGCATTCAATGCGTTCAGCGGCGGCATCGACATGGCTTCGGCCGGGTCGAAGATCGGCGGCTCGACGGGCGCGAGCGTGCGCTCCTGGGGTGCCCGGACCGGCGGTGACACGTCGGGCCGTGCGGCGAACAACCGCTTCTCCAACATGCGCTCGTTCATGTTCGAGCGGCTGCCGGACTTCCTGAAGGCCACCCCGACTGGAATCGGCAACATCATCGGCCTGGCGGCCGGAGCCATCGCGCCGACCGCGGGTCAGCTCTTCTGGGACGACGTGTGGAAGGGGCAGGGGAACATCCTCCAGCGCGGAGCGAAGTTCACCACCGACCTCCTCAGCCCGTCGAACCTGCTGGAGATGATCAAGGACCTCTTCTCGGGCCTGGCCGACATGGTGAAGGGCCTGGGCTCGCTCGCGAAGGACCTGGTCACCAACCCGAAGAAGGTCCTGGACGAAGCGATCTCGACGTTCACCGATCTGTTCAACGGCGTGATCGACTCCGTGAAGGGCATGATCGATCTCGTCGGCAAGATCATGGGGAACCCCTCCGAGTTCGCCCGTGAGGTCTGGGACTCCTTCTACGCGCAGGCCAAGGAGAACCTGCCGAACACGGAGGGCCTGTTCAAGTTCGCTGACGGTGGGATCGTCCCCGGCTACTCGCCGGGCAACGACCGGGTTCACGCCCTGCTCGCCCCAGGTGAGGCGGTGCTCCGGCCGGATGCGGTCCGTGCCCTCGGGTATCAGACCGTGCTCGGTCTCAACCAGCAGGCGAAGGCCGGCAAGCCCGCCAAGGCGGTGCCGGACCAGGCCGTGACTCCGATCCCGGACGCTGAAGCCTTCGAGGCCGCAGCCAAGCGGATCGAGGCGGCCCTCACCTCGATGACGGCCGCGGTGCGGGCGCACCAGTCGGCTTCGGCCGGCTCGTGGTCCGACATCGGCTCGAAGGTCGCTCAGGCCGTGGACGGGCAGATCAAGCCCGCTCAGGGCAGGTGGATCAACCACCTGGGTCAGCTGACGGCGACGGAGCGGAACTTCCGGTCCTCGAACCAGGGTGTCTGGTCGGACGTGGCCCGTCAGGTGTCCTCGTCGACCTCGAACGCGCTCAGCTCGTTCGGTCGCCTCCGCAGTGGGGTGGACCAGACGAAGCGGTTCTTCGAGCAGGCGTCCAGCCGTATCCGTGAGGTCTGGCGTTCCGCGATGAACTTCGCGGACTCCTCGACCAGGAGCACGGTCAGCGGTCCGTACAACAAGGGCGCTGTCGGCATGATCAGCTCGATGGCGAAGCTCGCCGGGACCAACTCCCCGTTGCACCCGGTGAAGTTCAACACGGGTGGTGTCGTGCCGGGCTACATGCCGGGCGTCGACAAGGTTCCCGCGGTCCTGTCTCCCGGTGAAGGAATTCTTCGGCCCGAGGTCGTTCGCGCTCTCGGCAAGGAAACGATTCTTCACTGGAACGAGCAGGCCCGTAAGGGCGGCAACATGTTCGCCAAGGGTGGCGTCGTCGGTGACGGCGCGTCCTGGGTGCGCAAGCACAAGGACGATCCGTACGAGGGCTACGAGGAAGCCGTCCACAAGGGTTGGGACGCGGCTATCGCGCCGCAGCTCAAGTCCATCGCCGCAAAGTTCGGTGAGGCCGGCAAGCTCAACGCGGGAGCGTTCGGCAAGGCCGAGCCGTGGCTCGCCAAGTGGGGCAAGTGGGCCGACGACCACACGGGCGGCGGTGGCGGCCAGGTCGTCAAACTCGCCCTCCAGGAGGCCAAGTCCGGCGACATGTCCGGACGGAAGTACATCGGCAGCTCGGCCTACGAGTCGTGGTGTGCCGACTTCGTCTCGTACATCGTCGACCACGCCGGGGCGAACGCGGCCTACGGCGGTTCCCCGAAGGGGACGCCGAAGAACCGCTGGCCCGCGGTGGCCACCTGGGTCAACAAGATGAGCCGGGTGCCGACCGGTCAGGCTCGTGCCGGTGACCTCATGGTCTACAAGGGCTACGGCCCTGGTAACTGGGGTCACATCAACATCGCCACCGGCAAGCAGGGCAAGTCCCTGGAGACCGTGGGCGGTAACGAGTCCCGGTCCATCCGCCGCCAGCTCGGCTACGGCGACCGTGCCGACGGTGCTCTTCGTCCTCGCGGCGGTGCACCGGGCACCGGGAAGGGGCCCGTCCTCAACCCGTGGCCAGGATCGCTGGCCGCTCTGTCCGAGGGTGTCGGCGACTACGACATGCCTACGGGCAGCTCGGTCAACCGCTGGCGCCCGCTGGTTCTGCGAGTCATCAAGGAACTGGGCGGCAAGGGCGGTATCTCCGCCAAGGACGCCGACCTGATCCTTCACCGGATCGCGGTCGAGTCCGGAGGCAACCCGCGAGCGGTGAACAACTGGGACTCGAACGCGAAGGCCGGGCATCCGTCCAAGGGCCTGATGCAGACGATCCTCGGGACGTTCAACGCGTACGCCGGGCCGTACAAGTCTTTTGGCCAGTACGACCCGTTGGCGTCGATCTACGCGGGCGTGAACTACGCGATCTCGCGCTACGGCTCCGGCTGGCGCCGGGCCCTGTCCGGCAACAAGGGCTACTGGACCGGAACCAAGTCGGCGACCGCCGGCCTGGCGATGGTGGGTGAGCACGGGCCTGAGCTGGTCAATTTCCGCGGTGGTGAGCGGGTCTACAACGCCCGCAAGACCGAAGAAATGGTCGCCGGCAAGCGGTACGAGATCCACATTCACGAGGCCAAGTCCGAGAACACGACCGACGCGGTCCTCCGTGCCATGCGCACGGCGGAGGTGATGGCCGGGTTCTAAACGAGAGGTAGGTGCGTATGCCCATTCCAGCAACAGAAAACCAGGTCGAGGAGAAGCCTGTTCAGCCTCGGCCTCAACCTCCTGTTCCGGTGGAGTGGGGATACACCTACGTCTCGATCCGTGGCGCGAACGGTGAGGGGGAGGAGATCCCCCTCACCGGGTCACAGGGCAAGGACTGGCCGGCCATCATGATCCAGGCCGGTGCCCAGGGCCTCGACATGCCGCCGGTCGAGCTGCACGCGGACGCGAGTCCGAACCTGCACGGCTCGATCTACCGGTCCGCGCGCTACGCCCAGCGCGAGGTCATGATCCCGGTCTACATCCACGGCATCGACCGGCGCACACTGCGGCAGCTCAAGGACCGGCTCATTGACGCGCTCGACCCGATGAACGGGTACTGCGTGCTCAAGTTCATGGAGGCCGACAGCCGCCCGAGGTACCTGTACGCGTACTACAAGGGCGGAGTCGAGGGCGACGAGGGCGAGGACTCGGCGGGCTTCCGCTGGACCCGCTTCGGCATCCAGCTCACGGCCTTCGACCCGTGGTTCTACTCGGACCAAGTCCAGGTCGCCGAGTGGAAGTTCGGGCAGGGCGAGGCGTTCCTGTCCACCGAGAAGTCCCTCCTGCCGCTACGTATCGAGAAGGGCATGGTCTCCACGCCTGACCTGTCGGTGTACAACCCCGGCAGCGTCGAGGCATGGCCAGTGTGGGAACTGACCGGCCCGGTCCGCGGGTTCAAGTTCTCCTTCAACGGCCAGTCTTTCGAGATCCCCGCGTCCGGCACGGACGTGGTGGCCGCAGGCCGGACGCTCACCATCGACACCCGGCCCGGATACAAGACGCTCAAGGACGACCAGGGCAAGAACTACTGGTCGAGTCTCGGAGCGAATCCCCAACTCTGGTCCATCCCCAAGGGATGGTCCTCGATATCCGTAGAAATGGCCCCCGGCTCGGGGGCTTCTTCATTGAGGTTGTCTTTCCGGCCTCGCTTCAAGACTTACTAGGAGGCTGCATGGGATACCGCGTCCTGGTAAGGGGGAATGTCTATAACGGCGAGCGCCGAATACTCGGCGAGATCGATACGTGGATCAAGCTGGACTTCACGGTCCGCTTCAACCAGCCCGGCACGTGGCAGCTCCTCGTGAAGAGCGGCACCTACCAAGAGGGCCTGCTCACGCAGGGCCGCGGCATCGTCATCTACCAGGACGGTGTCACCGACCCCGTGTTCTCCGGGCAGATCGACGCCTTCGAGCGGTACTGGACGACCGACCAGCACACCGCCACCGGCTCTGTGTTCGTCGGCGGGAAGTGCGACAACCAGTTCCCGTACGGGTACCTCGCCTTCCCCGGCATCACCGGGGCCGGCACGGACCAGATGGCCGTCCTTCCCGTCGACAAGCAGTACACCGGCAAGGACACGCGGGCGGCCGGCGGGCCGCTCGGCCAGGCCCTCTGGGTTGAGGCCGACCTCGCCTTCGGCGCCCGTGCCCTGTCTGATCGCAAGATCGGGGGCCTGAACGTTGGCCCCAACGTGCCCATCGGCGACACGTTCTCGGACTCCCTCCGCTTCGACAACCTCGGCGAGAAGTTCGAGGAGTGGCTGAAGGACAAGCGGATGGGCTACCGGTTCCTCTGGAGTTACGACAGCAAGCAGATCGAGCTGTCCATCTACGAGTGCAAGGACCGCTCCGGCGAGGTCCGCTTCTCCCCCGACCTCGGCAACCTCCGCCAGTACGAGTGGCAGCTCAAGGCCCCCTCCGTCACCCGCGCCATCGTCGCCTGTCAGGGCGAAGGCGCCGAGCGCTACCTCTTCCAGAAGACCGACACGGACGGCGAGAAGCAGTGGGGCGTGAAGCGGGAGAGCTTCGTCGACCGCCGCGACATCCCGCTCAAGACGGGCAAGGACGGCAAGCCCGAGCTGGTCACGAAGATCGTGAAGGACGAGACCGGCAAGGACGTGGAAGACCTCGGTCTCGGCCCGGACGGCAAGGAGTGGCCCGGCGCCACGGCGGCCGAGAAGAAGGCAGCAGCCACGGCCCACTACGTGAAGGCCGTCGAGGAAGCCGCGGCCAATGCCCTCAAGGAGGGCGAGAAGTCCGGGCACTTCCAGATCTATCCCATCGACACCGAGCAGACGAAGTTCGGCCGGGACTACTTCGTGGGCGACATCGTCACGGTTGCCGTGGACGGCGAGGAATACAAGGACATCGTCAAAGAGGTGAACATCTCCGTCGAGGACGGTGGTCGCGTAACTGATGTGACGCCGAAGATCGGCGACCAGGGAACCGGCTCGCCTCTGAACCTTTACAAGACGGTCTGGGAAATGAAAGCGAAGCTGCGCAAGCTGGAATCGAGGATGTAAATGGCAGAGAAGAGTTTCCCGTTCGGTGAGGCGAATGCCTCCGGCGGCCAGGCCGCGGTTTCCCAGCTCGACTGGCAGGACATGGCGAAGCTGTGGGGTGGTGACCGCGTCGACTTCAAGCTCACCAACTACTCCTACCAGGGCGGGGTGTTGCCGTTCGCCGCTCGCGTGGTGAACGCCCGGACCATCGAGATCAAGGCGGGCTCGGCCTGGGTGGGCGGCTTCTACTACCAGCTCGACTCCATCCTGACCCTGGACATCGAGGCGAACCCGACGGAGAACCCGCGCCGGGACACCATCGTCGTCCGCGTCGACATGGCGAAGGGCTCGGCGAACCTCGCGGCCGTCAAGGGCCAGCCCTCCAAGGCGCCGATCGCTCCGCGACCCCAGCGGATCGCCGGCCGCACGTGGGAGATGGTCCTGCACGAGGTGCTGGTACCCGCGAAGGACGGCGCGCTCGTGCTGACGAACGTCTCTCCGTACGACATGCCGGCCCCGGTCTCGACGCCGTGGAACACCCGGCAGACTGCCGACTACCAGCCGATGGGGACGTTCTCCTACGACCTCGACTCCAACGGCAACGACACGCAGTATGAGGCGTTCAACGGCCGTGACGGCTACATGGTGACTCGGCACCTGGGCAAGGCCCGCTCGTACACCCCGAAGCTCGTGAACACGGGCAAGCTGCCGTCCGGAATCCAGTACCGCGGCCTGTGGCGGTGGATAGCCCCCAACTCGGTGTGGTTCTCCATCGACATCAACAACACGTCGAACACGGACATCAAGCAGTCCGGGACGGGCCCGATCTCCTTCACGCTCCCGCAGAACCCGTCGAGCGACATCGGCCAGTCCTTCACCGGCTACATGCTCAACAGCGGCTACGACGCCGGGCTCCCGAACTTCGTCAGCCTCACGGGCATGTCCTGGTCGGGCAACAAGACGAACGTCGCGAAGATCCTCTACCCCAGCCCGACGAAGCTCCACGAGGGCCTGGACTACCTCCTCGTGTTCCCGCGGAAGTCCTCGATCATCCTGACCGGCGTCTACGAGGCCAACACCCTTTAATTTTCTAGGAGTTACCCATGGCAGACCGTTATTTGTTTGGTGGGACTCCGGCTGACGTTGCAGAGAACGAGGCCGGTGTCCGGGTGCCGGCCGCAGTGGGCACCGTATGGTCGAGCAAGGAAGAGTCCGCAGAGCAGATCCTCGACCTGGTCGACATCAACGGCACTCCCATCACGCAGCTCGTTGCCGACGAGCGCGGAGTCATCCCCCTGTTCTGGGGCCCTCCGGGCGCCGAGTACCTGTGGATCGACTTCGGTGTCGGCCGGTTGAAGATCACCTCCAACACCCTCGGCGAGCGGTTCAAGGCGCACACCGAAGCGTTGGACCCGCACAACTCGAAGCAGTACACCGACGAGCAGTTGAACAACTACATCCCCCGTCGTGGCGCCCAGATCTCGTGCGAGAAGGGCGTGACGTGGACCGGCTTCAAGGTCCCCGAGGTCGAAGGCGCCACGGGCGACGGTGCAGGCAACGTCTTCAAGGTCGAGACCGAGATCGGCACGCCCGCCGGATACAAGGAGTTCACCCGCCTCAAGAACAACGGCACCCTCTACGTCGAGCCGAACGGCAGCCACGTCCCCCTTGCCATCGGTCAGTGGGAGACCGTGAGCGCCAACGGCACCGCGCTGAACATCTCCAAGGGCCGTGCTGGCACCGAGCCGTCCGTGTTCCGGGTCCGGGCTGACGGCAGGGTCGAGGCCGCCGGGGCGATATCCGCCCCGAACCTGGGCACCGCCCGCGTCTTCTCCGGCCCCACCGCACCGAGCAACCCGCAGGTCGGGGATGTGTGGGTGGCTTATGGCGCGTAGCTACAACCCCACGATGGTGTGGGACGGCTCGAAGTGGGTCGAGGGGACGAAGAGGGTCTGGGACGGTACCGCCTGGGTAGGTCAGCCGTCGCTGAAGTATTGGGACGGGGCGCAGTGGCAGTTCAAGGCGCCGGCGCCGGTCGGATACCCCAGCTTCGTCAAGGCCAACAGCAGCCTCTTCGGGGCTCGGGACTACATCGGTATCCCGCACCCGGCAGGCTTGATCGTCAACGATTACGTGGTGTCCGTCTGTGCGTCCGACGTGAAGCCGCAGATCGTTGAGCCCTGGATGCTGAACCAGGCCCAGCAGCTCGCCTCCGGGACCTGGCTGTCCGTCGCGGTGTGGCCGTACGACGGCCGCCCCGGCGACATCGTTTGGGACGTGGCGGGCAGCAAGACCAGCACCGTCATGAACCTCCTGTACCGCGGCGGCGACTGGACCGCCCCGAGCATGACGCCGGTCAAGGAGATCAAGCAGTACGAGAACGTGAACCTCGTCCCGCTGAACTCCCCCGTGGACTACACGTCCGTGTTCATCGTGCTCGCCGAGTCCACCGACCTCACCGGCTTCGCCTGGCCGGACGGTGTCACGGGCCGGGCCTCCCAGCTCGGGAAGTTCGGCAACCGGAACGTCAGCCTGATCGCCTCGGACACTCCGGGCTCCGGCGGGTCGGCCGGCAGCCTCACTCTCGACACCACCGTGCAGGCCGCGGCCTGCATCACCATCCAGATCCCCGGCATCAACGACGGCAAGCCGACCTGGATTCTCGGCGACGACGCCGCATCCGTACTCGGCACAACCACAGTCTTGGGGTGATCAGATGGCAGACATCAAGACCTGGGCCGACGGCCAGAAGATCAACCCAGCCGACATGAAGCAGTACGTCAGTGACGTGCTTCGGGGCTTCCTAGAGCCCCCGGCCTGCCGACGGACGGTCGCCAACCAGGCGAGCGAGCAGAAGGCCGCCACCACCTGGTACCCCGTGACGCTCGAACGCGTCGGCTCCGGAGTCGGCGCCACACACTCGTACGACACCACGGGCGGGCTGATGTCCAAGGACCCAGCGAAGATCGTGGCTCCGATCGACGGCCTGTACGAGCTGTCGTTCGGCATCATCCTGCGGGCCGTGTCCGGAACCCTCACGTTCGGCCTGGCAGCCGCGAACATCAACCTGACCGGCGGCAAAGACATCGCCGCCCGTCCGATCGTGCGGGTCGGCTGCGGCCGTGCCTCCGCGGCCGAGAAGATCGGCGCCGGTTCCGCGACGGTCGCGCTCAAGGCCGGTGACTTCGTCTCACTGGCCGTCCATGCCGACAACCCCTTCTATCTCGGGGACGGCAGTTACGCGCAGATGATCTCTCATCTCGAACTCCGATGGGTGGGGGTGAAGCCCTGATGGCGACTCCGCTCGTCCACGTCTGGCGGCAACGAGAAGTCGTGACCGCCGACACCATGAACAAGTACGTCCGCGACGTGCACAAGTTCCTCTACGCCCCGCCGGCCTGCAAGGTGACCCTCCGGCAGCGCGGCACCTTCAGCGGCAGCAACCCGGCCGACGCCATCGACAGGGGCAAGTGGCTCACCTTCAACAAGTGGCTCACGTACCCGATCTACGAACCGGGCAAGGGCTCAGCCCCCGGCGAGGAGTACGACAACACGGGCGGATCGATGGTCGTGCCGAACTCCAGTGGGAACGTCTGGCGCCTCATTGCCCCCGAGGATGGCCTCTACGCCGTGACGTTCGGCGGAGTCATCGAGACGAACGGCGAGGCCAACAACGTCCACCTCCGTCTCGGCAAGAACCAAATCACCGACGCCGACTGGACCTCCGGGTACGCCTCGTTCGCCTCGCACTGCCCTGGCCGCGTCCACCACGCCACGAACGGCTCCAGCCGGTACATGGGCTCCATCAGTACGACGATCAACCTGAAGAAGGGCGAGACGGTCTCCGCTGGAGGCGTCGCCGACAAGGACTACGTGCTCGCCAACCGCACCATGCCCGGCCGCTCGTTCCTCGAAATGCGCTGGGTCGGGAGGCTGCCGTGAGTATTCCTGCAATCGAGTCGTGGACTCCCCGTGAGCTGGAGGACGCCACCAAGTTCAACAAGCGGATCTCCGACGTGCACCGGTTCCTCCAGAACCCGCCGGCCGCCCGGATGATCGGGCTCAAGCGGAAGGACATGCCGAAGGACGCGTACTCGGTGATCCCGTTCTTCCCGCTCGGCACGGAGGGCGCCCCGGTCACCTCGTACGAGACGTGGCCCGGCATGGTCCCGACGTTCAAGGCCGACTGGACGATGGGCCGGGACACGGCCTGGCAGTTCATCGTGCCCATCGACGGCCGGTACCGGATCACGCTGAACGGCGCGTTCAACACGCAGGCCAGCACCGGCGACCTACGGCACAACCTGTGGGTCGACATCGGGGTGAACATGACGGCCGGCACAGGCGACGCCATCGCCGCGGCGGCCGTCGACAGCTTCTCCCCGTCGCAGTCCACCAGCTACACGCTGTGCGGCGGCCACTCGACCGTCCAGAAGCTCAAGGCCGGGTCGAAGGTCCAGTTCGCCGCGAAGTGCCTGGAGTCCACCTTCGGCTGGGCCAACGAAGAAGTGTCGCTCCAGTACAAGTGGGGCTCATTCGCCGAGATCAGGTGGGTCGGCACCATCTAAGAAGGGAGGTCCCCAATGGGCACATCACAGATCCTCAGTGTGGTGTTCGGAACGGGTGGGATCGCCTCCCTCGTCGGGTTCATCAAGCTCTGGTTCGAGCGCAGGGACGCGTTCGACAAGGCCCGACGCGAACACATCGAAGACCTCGCCCGCTGGCGAGGCGCACTCCAGGACTCGGTCTACGAGCTGCAAGCCCTCGTCGAGTACTACCGCCACATGAGCGCGGACTACGCGTTCCAGCTCCGGCAGAACGGCATCGAGCCGGTCACCTCCGCCGTCGAGCCGACGCGAGAGACCGAGTAACCAACTCTCCACTCACGCCCCCTTCTTGGGGGCTTTTTTCATGCCCGAAAGGGGGCAGCATGTCCCAGGTTTCGAAGGTTCTGTCCGTCGCTAAGGGTGAGGTCGGCTACCAGGCGCAGCGTGCACCGGGCGAGCGCCCGAGCGGTCACCAGAAGTACTCCGGCCAGGTGCCGGGCCTTGAGTGGTCCAACTACCAGCCGTGGTGCGCGACTTGGGTGTCCTGGGTCGCGCTGAAGGCCGGAGTCTCCAGCCTCTACCCGCGGACCGCGTCCGTGTGGACGGCGATGCAGTGGTTCAAGAACAAGGGCCGCTGGAGCGAGTACCCAGCGATCGGCGCGCAGGTCATCTACGGCACGAGCGGCAGCACCCACACGGGTATCTGCTACGCCTACGACTCGAAGTGGATCTACACCTACGAGGGCAACACCTCGACCACGAACGACGCCAACGGCAACAAGGTGATGGCCCGCAAGCGGCTCCGCCGTGACGCGTACGTCCACGGCTACGGATACCCGCAGTTCAGCGACGGCATCACGACCGCGGACCCGAGCAAGAAGGGCAAGTCGGGGTTCACGTACAAGGCAACGGCTTCGGGGCCGACGACCAGCTCGGGCACGAGCCACAAGAAGCCGAGCGGCAAGACCAAGAAGGTCATCGTGAAGGCGGGCCAGTCCCTCGCCACCATCGCAGCGGCGGCCGGCGTCTCCCTGGCGACCGTCATCGGGCTCAACCCGCAGATCAAGAACCCGAACGTGATCCACCCCGGCGACAAGGTAACCGTGCCGGACAAGGCCCCGGCAAAGCCCAAGCCGAAGCCGAAGCCGAAGGTCCCGGCGTTCCCTGGCGCGTCCCGGTTCAAGCCGGGCCAGGTGAACCAGTACGTCACGCAGCTCGGCACCGCGCTGGTGAAGAAGGGGTACGGCCGCTTCTACGCGATCGGCCCCGGTCCGCGGTGGACGAACGCGGACCGCAATGCCGTGCGCGCCTTCCAGCGGGCACAGGGCTGGACCGGTTCGAGCGCCGACGGCTACCCCGGCCCGGAGACCTGGGCCCGCCTCATGAAGTAACCACCCCTGACAGAGGAGTCCCTATGGCGTTCCTGCGTGCCCATTCCGTTCGCATCGTGGCCGTGCTCGCGGCCCTGGTGCCGCTGCTTGTCAGCCGCTTCCCCGACATCGACTGGTACGGCGTGCTTGCCCTGGTCGGCGCGCTGCTCGGTGTCGGTGAAGTCGCACAGCGAGTGGAGGACGGCAAGACCCGCGAGGCTCTTCACGAGACCTCGCCGAACGATGCTCTGGCGGAGCTGCACATGCAGCTCGCCGAGTACGAAGCTGGTCAGCCACCGATTAGACCTGTCGACCTCGGGTAATAGGCGAACACCCGAGGCGCGGGAGGGGCGATGCATCCGGGACACGTGATCCTTCTGTACGCGCTCAGCACGATAGCGCTAATGGTCGCTGTCACGGCTTGGTTCGCTGGGCGCTCCAACTTCAAGGCCCGCAGGCAAGGGACTTCAACCGATGGTGACCCCGGCTGGCTAGAAGCATTGGTTCTCACCTCGGGAAGTCGAGGCGCTAGGTGGGCCTGGCAAGGTGCTTGGGCTCTCGGAGCCGCAACCATCGTGGTCCTGTTGGGCTTCCTGTACATGTTCTTCGGCTTCCCCACCGGATTTTCGGCCCCCACTGAGCCTCCGCCGGACGACGTGAAGCAATCCGCGGACATGGCGGCGATGATGTCCGGGGTCGGAGCCTTGCTCGGTGGTATCGCAGCACTGATTTCTGCTCTGACAGCCTTCATGCTTGCGCGACACACCATCAGAAACGCCACGCCCCCAGTGGAGCCACCTCGGAATGACCCCGGCCCGGCACCCACACCACCGGCACCCACGCCGCCCGCTCCCCCCTCACCGGGGCAGGACCCGCCCTAGAACCCCCACGACCTTCGCGCTTCCGGGCGGTAGGGGTACCGCTCGGGGGATTGAGAGAGCGCCGTGAGTGAATGAATCATTGGCGTCGCGTCCATGTCATTCACCAGGCAAACAGAAAGGCCCCCGGCCGTCCCTGAGTTGGGACAGGCCGGGGGCCCTTTTGCGTTTCAGCGTCAGAATCCGACGCCGTTGGCCTTCTTCCGTGCGTCGTCTCGCCGCATCTCGACCATGACCGAGAGGACGATGGCGACGATGGTGGCGGGTATCCAGCCCCAGGTGGCGACGAAGTCGAGGACCGGGCCGAGGAGGAACACGTCCTCGGTGAGGATCGCCAGGGTGATCATGACGATCCCGGTGAAGAACCAGGTCCCCCAGATCATCTTGTGCGTGTCCTCCGCGGCCTGCTTCACGTCCTTGTATCCGTTGCTCACCGGAGCCCCCTCCTAGTTGGTGCGTACACACACCCTATATCGGGAGGTACCTGGGCATTACGCCAGCTTCTCGTTCACGAGGTCCAGAGCCCGCTTCAGCTCCGGGAAACGCCCTGCGTAGCGCTCCAGATCGTCCGATGCGCTCGGCCAGTTGCGTTTCTTGGCGAGCGCGATGTCGTCCTCGGCATAGCGCCGTGCACGCGGTACCCCCAACGACGCCGAGGGGAAGCCGCGGTTTGCGAACCGGCGCTCGAACCAGGCGAGGCGCTGCGCGTCCGCTATCTCCGCTGCCACTGTGTCGAGGTCGTCGAGGAGCGTCAGCACCTCTTGATGGATCGAGAGGTACATCTCTCGAAGACTCCATTGGCTGTCCCCGAAGCCACTCTTGCCCTGCGGGGTGCCACCGCCGTACCAGCGGACGGTCAGATCCATCGCCATCATCCAGGCCGGGACGCTCTTGCCGCTCTTGCTCCGATTACAGGTGTGGCACACGGGCACGAGGTTCGTCAGCTCGTCCGCTCCACCATCGGCGAACGGGATCACGTGGTCCATGGTCTGTGAGGGGTCGCCGCAGTACACGCATGCGCCGTCGTTTGCCGTGAGTACTGCGAGCCATTCCCAGATCATGAAACGCCGTCGGCGCCTCGTCCCCACTACTTCGCCCCCTCCGTTGCGATCTTGTTCCACTTGCTTGCGAGCGAAGAAAAGCGGCCCTGCACGATGGGTGCGGGCCGCCTCTTCGGCATGTTCGACGGGTTCACTCGCCTCTGTTCTGCCTGCGCTTCTCGGCCCGTGCTCGGGCCATGGCTGCGTGCTGGTCGCACCGCGGGACGGTGGTCCCGGTGCCGCTCGTGCTCTCGCGGTACATCACCTCTCCGGCACAGCCACCGTGCCGGGAGTCGAGGCACACCAGCTTCTCTGTCACTGCTCTTTCACCTGGTCAATCGGGGTGAACCTGTCGGGCGTGAGGTAGCCGACCAGGTCGCCCGTCACCACGTGGTGGACCGGTCGACCGAGGTCTTCGTCCACAGTAGCCGCGGGGTCTGACACTGGCGCCGGGTCCGGCTCGGAGGCCGCGGCCTTCGCGGGCAGCCACCAGAGCTGAGCCGACAGCGTTCCGGTCAGCAGTACTTCCTCGCTGTCCACGTCGTAGACCTCGTACCGCCCGTCCCCGATGTGCCGGACGCCCGCGAGGACGACCGGCTCGGCCGGTTCCGTCGACCGCTTCCCTCCCTTTCCTCCGAAGTAGATCCGCACGTTGGGGTTCTGTATCCGTACGCCGGGCACGGTCCGCAGCTCGGCGTTCTGCCAGGTCGGCTTGGCCTTCTCGACGGAGCCGAAGTCCTCGACCAGCGTGGTCCAGGTCGACCGCTCCTCGATGCTCGTCCCTTCCGCGCCGACGAACAGGCGCACCCCCTTCACACGCTTCCCGCTCCGCTGGAGCGTGACCGGCTTCGGCCGGGCCAGCAGCGTTCCGGTGCGGGTCACGTCATGTCCGCGGGTGTCCTGCCCTGTGGCGGTCACGTAGTCGCCGACCTTGAGGCCGGCGAGCATGTCTTCCAGGGCCATAGCCCTCCTCATCTCGATGTCTCACAGCAGCGCTGCGAACGGGTTGGCCGCGGCCGGCTGGGGCTGCGGCTGGGTGATGACGACCTTCTTCGGGGCCGTCCGCTTCGGGGTGGTCTTGGGCTTCGGCTCCGGGACGAGCTTGAGCGCAGGGGCTTCCTCGGCCTGCTCGTCGGGCTCCTGGCGCTTCACGTCGTCCGTGATCAGCCGGTAGATCGTCGGCTTGGGCCCGGTCGTCTTGGACTTCCCGCGGTAGTACTCGACATCGTCGAGCTGGTCGACGGTCTCCTTGAGTCCCGCGGCGTTGGTGTGTGCCTGGAGCGAGCGGAGCAGCAGCGTGGACGTGGCCTCGCCGCCGTGCCGCTTCAGCACCTCGCGGATCATGTCCGGCAGGCTCTTGACCTTGGCGGCGCCGCCGTCGTGGGCTTCGGTGACCAGCTTCTCGACCGAGTTGATCGAGTACTGGACGAACGCCCAAGCTGCCTGGAGTGCCTTCTTCGAGATGCGGGTCTTCATCTCGGAGGCCGCGAAGACCGCGGCGACCCGGAGCACCTGCTCCGCGGTGCGCTCGAAGTACACCGCGATGTGCTCGGGGGTGTTGGCCATCTTGCCGAGCATGAATGCGCGGATCTCGTCGAAGGTCTTGTACGCCTCCTTCGCGAGGGCGATCTCCCGCGGCTTGGCCTTGGCCCACTTGTACGCCTCGGCCAGGCGGAGGTCCGCCTTGATCGGTGCGCGCTTGCCGTACGGCAGCATCTTCGACTGCTCGACCAGGACGGGGAGCAGGCGGTTGTACGAGCCGCCGAGTGCCGCGGTCGCGGACACGAACTTGGCCCACTCGCCCGGAGTGATGTGGACGTGGAAGCCGAGGAGCGGGTTGTCGACCTTCTGTACGTCGCCCGTGCCGTCCTTGCCCTTGGTGCGGTTCTGGATCTCGCCGCCGTCCCAGGCGGAGCGGAGCTTCTGGTCGAAGGTGGGGCAGCGCTTGGCGCGCTTCAGGATCTCCGCCCACTCCTCTTCGATGATCAGGGCCCGGCTGTCCGGCCCGTCCTCGCTGCCCATGGAGGCCAGCTCGATGCCGTACAGGTTGCTGACCAGGGAGGGGCCGGAGGAGATGCCGGAGATGATGCGGGTGGCGAAGAAGCCGTCGAACTGGGCGCCCATCAGGGCGCGGGCGTTGCGGTACGCGGTGCCCTTGCACCCGATGCCGGAGCGGCCGGCGAGCACGGTCCAGATCGCGACCGGCCGACCGTCCTCGGTGCGGACGTGGCCGTTGATGGCGGCCGAGAACAGGGACAGGGTGGAGGCGTAGACGCCAATCGGGTCGGCCTCGGTGGCGGGCATGGCCTTCTCGACCGCTTCGCCTATCGGCCCGTACTTCATGCTGTCGAACACTGGTCTTGCCTTTCAGGTGTCAGGCCGCGGGGGCGTGGGCCTGTGCGTACGCCGCGCGGATGGCGGGCGGGATGTCGTCTGCGGGCTCCAGCTCGAAGCCGATGCCGGAAGCCCATGCGCGGATGGCCTCTGCCTCGCGCTCGGCCTTGATGTCCTCAGCTGTCTTCTTGGGCTGCATGGCCTGGACGACCGGCAGGTCATCGACCGAGGGGAGCGCAAGGTCCAGGTCGCCGGAGCAGATCGCTCGGGCCAGTGCCTTGGGCTGCGTCGCGTCGAACGCGCGGGTGCCGTGCTCTCGGGCTTCGGCCACCTTGTGGGGTGCGGGCCGCAGGCCGACGACGATGAACTCGGTGTCGTCCTCGATGTGGCCGACGATCCGGTACCCCAGGTTCTCGATCGCGGTCCGAGCGGTCTCGTGGTCGTATCCGGGGATCTCGCCCGTGACGACGACCGAGGGCCGCTCCCTGACGGGCTCCGCGTCTCCGCTGTCCTGGAACACGTCCGCGAGGTAGCCCGCGAACCTGTCGGCGTGGACCTGGCACAGGTCCCACACCTTCACCCCGACCGCGATGATCGCGACCGCCTCCGTCTCCTCTCCCTTGGCCTTGCATCCGTGGCAAAGCGCATCCATGTCGTTGCTCCCTTTCTTTCGAGCACCCATGGCGTGGGGCCAGGACCGTGGACCTGGCCCCCGCTAAAGGCGCCCCGCGGTGTTGCGGGCATGAAGAAAGCGGCCCGCCAACTGGCGTCCGCTCGGCTGGTGTTGCTACCCGGTTGTGGTGGTGGGCGGGTTAGCCGTAGACGACCTCGCCCAGTACGGCCACCTGTAGAACCTCGTCGGCAGTCCCTGCGTCGAAGTCCGCTTCCTCGCGTCGGAAGATGAAGTCCGAACAGGACTTCTGGGCCGAGGCGGAGACGTACTTGCCTGCCTTCTTGGCGGCGATCTTGCGTATGGCTCGGACGATCTCCACGTGACCGAGCTGCACCGGCAGCTCCGCGGGGCTGTCCTCGTAGGGGTTCTCGATGGTGCCCTTGACGATCCAGTCGTCCGGCGCGCCGTCGAGGCCGCCGACGTTGCTGTCCAGGTTCCACCACGACCAGTAGTCGGGGCTCGCGCCCATGATGTGGTCGTAACTCTCCTGCGGAGTCGGGGACTTCACGCTGCGACCTCCGCCCACTGGACGCGTCGAGCGGTCCTGAACGAGTCGGCCGCGCGGTGCACCAGCATCCCGGCCACCCTCCGCGGGTCGTGGTAGTCGCGGGCGAGCGTCCCGCACAGCTCGAACGTCAACGTGATGGCGTCCAGCCGTTCCCGAGCGGTCCCGTGCAGCGCGGCCAGGCCGGCCGACTGCTCGACCTCCCGAGCGTCCTCGATGTACCTCTTCATGCGGCTCACTTCCGGGCCTCCTTGATCTTTCGTTCCGTGTGGTCGGGAAGCGTCAGCTCCCAGTCCCCGTGGTCATCGCAGTACGACGTGCTCAGCCATCGGCGGATGCCGAACCGCTCCACGTCGATCCACCGCGTCGCGGGGGCGCCGCAGCTCCAGTACCAGCACCCGATGCGCCCGTCATCGAGCGTCCGGGAGTGCTTCACCCTGCTCGGGGTCGAGCCCTTGCCCATGACCGTCACGCCCCTTCGACCGCGGGCGCGGTGTGCTGGTCGAGCGTCGGTGTGGTCAGTGGCCGCCCCTTGGGCTCGGCGTCGATGTCAGGGCTGACCTGAATCCAGCCGCCGGGTATGTGGTCGAGCCGGTACGTGGGGCCCCACTCCGTCCACTTCGCGGCCGGGTCCTCGCCGTCCTCGAAGGGCATGGCGTAGGTGGTGATGTCACCCCCGAAGTGCTCGCGCCACCCCTTGAAGATCGCGAACAGGTCCGCGAAGTCGTCGACCAGGACCGCGGCCCGAGCGGTCAACGGGCTCACGTCTTCCGCGTAGTTGGGCACGTCCGAGCGGTTCCGCTCGGCGAGCGCCATGACCCACGTTGTCACTGGGACACCTCCAGCTCGGCCCAAGCGTCGTCCCACAGGTCGCGGGTGCTCGGCTCCAGGCCGGCCGCCCTGGTGACGTAGTCCGAGACCGCGGGGTACGAGCGGACCCCCTTGGTGGTGCGCACCTTCACGCGTCGGCCGTTCGGCTCGACGACGACTCCCGGCATCAGGACCGGGCCGTACTCCAGGACCGCCACGCGGTCGCCTGCCTTGAATGCACTCACTGTCGTGCCTTTCAGTCGTTGCTCAGGACGGCGACGCCGTCACTGGTGCGGATGGTGAGGTAGGAACCGGACTGCTCCCAGTCGTTCGCGATGGCCTTCGCGAGCGTCCATCGGTGGTCCTGGAAGCGCTCGGGGAGGTCGTCCCCGATGTCCTCAAGCGCGAGGTCGGCGAGCGAGTCCCACACGCCGCGGGAGCGGTCCTCGATCTCGTCGCCGATGGCGTCGACCGCGTATCCCTCGCCTTGGAAGTGGGCGACCAGCTCGGGCGGGTGCTCGGTGACAAGCTTGGCGAGCGTGGCCACGTCGTCGATGCTGGTGAACTCGGACAGCTCCACCGGGCCGAAGTTCTCGTAATCGTGGATCGCGTAGTCCTCGGCGTCGCCCGTGGGCGAGCGGTCAAGCATGGCCTTGATGCGGGCCCGGATCTCGTCGGCGTCCTGGTCGGCGTCGATCCACACGCCGTGATGGCGACCGGCGTTGTAGTCGGCGAGGCTCGCGACGTAGATGCAGGGGGTTGGCGTGCGGGTCATGCCGTCACCCGCACAGGCCGCAGTGACGAATGTGGGTTTCCAGGCGCCGGGCCATCGTGCGGCGCGTGTTGAACGCCGAAGCGCGGAGCGTCTTTGCCTGGCCCAGGTTCGAGCGTTGGCCCGCGTACGTCTCCTCCTTCCGGGCCGCGCCGGAGTAGTCGTCGTAGATCTCGTGGAATCGGGCACAGCGGTGCCGCATGGGGTGTCCCTTCGGGTTGGTGTCGAGCGGTCCTGCCGTAGCTGACAGGCCATGCAAAGGGCCGCCCACCAGGTGGCAGGCGGCCCGAGGCAAAGCGCGTCAGTGAGCGGTTAGTTGTCGTCGCATTCGTTCTCTTCGCAGTCCACACAGCCGCACTCGGACGCGTCCCAGTCGCCGATGTCGTGGACGTGGCACGGGGCGCAGATGCCGCCGCTCACGTAGCCGTTCTCACCGAAGGTGAGCGGCCCCGCCTGCTCTTCGTCCCAGTCGTCGGCCGGTATGCCGGTGGGCTCGTTGCAGTTGCCGCAGTTGACCTCTCCGGGCCGGTAGATGGCCATTACGGGGTCTCCACGTCAAAGGTGCAGTCGCGAGCGTCATTCCAGGCATAGAGCGCCGTCGAGCCAGGCTCGCCTATCTCCTGTTGCGTGAGTCGGATGATGGTGTCCGAGTCGACGCACTCGGAGAGCATGAACTTGTGTGCTCTCACGTAGGCCGGACCGTCGTACACACCGGCCGCGACGATCGTCCATTCACCGGCCGCCGGATCGTCGGGCAGGTCAAACGTGAAGGTGTACGAGCGGCACTTGTAGTGCACGGGGTTGGTACAGCGGCGGGCGAACAGGCCGTCTACCGTCTCGGTCACGCCGTTGTCAGCCACGGAACCAGTCCTTACCGCCGTCGCCGTAGATGACCCCGCCCACGGCTCGACCGAGAGCGGTACCGGTGTGCTCCTTGCCGCACTCGGCGCACTTCACCGCGTAGTCGCCTTCGCTGAACCCGAATACCTCCAACTCGGGCTTACCGTCCGCCCCCTTGGACAGGTTGATCCAGGCCGTGGCCTCTACTTCCAGAACGCCCCCGCACTCGCAGGAATACAGGGAATCAGGGGTGACCGACTCGTGTACGTACATCAGTTGGTGCCTTTCAGGTAGTGCTTAAGGTGTTCGTCGGTGCCCCAGAAAGCGACCGACAGGTTAGGGACTTGCACAACAACCGTCGCGCGCAGATCTGTTACGGCGTCCCGCAGTTCGGCCACGTCCGTCCATTCCATCGAGGACAGGAACGCGATGGCCCGCGGGAGCGTGGAGAATTCAAGGTCTGTCCACTCGTTGCACGAGCCGTGCACGGAGCCGCCCGAACGTTGGACCAGGTACGTCAACTCTCGGGCGTTCACGCGTTGGCCTCCGCCTTTTCGAGCTGCGCGAGCAGGCTTTCCCCGATGCGCAACAGGTCTGCGGTGAATGAGTGCCCGGCGACGTTCATCACGCCTATCCAGTGCAGTTCGCGACCCCGGAGCCATACGGCGCCGTCCTGCCGCTGCTCGACAATGGCCCACCACGCGTCACGCAGTAGGTCAATCTCCCTTGTGTAGCGGGAGCGTTCGCGCTGAATCAGGATCATTGCAGCCAGCGTCGACCAGTCGTCATCGCTAAGGACGATCCGGTATTCCTTGCTCGCCTTGAGCTTGAGGGGCTTTACGGCCATGGCTAGCTCACCCTCTGGGTAATGCTGCCGTCGGCGTAAGCGTCGATGTGCACCCATGCGGGCCCGTAGATCTTCCGTCCCTTAGTGGAGTCCAGACGGTCAATAGACCGGCCCTCTCCCAGGTTCACGAACAGGCGCCGGTGTGCGTGCGGCGATTCCTTGAGTGCGGCGTATACGTCGTCTGCACTCACGTGCGTTTCGTGGTCGGTGAATATGTCGTGCGAGTCGACAACGCGGATGCGCATTGCTTCCCTTTCGTGGGTTGGTTCCTGGTCGGGTTGACCAGCCATAGCCGGGCCCGGTGCTGCACACCGGCCCCGACTAAAGCCGTTCACGCGTCACAGAGAGATGACCTCAGCGTTAGCGACATCGAATATGGCCAACTGGAATTCAAGGCGCCCCATGGACTCGGCCTCTGCGCGGTCCTGGACGTTTACGGACACGTCGAGATAGACGTAATCGCCGTCGACCCATGCGCCGTAGTAGAGGGATGCGGTTACCTTCATTCGGGCGCGGTAGTCGTCCATGTACTGCTCAAGAGCGGCGGGCGTGAAGCGGGCCACGGGGAGCATGCGTTCGGCACCGGCCACGCTCACCATGTAGCCACTCAGGGGCGCGGGAGTTCCGGGGCGGTAGGTCATTCCGCCGGTCGCGAGAATGTCGGCGTAAAGGGTCTCAACGGTCACGGTCTGCATTGCTGTGTTCCTTTCGGGGGTGTCAGTAGTTTTCGGAGCGCACGCCGCCGCGCGGTCCGAGAGTGAGGCGCCTGAATGGCTCATCTGAGCCGGGCACGTAGAGGTCCATGGATGCCGTTTCGTCCACGGCCGGGGTGTCGTACCGAACGGGTCGCTCATCCTCGGCATTGACGTACTGAAATTCGCCGTAGCCCATGCGGGAGCGGCGCCACAGTTCGTATCCGGCTTCCTTGATTGACGCGAACGATTCGAGACCGTCGCGGTAGTCGTATCCGTGGCTGTAGCTGTGTCCGCCGCGCCACACTGCCTGAATCCTCACGGGTACTCAAATCAACTTTCGTGAGAAAAAAAGGGCATGAGTTTGCCGACCTCAGAAAAGCCAGCGTCGGCAGGAATTCCGATCATGCACGCGCCGCACCGGCCGTGCAGTTGGCCCGTGTCAGACCAGGGGCCGACGTGCGTAGCCGCACGGTCAATCCCCCACATTGCGCAGACTGCACAACGCATGTTCCGCACCCTCCTTTGACTTACGGGCGCCTATCTCGGCGCCCCGAGTGTCCCAGCCCAGGGTCGAACTGGCAGGCCCCCAAACGGGCGCTAGGACGTTCGAGACTCACGCATTTAAGGTCACGCTTCGCGCCGCAGTTCTAGACGTAGGCGCCACATGCCGGACACGCGTTGTTGTCCCTAGGTGTTGCTGCAATGTGTTTTCGTCTGCGCTTTCGCACGTCGCTCACACACATTGCCTTGAAAGCTCCACGCCGCATCACTCCGTAACTTGCCCTTTCACGCTCTACCTAGGTCTTACTCGCACCCTCTCTAACGCTTACTGGACTACTGCCTACAACCTGCCCCGTAAGGGCTAGGGAGGCTTATTCGCGCCGTGCCGTTAGATGCTGGCCTAGGGGACCGTGTGCCGTTCCCGTAGCTGCGTCACGCTCGATTCCCGATTGAGCTTTCGCTTGCCGTTCACTGTTGAGTTATCAAGTCGCCGAGCACTGCCTTTGTACTCACCCCTAGGGGCTTTCCTCTGGGTGCCTGCCCCGTTGGGCTGACAGGAAGAACAGTACACAGATGCGGTACTCAAATCAACTTCGCAGCACTCACAACAACCCAACACACTCACTCATGAATCAAAGGAAGACGCGCGTTGCACGGATCGCGGCGCGAATGCAATAGCCATGCGCGTGACGGTACTCACATCAACTTTGCACAGGTCACACTGTGTGCACCACAGCGTACACAGAGCGTGACTCTATGGGCTCTAGCCTTTACCGTTTCATGCCTCTAGGTCTACAAGGCTATAACCTATGCGTTACGGCACTGTGACCCATGCGTATGCGGTACTCGCTTCAACGCGACCAGGCGCACCTAGGCCGCGCGTGTGACCGTGCTCACGCGCTCTAACTATTCATTCACTCACGATGCGTGAGGCATTCCCGCCTGAATCTCATTACCTATTCGCACGCAATAGATATTCGCGCGCATTCCTGCGCGGATACCTGTGCACGCATGAATGAATGAACTATTGCCCGCACGCACGCATGATGGGGGTAATACTTGATAATTCTTAGACAGGACCCACCGGGGGTGCCTTCCTCGAACCGTGTACGGGTATGAACGATTCGGGGCCCTGTACGCCCAGGAGAGTCCTCCGCCGGCCTTCGGCCCGGCAAGTCCTCGTTTGGAGCCTCAAAAGGCTCTCAGGTCGCCTCTCAGGGCGTTTTCGAGCGCCTGCCGGCCTCTCTGGACGCTTCATCGGCGCCAGTGAGTGAATGATTGAGGTGATCGTGGCCACACTTCGAGGTCGGGGCGTGACGGATCGGGGGTCAATAACACGTACGTTATTTGTGGGCCGGGTTATATACCCACCTCCGGGAGCCTCCCCCGAGGGAGGCCGGCAGATGATTCACTCACCAGACATGCGAAAGCCCCCTCCCGAGAGAGGGGGCGGGCCAAGGTGGCGTATCAGGCTTCGAGGGTCTTGCTGAACTCCACGAAATCGATCCAGGAGGCCGGCGGGAAGCCCAGTTCCGCGCCCTGGCGACGCTTGGAGTCCCGTACCCTCACCTTGACCGGGTTATTATCAGCGACTTCGACGCATGTATCCGACTTCGTGTAGCTGCTCGTACGCCAATTCGGCTCTTCATTCACGATTTTCCCTTCCCATACGCTCAAAATGCTGGATAGCCTTCAGAATTAGTTCCCTCGCGGCCTGCCCGTAGACGGCAGACTGCCGGTGAAGCTCGAACGCCTTCCGATATTGCTCGACTTCCCTCGGCTGCGTTACTGACATCTCCGCGGAGTACGTCTCCACCATCACGAGCTTGTCGTCGAACATCGAGAAGGCATGCCCGATCCACAGGTCAAGGGGAGCAGACCGAGGGACGATGCCCAGGCTGAGTCGAGGCAGCGCCATCACCGCCATCAACCGGTCGAGTTGAGCCCTCATAACTCCCGACCCGCCGTGGTTCGAGTAGAGGGCCTGCTCCCCGAGGAGCACGTTAAAGATCCGGTCGCCCTTGTAGAGGTACGACTGCCGTTCGAGCCGCTTGGCCACGGCAGCTTCCGTGTCAGCCGGCGACTCGTAGAAGCTCGACACCTGTTCGAAGATGACCTCCGCATAGTCGGAGGTCTGGATGGTGCCCCAGATCGTGGAGGGGTCCCAGATCCTGAACACCTTGGTCTTCTGGTAAAGCGGCAGGGACTTCTTCTGGCGGTTCTCAGTCCCTTCCTGGAGCTGCCGGCGCCACTCCATCCATAGCTCGTCTATGTGTCGGACTGTGGCGACGAGGTCCGAGATCTCGGCCGATCGGCCGGTCTTCTCGCACCAGACCCGGATGTCGTCCTCGCTCGCGTTCTGCTTGCCGTTCTCGATGCGAGAGACCTTTGACTCCTGCCAACCGGTGACAGCAGCGAAGGCCCGGCCGCTGGTGAACCCCGCGTCCTTGCGGAATCCACGCAGCCGGGCGCCCAACGCCTCGCGGGTCTCCTGTGCCTGGTTGTTCACTGCTCGGTCAGGGCTTGTACTCGGAGTGCTGGATTGCAGAGTCCCAGAGGAGGTCCCGGACACGGACGCATTCAGCGACGGTCTCGGGATCGTCGATCACTTCGGAGCCGAGGACCCTTCCGTTCTCGTCGAAGTGCCCGACTGCCAGGAGCTTGTCATCGAAGAGCCACCAGTCGTTGCCTTCGACCGGAAAGACCAGGCCCTCGGGCAACTTGTGGCGCGGCAGCCATCGGATCTGCTCGCCGGCCTCCTCGTTGAGCGGAGTTCCCTCATGCTCCCAGCGGATGTACGGAGTGTGCGGCTCCGTAACGACGCGGACCCGCCGCACCGTCTTGCCCTCCTGGGTGAGTCCTCGAACCATCGACAGCCACGAGTCCATGAAGGCGTTGTCGACCACTCCCGCGAGCCACTTCTCGTACGGCCCGTCCTCCAATGGCACTGAGTAGTCGTCCCTCAGCTCCAGATGGAAGGCATCGTGCGCGACAGCCTCAATGAGCCGGTTGCGCTCGGCGCTGGAGATCAGCTCCACGTGGTTCCTCCAGTAGGGCTGTGATCGCGGCCTTGGGGACCTCGACCACGGTCTCGTAGTCCGGAATCGACATCTGGGACAGGGCCTCGGGATCAGTCACCTCCCGGCCCTGCACAACGTACGTACCACCCGGCGTGAGGACCATGAGCGGGTCCTCAAGACGCTTGAACTCGCCAGAGGGGAGACCGTCCTTCTCCAAGTGCTTGAACAGCTCGGTGGGGACCTCAACAGCCGTCTTGCCTTCAGGGATGTCGAGCTTCACCCGCGGGTCATCAGAGATGATCTTCCACCCCTGAACAAGGTAGGTGTCACGGTCGGTGGCGTAGAGGGTAGGGCAGTCGCCCACTTTGGAGTCCTTACCAAGGAACCGTAGCTTCATGGTTGTTCTCCTGTCGTCTGCCTTGCGCGAGTTTGCGCGGCACATCGATCGTCGAGGACCCGTTCGATCCCGTCAATCCGCTTGCTGCAAACTCGCGCAATCTTCTTGGGGGTTGGTTGCGGACCGCTCTACGGTCGTTCCGTACCGAGCAGCCAAGGCAGCCGCAAACCGTGCGGTCCCGAGGGGAGATGCGTGGTGTCCACCGTGATCGAGAGACCCGAGACGCCGGGCGATGACCTGCCCATTGATGAGGAACTGATCGGGGACAGCATCGACGCCGTACTCGCCATGGCGCTCAGCACGTCCACGCGCGAGGACATCGACGGCAAGACCATGGTCTTGATCGGGCACCTGAACCTGCTCCTCGCCGAGGAGATGGGCGCGGACGACGACCCGGTGGTCAAGGAGCTGTACCTCCAGGCGTACAAGCACCTGGACCTCAAGGGTCGCCCCAACCAGGAGACGCCGGCCTTCAGCGCCTACAGCTACATGCGCCAGACCGCCTTCCTGACGAGGCGCTTCCTGGACATCTACGAGAAGAGGGGCGGGACGGGTGTCTCGTGACTCCTCGTCAGCAGCAAGTGGCTTACGTGGTGGCACTCCTGGCCCTGCTGGCCGCGCTCGCGGTCGGCATAGCCGACAGCCCACCTCCCGCCACAGACGCCCGCTCGGTTGGCGTCAGTGGATCTTCCAGGGCTTCATGATCGGCACCTCCGTGGCGATCTGCGGCGCCTGGTGGTCGCTCATCCGATGATCTTCCGCCCCCGAGGTGACATTCGCCGGCTCCCCCTTTTCGGCAACCCCTCGTGGGCGGGACCAAGATCCCACCCCGGCCAAGCCAGTACCCCGAAGAAGGACAGGTCGGGCCGGGGTGGGTGCAAGTGCACTACGGCGCGGAGAACGACTCTCCGCACAGCAGATGCGCAAGGAGGACTACCCGGTGAAGAACCTCTACACGCTCCCCGCTGTCGACGACAGCGCGTTCGAGAACTTCTGCGGCGGCAACCTCAACGGCGAGCACGAGGCGTGCATCGACATCGCGGCCATCCCCGGCGCCGAGGAGTCGTTCGCGTTGCGTGACTCGAAGCCCGAGGGCGCCGGCCAGGAGCTGCGCGTCACCGCGGCCGAGGTCGACGACTTCGTCCTCGGCTGGGCCAAGAAGCGGGGTCTCGCGCTCTAGTCTGGCGCTTCCCCATCCAGGACAAGACGGGCCGCCCTGCTCCGGCGGGGCGGCCCCGCACTTCCAGAAGGGCACAAATGAGCTGGTCAGGGCACTGGCACGGGTACGGACCGTGGATCGGACCATCGGCGGTGTACGGCAAGGAGGGAGGCCGGCGGCCTCCGCATCCCAACGGTCCGCCCGCGATCCTCGACCCCGAGGACAAGAAGCAGCAGGCCGTGCTCGACCGGTACCGGGAAGCTGCCGCGGAGTTCGCCACGGGCAACGTGCCGCCCACTATGACCGGCTGGTGGCTCGCGAAGAAGAACCAGGTCTCCGCCGATCGCACCTGGGCTGATGTGGGGATCGCACTCGCGTGGTTGACCAAGCAGTACGAGGAGAACCCCCCGTTCGTACGTGCGGACGGCCTCCAGGCGTACTGCGGCCTCGACGACAAGTTGGAGTACGCCAGTGACGTACTGCCCCGCGGTGTCGACGTGAGCTGGGTGTACTACCTGCCATCCGAGCGCTTGATCTCGTACAGCATCGTCTGCTGCCCGAACCGGTTCCACCCCGAGATCGACTGCCCGCTCCCGCCGTCGTAAGGAGTCGACGCCATGTCGCTGCGCCTCTTGCTCCCCGAGGAAGGTGCAACCGAACTGCTGGCCTCGTGGCCAGACGAACCCCGAGTCTTCGACCGCGGTACGCCGTCCCTCGACGAGACGGTCACCGCCGAGTCGATCCGCGGCTACCTCTACACGGGGTGCGTCCCGGCCACCGAGATCGCGGCCGTCAAGGCACCCAACCCGTCCCTGAGCCAGAACGCGTACATGACGGACGGCCGGACGGACCGAGCGAAGCTGGCCCGGCTGTACGACCGCGGCTACACGATCCGCCTCGGCAACCTACAGCGCGTGGTGCCCGAGCTGGCCCGGATATCCGAGGCGATCCAGACCGAGACCGGCTACTCGAACTACATCCACGCCTTCCTGACCCCGCCGGGCGAGCAGGGACTCCGCCACCACTGGGATCAGCAGATGGCGGTGATCGTGCAGATCGCTGGGACGAAGCGCTGGCAGCTCTGGAAGCCCCCGGTCGTCGCCCCCATGCGCGAGTTCAACGAGAGCTTCCGCGTGTGGAAGGACGAGTACATCCCCACGTGGGAAGCGGCCGGCCCGGACATGGAGATCGACCTGAAGGCCGGCCAGTCGCTCTTGCTCCCCCGCGGTTGGGTCCACAACCCGCACGTCGTGGACCCTGACGAGCACAGCATCCACCTGACCTTCGCGATCCGGGAACGCACGCAACTCTGGCTCGCCGAGAAGCTGCTTGCCGGCGCCATCGCCCAGGAGGAGTTCCGCCGCATCGTCCTTCCCCGCCAGTTGGGTGGGGAGGAGCTGGTGGGGCAGCTCGATGATGTGCGCGAGGCCCTGGTGAAGTACGTGCAGGGCCTCGACCTGACCGAGGTCGCTCCGACCGTCATCAAGGACGCGTTGACGGAGTTGGAGTACAAGACCTGAGTGAATGAATCATTGCTGGCAGCCCCCTCCGGGACCCCGAGGGGGGCTGCCGCTGTTCAGACCGCGGGTGCGCTTTCCGCGGTCGCGTCCTTCACGGTCTCGTTGACCGTTCGCTCGGCGACCTTGTCGACGCGCTTGGGGCTGTAGACCTCGGCGGTGTTGGTGACGGGCTCCGGAGAGTCAGGGGTGACGGCGACAGTCGTGACGGTCGTCGGGTTGAAGAGCGAAGCGTGGCTCGGGTCCTCGACGGTCAGGACCAGCTCGATGCCGTCCTTCTCCGCGGGCTCGTCCTGGAAGGCCGCAAAGATGCCGTAGTGCTTGTGGCCACCCTTCTTCGACGGGTCGAGCACGGCATGCACAACGAGAGTTCCGTCGTCAGCGAGGAATGCCTCAACGGCATCCGGGTCCACTGCCCGCTTCTTCACGTCGTAGACGATGGGCTTAGCCCAGTCCGGCATGTACTTACTCGCGCCGGGGAGGTACTTGTCCACGGTGTCGCCAACGATGGAGTGACGCTCCTCGGGCTCTTCCGGGTCATCCGGCTTGTCTGACTCGGGCTTGGCCCGGCGCCCCTTCGACTTCTTGTCGTCCTTCTTGTTCGGGACTCCGCGGCTCTGCGGAACATTCTCGCCGCGACGCTTCTTCGGGGCCTGGGGTTCTTCGGTCGGCCCAGGAGTCGCGCTCTTGTCGTGCTTCGTTCGAGGCAGCGGCATGGGGCCGTCCATCTCGGTCTGATCCTCGATTTCATTCCCAGGCACAGGCGCGTGTTGCTGAGTCGTCGATACAGAGGGGCTGCCGGTAGCACTCGGTTTGGGCACCCGTTGCTCGCGGGCCGCCTGATCAGAGATCCCTCCGGCTATCGCAATCGGCACGGCAGCGACGAGCAATGACCATCCGAGGACGGCACCGACTGGGACGGTCTTCAGCGCAGGCAGGCGCAACGCACTTCCCCCAAGAAGCGGAACGATTGGTTCGCCTTCATCCAAACATGTGTTCTGGGCGATCTTGGGGCGGGTAGTCCCTTACCGGTGCGTAGTGAACTCAAAGAACGAAAGCAACCCACAGACCTACTACTCGGGATAGTCGTAGGCATATAGCATCCCGTTGTGGATCTTGGTGAGTTCAAAGCGATAGGCCGTCAGAAGCCCGCCGTCCGCCCGATACCGGAGCCGGACGCCGCGACCCGTTTCCTGGCCAACACCCTGGCCAACATCGCCGCCTGGCGGGCGGCCGAGGGAGCGCGGAAGTCGGAGGCCGAAGGCGCGGCCGACGAGGTCGCGGTGCGCTTCACGCCTCGGGAGCTGGAGCATGTTGTGCGGGTCCTGGCGGACGATGCCAGCCCCGCGTCCATGGCCCTTCTGCATGCTCTGACCAGCGACGATGACGAGCGGCTTGGGGATGTCTCCACTGGTGAGTGGATGCCCCTGGACCCCAGTGATGTACTGTCGGAGCAACATTCGTGGCGCCCGTCCTGATGGGGCTCGACCCCAACCTCGCGATCATGATGTCCGGCGTCGCCACGGTCATCTTCCTGCTCGCGACCCGCGGCACCGTCCCGTCGTACCTCGGCTGTTCGCTGTCGTTCGTCGGCGTGGCCGCGGTGATCCGGGCGCAGGGCGGGTCGAGTGCGACGGTCACGGGCGCCGTGTTCGCGGTCGGCGTGGCCCTGTTCCTCGCGGGCCTGGCGGTGCGGAAGTTCGGGGCGCGGATCATCCACGCCGCGATGCCGCCGATCGTCACGGGCGCGGTGGTGATGCTGATCGGCTTCAACCTGGCGCCCGTCACGGCCTCCACGTACTGGCCGCAGGACCAGTGGACCGCCCTGCTCGTGATGCTCTTCACCGGCCTGGCCGTGGTCTGTCTGCGCGGCTTCTTCTCCCGCATCGCGATCTTCCTCGGCCTGATCTTCGGGTACGGGATCTCCTGGCTCTTCGACCAGGTCTTCGGCAAGATCCACTCGGCGGACGGCTCGGGCAAGGTCGTCGACCACTGGCGGCTCGACCTGTCCGCCGTCGGCCAGGCCGACTGGTTCGGGCTGCCGTCGTTCCACGCGCCGAGCTTCGAGTGGTC
The DNA here is from genome assembly GCF_046098215.1 of Streptomyces sp. Da 82-17. NCBI lineage: Bacteria > Bacillati > Actinomycetota > Actinomycetes > Kitasatosporales > Streptomycetaceae > Streptomyces > Streptomyces sp. Da 82-17. The sequence goes on from NZ_JBJURH010000003.1 coordinate 80,572, forward strand.
CGCGATCCTCGTCGCGCTGCCCGTCGTGATCGCCCTGATCGCCGAGAACGCCGGGCACGTCAAGGCCGTCGGCGAGATGACCGGCGACAACCTGGACGGCAAGCTCGGCACGGCGATCTCCGCCGACGGCGCCGCGTCCATGCTGTCGACCGCGGTCGGCGGCCCGCCCAACACCACGTACTCCGAGAACATCGGCGTGATGGCGGCGACCCGCGTCTACTCGACGGCCGCGTACTGGGCCGCCGCCGGCTTCGCGCTGCTCTTCGGCCTGTGCCCCAAGTTCGGCGCGGTCGTGGCGGCCATCCCGGGCGGCGTCCTCGGCGGCATCACCGTGATCCTGTACGGCATGATCGGCCTGCTCGGCGCGCAGATCTGGATCAACGCCAAGGTGGACCTGCGCAATCCGCTGAACCTCGTGCCGGCCGCCGCGGGCATCATCATCGGCGTCGGCAACGTGTCGATGAAGTTCACCGACACGTTCGAGCTGAGCGGCATCGCCCTCGGCACCCTCGTCGTCATCACCGGCTACCACGCGCTGCGCGCCATGGCCCCGGCCCACCTCAAGACGCAGGAGCCGCTGCTCGACGAGGGCACGTCGCGGTACGACACGGACGCGGAGGCGACGGCGACGGCGACGGCGACGGCGGACGCAGGCACGGGCACGGGCACGGACGCAGGCACGGGCGCGGACACGGACGCGAAGTAGCCGGGGCGGCGGGGCCGCGGGGCGGCTTCGTCACGCACCGTTCCGTCCCGCAAGATCGCCAAACCCCGGATTCCGGCCGGTCGTTACCCCGTTTCGGGGAAGCTCGCGGCTCGGTGGTCCGCCGCCCCGGCCGGGCCTGTCACGCTGCGTGCATGGCGCTGTCGGGACAGATCGGGACCGGGACGGTCGAGGCGGGGACCGGGTCCGTCGGGACGCACACCGGGCCACCGGAGGCCGACGATGCGGTCGAGGCCGTCGATGCGGTCGATGTGGTCGAGGCCGTCGGGTCGGACGCGGGCCCGGTGCTCGCGCGGCTGCGCGCGGCGGCCCCTCGCGCGGCGGGGAACGCGGACCGTCCGCAGCCGCGCCCGGACGGGCTGGCCGCGTTCCACCACGCCTACGTCACAGTCGCCGAGGAACACGCAGCGCCCGCCGTCCCCCTCCGACTCCGCCTCGCCGAGCGGTACTCGGCGGTGCTCGACGCGGCCCGCCGCGGGCACCGCCCTCCGGCCGCCTGGCGTCCGCTGTTCCAGTTCCGGCGCCACCCCGGCGTACGGCCGCCGCAGTTCGCGCTCGCCGGGCTCAACGCGCACATCGGGTACGACCTGCCGCTCGCCGTGGTCGACGTCTGCCGTGCCCGGGGCTGCGAACCGGCCGCCGTGGAGGCCGAGTTCGACCGCGTCGGGGATCTGCTCGGCGCCCTGGAGGAGCGGCTCCGCGAGGACCTCGTGCCCTCCCCCGAGCTGCTGCAGGTCGGCGATCCGCTGACGCATCTGCTCGGCGCCTGGCACCTGGAGCGGGCCAGGGACGCGGCCTGGTCGGCGGCGCGGGTGCTCTGGGGGCTGCGCGAACGGCCCGAGGCGGCAAGGGAGTTCACGGAGCACACGGACGCGGGCGCGGGCCTCGTCGGCCACTGTCTCCTCACCCCCTGGCGCTGACCGCCCCCGGCACGGTTGGGTGTACGGGACACCGGTCGCCCGCCGGGGCGGCCGTTCCGGGACCGTACAGGAGGCGCAGCAGATGGTGACCAGGCTCGGGCTCGGCCTGCCCCAGATGAAGCAGTACGACATCGGGCGCGACATCCCCGCCGTGGCGAAGGCCGCGGAGGACATCGGCTACGACAGCGTGTGGGTCTTCGAGCGGGTGCTGTTCCCGACCCCCGCCACCCAGGGCCTGTACGGGATCGACGGCCTGCCCTGGCCCGAGCAGTACCGTTCGGTGGCCGACCCGCTGGTCTCCCTGACGCTCGCCGCCGCGGCCACGGAGCGGGTCCGGCTCGGCACCAGCGTCCTGGTCGCCCCGCTGCACGTCCCCTTCGAACTCGCCCGTTCCCTGGCCACGTTGGACGCGGCCAGCGGCGGCCGTGTCGTCGCCGGGCTCGGCACCGGCTGGTCGCACGACGAGTACGCGGCGCAGGGCGTCGCTCCGTTCGCGCGCCGCGGCGCCGTCCTCGACGAGACGCTCGCCGTGTGCCGCGCGGTCTGGGGCCCCGACCCGGTGGCGTACGAGGGCGAGTGGACGCGGATCGCGCCCTCCGTGGTCGGCCCGAAGCCGGCCCGGCCGATCCCGGTGCACTTGCCGGCGAACAGTCCGCGGGCGGCCCGCCGGCTGATCGAGCAGGCGGACGGCTGGATGCCGGTGGCGATGGGCGCGGACCAACTCGCCGACGCCTGGAAGCAGTTGCAGGACCGGGCCGCCCAACTCGGCCGCGAGCGCCCGATCGCGGCGACGGTGCGCGTGAACGCGACGTACAGCCCGCGGCCGTACGAGGGCGAGGGGCGGCGGCCGTTCCAGGGCGGGGTCGAGCAGATCGTCGAGGATCTGGCGGCACATGTGGAGGCCACCGGGATCGAGGAGTTCTTCCTCGACCTGCAGGGGCAGACGCGGGACGCGCAGGAGCTGACGGACGTCGCGGCGGAGGTGTACGAGGCGGCCCGGGCGGCGGGCGTCTGATCCCGGAGACGCCGAGAGAAGCGGAGAGGGGCGGGATCAACTCCCGCCCCTCTCCCCGCGGTTCAGCCCCGGAACGATCCCGGCTCAGTCCTCCGGCAGCTCGACCGGCGCGATCTCGTCGTACACGTCGCCCGGGCCCGGGTTGGACGCGTCCGTCGTGCCGCCGAACTGGTGCATGACGCCCCACACGGCGTTGAGCGCGGTGGTGACGGCGCCCTCGGCCCAGCCGGCCGTCCAGGAGATGTCGTCGCCGGCGAGGTAGATGCCGCGCTTGTCCTCGGGCAGGCGGTCCTGCATGAAGTGGGTGAACAGGCGGCGCTGGTAGCGGTAGTGGCCGGGCAGGTTCGCCTTGAACGCGCCCATGAAGTACGGCTCGTTCTCCCAGGAGACGGTGACCGGGTTGCCGATGATGTGCTTCCGGATGTCGACCTTCGGGTAGATCTCGCCGAGCGACTTCAGCATGACGTCCATCCGCTCGTTCGCGGACAGCGGCAGCCACTTCAGGCTGTCGTCGCACCACGTGTACGAGAGGCAGATGACGGCGGGCTTGTCCGGGCCGTCGTCGAGCAGATACGTGCCGCGGGTCATGCGGTCGGTGAGCGTCATCGACATGACGTCCCGGCCGGTCTCCTCGTCCTTGTCCAGCCAGAACGGGCGGTCCACGGGCACGAAGAGCTTGGAGCTCTCCATGTAGTGGGTGCGCTCGATGGCGGTCCAGTGGTCGATCGGGAAGAGCGACTCGTCGCACTCGATCTTGGAGAGCAGCATCCAGGACTGCGCGGTGAAGATCGCGGCGCGGTACGTACGGATGTCGCCGGAGGCGTCGGTGACGGTGATGCGGTTGCCGGCGGTGCGGTGCAGCCGGGTCACGGCCGGACGCGGGGCGCCGTCGTGCAGCGAGGAGAGGGAGGTGCCCTGCGCCCAGTGCACGATCTTCTGCGGCTCGCGCTCCCAGAGGCGGAGCGGAAGCTGCTGGCTGCCGCCGACGATGCCGCGGTGGTGGTCGTCCGCCTCGGTGTAGACGACGCGGAGGATCTCCAGGATGGAGTTGGGGAAGTCGGTGTCCCAGCCGCCGGTGCCGAAGCCGACCTGGCCGAAGATCTCGCGGTGCCGGAACGACTTGAACGCCTCGGACTCGCAGAGGAAGCCGTAGAACGTCTGGTTGTCGAGCTTCTCGACGAGCTTCGCCCAGATCTCGCGGATGCGCGGCACGTCCCGCTCGCGCAGGGCGCGGTTCATGTCGGAGAAGTCGGCGCCCTCCTCCAGGCAGGCGTTCCAGGCGTGCATGACGTCCCGGTAGACCTGCGGCAGGTCGTCCACGGTCTCCGCGTAGTGCGACTCGCCCTTGAGGTCGACGACGGTCGACGGGGTGTCCGGGGCGAGCGGGTTCGGGAACGGCTTGGTGGTGAGGCCCACCAGGTCGATGTAGTGCTGCAGCGCCGTGGACGACGGCGGGAACCGCATGGCGCCCATCTCGGCGGTGAGGTCGGCGTCCGTGCCCTCGAAGCCGACGGTGCGCAGCCGCCCGCCGATCTGGTCGGCCTCGTACACGACGGGCTTGAGGCCCATCTTCATCAGCTCGTACGCGGCGACGATGCCGGACAGGCCGCCGCCGATGACCGCGACCTCCTGGCCGTGCTCGGTCGCGGGTATCTGCCCGAGCCCGGCGGCGTGGCCGAGGAAGTCGTCGTACGCGAAGGGGAAGTCCGGCCCGAACATGGTGATCGGCGGCTGCGCGTCGGTGTGCTGGACGGCGTTGGGCACCGTGGACGTCATGGGGTGGGGACTCCTTGCTGCGGTACTGACTGAAGGTGGTTCGGGGAGGGGGCGGCCTCAGGCGCGAGGGCTCAGCGAGCCGTACAGCTCCGGGCGGCGGTCGCGCAGATACGGGTTGTTCTCGCGCGACGCGGCCAGGAAGGCGGGGTCGACGTCGCCGACGACGAGCTCCTCACCACGCCCGGCGCGGGCCCGGGAGACGCCGTCGGGCCCGGCGAGCGTGGACAGCCCGACGAACTCGAACTCCCCTTCCGGGCCGGTCCTGTTGACGTACGCGACGTACATCTGGCTCTCGAAGGCGCGCACCGGCACGACGGACTCGGCGACGAACTGGAACGGGTGCATCTGCGCGGTCGGCACGAGCAGCAGATCGGTCCCGGCGAGGGCGTGCGCCCGCACGTTCTCCGGGAACTCCACGTCGTAGCAGATCAGCGCGCCGATGGTGAGCCCGCCGAGCTCGGCCTGGACGACGGGGGTGTCGCCCGGGGTGAAGTGCTCCTGCTCGAAGCAGCCGAAGAGGTGGGTCTTGCGGTAGTTCAGCAGGGGCGTGCCGTCGGCGGCGATGGCCTGGGCGGAGTTGTAGACCCGGCCGTGGGTCCGCACGTCGCGCTCCGGGTAGCCGTAGAGGACGGCGAGTCCGTGCCGCTCGGCGATCGCCGCGACGGCCTCGGCGGACGGTCCGTCGGCGGGCTCGGCGAGCCTCGGCACGTCGCTCCCGATCGCGTACCCGGTCAGGTACATCTCGGGCGCGACGAGCAGCCGCGCCCCGGTGTCGGCGGCCCGCCCGGCGGCCTCGTCGAGCACCTTCAGATTCTGCGCGACGTCACCGGGCCGTCCGGAGCTCTGAAGCAGGGCGGTACGCAGCGGCGACGACGACGACATGGGCAGACCTCGGCGGTACGGAGGGGTTACGGGGACGGATAGACGGTACGGGGGCGCCCCATACCCGGACAAGGCGCGTCCGTTGCGAGCTGCTGGGGGATCTGTTGCGCGTACGGGGGAGAGCGCAGCGATTCGTTGCGCGGCTGTTTCTCTCCCCTCCCCGCCCCTTCCCGAAAGCCTTCGGCGCTGTTCTTTCGACTGCGGCTTTCGTCGTGGCTGGTCGCGCAGTTCCCCGCGCCCCTATCGGGGCACACACCGGCCCCACCCGCACCATCCAGCCCCTCCGGCGTTTGAGGAGCGGGGTCCGGGGCGGAGCCCCGGGGCTGTCCGCAGGACTTTCGGGAAGGGGCGGGGTGGGGAAGAAGAAAGGCCCGCCCCCACCGAGCAGCGCTCAGCAGGGGCGGGCCAGAGGCGACCGGGAGGCCTACGTCGGGGCGCCCGACGTGAAGCGGCGCATCAACGGCGAAAGCACCAGCACGGACTTCGTACGCTCCACGAAATGCTCACCGGCGATCCGCTCGAGCACCCGCTCGAAGTGCCGCATGTCGGACGCGAAGACCTGCACGAGCGCATCCGCCTCACCGGTGACGGTGGACGCCGCCGCGATCTCCGGATACCGCTCGAGGCCCCGCTTGATGGCCTCGGGCGAGGTGTTCCGCCGGCAGTAGATCTCGATGAACCCCTCGGTCTCCCAGCCGAGCGCGGCCGGGTCCACGCGGACGGTGAAGCCCGTGATGGCCCCGGTCGCGCGCAGCCGGTCCACGCGCCGCTTCACGGCGGGCGCGGACAGGCCGACGATCTGCCCGATGTCCGCGTAGGAGCGGCGGGCGTCCTCGGCGAGGGCGTGCACGATTCGTTCGTCGAGTTCGTTCAGCACGGCGGGCGGTTCACTTCTCCTGGCCGGATTCCTTGGTGAGGGCGACGGCCGCGTCGGCGCCCTCGGTCTGGAGGCGGGAGCGGCGCTGGCCGTAACCGAAGTAGATCACGAGCCCGACGGCCATCCACACGCCGAAGACCGCCCAGGTGATCGCGTCGAGGCTGAGCATCATCCAGACGCAGAACCCGAAGCCGACCAGCGGGAACAGCGGCGAGAGCGGCACCCGGAACGTCCGGCGCATCTCCGGGCGGGTGCGGCGCAGCACGATCACGGCGACGTTGACCAGGGCGAACGCGAAGAGCGTGCCGATGCTGGTGGCGTTGGCCAGCTCGCCGAGCGGGATGGCCGCGGCGAGCACACCGCAGAACAGCGAGACGATCACGGTGTTCACGCGGGGCGTGCCGGTGCGCGTGCTGACCTTGGAGAACGCCTTGGGCACGAGCCCGTCGCGGGACATCGCGAAGAGGATGCGGGTCTGGCCGTACAGCACGGTCAGGACGACGCTGGCGATGGCGATGACGGCACCGGCGGCGAGGACGGTGCCCCAGAAGGTCTGGCCGGTGACGTCCTTCATGATCCCGGCGAGCGCGGCCTCCGAGTCGGTGAAGCCCTCCCAGGGGCGGGCGCCGACGGCGACGGCGGCGACGAGGACGTACAGCGCGGTGACGATGACGAGCGACAGCATGATCGCGCGCGGCAGGTCCCGCTGCGGGTCCTTGGCCTCCTCACCGGCGGTGGAGGCGGCGTCGAAGCCGATGTACGAGAAGAACAGGGTGGCGCCGGCGGCGCTGACCCCGGCCATGCCGAGCGGCATGAAGTCGGCGTAGTTGCCGGACTTGAAGCCCTGGATGCCGATGGCGCAGAACAGCAGCAGCGCGGCGATCTTCACCACGACCATGATCGTGTTGGCGCGCGCCGACTCCTTGGCGCCGCCGAGCAGGAACACCATGGCGAGCAGGACGACGATCAGCGCCGGCAGGTTGAAGATCCCGCCGTCGCCGGGCGGCGCGGAGAACGCGTCGGGGATGGTCCAGCCGATGGTGCCGGCGAGCAGTTCGTTGAGGTACTCGCCCCAGCCGACGGCGACCGCCGCGACGGAGACGCCGTACTCCAGGACCAGACACCAGCCGCAGACCCAGGCGACGAGCTCGCCCATCGTTGCGTACGCATACGAGTACGAGGACCCGGAGACCGGGATCGTGCCCGCCAGCTCGGCGTAGGAGAGGGCCGAGAAGAGGGCGGTGAGGCCGGCGATCACGAAGGAGAGCGTGACGGCCGGTCCGGCGGCCGGGACGGCCTCGCCGAGGACCACGAAGATGCCGGTGCCGAGGGTCGCACCGATGCTGATCATGGTCAGCTGCCACATGGAGAGGGAGCGCTTCAGCGTGCCGCCCTCGCCCTTGCCACCCTCGGCGACCAGCAGTTCTACGGGCTTGCGGCGCATCAGCCGGCCCATCGGGGTCGGCCGCTGCGGTTGCTGCGTCGGCGGGGCTGCGCCTTGGTCGAGCACGGGAGGCTCCTTCATCGCTGCGGGGAGAACGGCAGCGACCGCGGCGGCGCCCGTCGAGGGCTGACCACCGAGCAGGCGGTCACCGCCAGACGAAGTACAGCGGATGACATTAGGGCGAACAGCTTCACTTGCGTAATGAAGCAACCTTGCGCATCGGGGCAAGATCCTTGCGTACGCCCGAAAAATACGGGAGTTCGTTGCACATCCCCTTTCGATCGCTGCACGAAAGTGACCATTGCCACATCGGGGGCGGTGTCGGGAAAGCGCCGCGGACGCACGAAGGCCCCGACCGTCCGAAGACGATCGGGGCCCTGCGGGAGGCGTTCCGCGCGGCGTTCTACGAGGTCACTGCCAGCTGGCGTGCAGCGGCTTGCCCTCCGCGTAACCGGCGGCGGACTGGATGCCGACGACGGCCTTCTCCTCGAACTCGGCGAGCGAGCCCGCGCCCGCGTACGTGCAGGAGGAGCGGACGCCCGCGATGATCGAGTCGATCAGGTCCTCGACGCCGGGGCGGGCCGGGTCGAGGAACATCCGCGAGGTCGAGATGCCCTCCTCGAAGAGCGCCTTGCGGGCCCGGTCGTACGCCGACTCCTCGCTGGTGCGGTTGCGCACGGCGCGGGCCGAGGCCATGCCGAACGACTCCTTGTACTGCCGGCCGTCGGCGGTCTGCTGGAGGTCGCCCGGCGACTCGTACGTCCCGGCGAACCAGGAGCCGATCATGACGTTGGACGCGCCGGCGGCGAGCGCCATGGCGACGTCGCGCGGGTGCCGGACGCCGCCGTCGGCCCAGACGTGCTTGCCGTACTTCTTCGCCTCGGCGGCGCACTCCAGGACGGCGGAGAACTGCGGGCGGCCGACGCCGGTCATCATGCGCGTGGTGCACATGGCGCCGGGGCCCACGCCGACCTTGATGATGTCGGCGCCGGCCTCGACGAGGTCCTTGACGCCCTCGGCGGCGACGATGTTGCCCGCGACGATCGGCACCTGCGGGTCGAGCGCGCGCACCTTGCGGATCGCCTCGATCATCGACTCCTGGTGGCCGTGCGCGGTGTCGATGACGAGGGTGTCCACACCCGCGTCGAGCAGCTGCTGCGCCTTGCCCGCCACGTCGCCGTTGATGCCGACGGCGGCGGCGATGCGGAGCTTGCCGTCGGCGTCGACGGCCGGGGTGTAGAGCGTCGCGCGCAGGGCGCCCTTGCGGGTGAGGATGCCGACGAGCTTGCCGTCCTTGTCCACGGCGGGGGCGAGCTTGCGGTGGCCGGCGTCCAGCTTGTTGAAGGCCTCGCGCGGGTCGATGTCGGCGTCGATGAGCAGCAACTCCTTCGACATGACCTCGGAGAGCTGGGTGAAGCGGTCGACGCCGCTCAGGTCGGACTCGGTGACGACGCCGACCGGGCGGTTCTCGCCGTCGACGACGACACCGGCGCCGTGCGCGCGCTTGTGCAGCAGCTGCAGGGCGTCCGCGACGGTCTGCGTCGGGGCGAGCGTGATCGGGGTGTCCAGGACGTGGTGCCGGGTCTTGACCCAGGAGATGACCTCGGTGACGACCTCGATCGGGATGTCCTGAGGGATGACGACGAGGCCGCCGCGGCGGGCCACCGTCTCGGCCATGCGCCGCCCGGCGATCGCGGTCATGTTGGCGACGACCAGCGGGATCGTCGTGCCCGTGCCGTCCGGGGCGGAGAGGTCGACGCCCTGCCGGGAGCCCACGGCGGAGCGGCTCGGCACCATGAACACATCGTCGTACGTCAGGTCGTACGGCGGCTTGATGTCATTGAGGAAACGCACGTGCTGAACATCCAGTCGTTCGGAGGTGACCCTCGCGCAGGTCAGCCGAGGGAAAACGCACGTACTTCATTCTCCCACGACAGACACCTCCTGATCCCGGGGCAGATCCTCCAGGGCCGGGCGGTCCCGCCCGTCGGATCCTCCAAGCACGGCTTGGGCGTGCGACTCAGCTCGCGGGCTCCAGGGCGAGGAGCACGCTGAGCCGCTCCCCCGCCGACTCGGTCAGCACGTCCTGCGCGACGGCCCACTCCTCGGGCCTGGCGGTCGCGTAGTCCCGCCAGCCGCGGACCACGAGCAGGGTGCCGCGCGGCAGTTCGGAGAGGGAGTCGGCGAGGGCGTCCCAGTTCCGCCCGAACCAGTTCGGCAGGTCCAGGTCCCGGGCGCAGCGCTCCATGAACGCGGCCTTGTCGGTGATGCCGCCGAGCCCGAGGACGACGGCGGGCAGCTCGGCGCTGCGGGCGGCGCCGAGCAGTTCGGCGAGGGGGCCGGGGGTGTGCTCCGTCATCGTAGGACCGCCTTGAAGGTCTGGTAGTGGTCGTCGGTGTAGTAGATCTCGCCGTCCCGGCCGGTGACCAGCCGCCGGGCGCCGCGGTCGTCCTCGCCGGGCGTACGGACGGTGTACTCCCGGTAGTGCCCGCGCGGCTGCCGGGGCAGCTCCCCCTCGAAGTTCCCGAAGGTGCTGCCGTCCTTCTCGTACGGGAAGGGCCCGCCGTCGTCGATCAGGCGCAGCGTCTCGCGGGCCTCGGCGGGCAGCTCGGCGACGGGCACGGTGCCCATGCCGCGGGCCCAGCCGGGGGTGGCGGCCTGCTCGACACCACTGCGGGCCGTCGACGTACAGCCCGCGAGCGCGACGCCGAGCAGCAGCGAGAGGCAGCCGAGCAACACGGCGAACGCCTGACGACGAAGAGGCCCGATCATGCGCCGATGCTGCCACAGCACCCCGAAAGGGGCGCGGGGAACTGCGCGAGCGACCACGACGGCGCAGCAGCCGAAGAACATCGCCGGAGGCCTTGGGGAACGGGCGGGGCGGGGCGAAAAGGGCGACGATGAACGCATGCTGCTAGCCGACCTGGCCAGAACCTCCCGGGAGCTCGCCGCCACCACGATGCGCTCCCGCAAGCGCGCCCTGCTCGCCGAGCTGTTCGCCGCGACGACCCCGGACGAGGCGCCGCTCGTCGTCAGCTATCTGTCCGGCCGGCTGCCGCAGCGCCGCATCGGCGTCGGCTGGGCCACGTTCAAGGACCCGCCGCCCCCGGCCGAGGAGCCGACGATCGAGGTACGGGACCTGGACGCCGCCTTCGACCGGATCGCCGTCCTCGCCGGCAAGGGCGCGCAGGGCGAACGCAAACGCCTCGTACACGAGCTGCTCGCCGCGGCCACGGCGGACGAACAGCGGTTCCTCTTCGGCCTGTTGGGCGGCGAGCTGCGGCAGGGCGCCCTGGACGCGCTCGCCGTCGAGGGCCTCGCGGCGGCGACCGGCGTGGACGTGGAGGCGGTCCGCCGCGCCGTGATGCTGGCGGGCCGGCTCGACGTGGTGGCCCGTGCCCTGGTCGCCGACGGGGCGGCGGCGCTCGACACGTTCCGCCTGGACGTGGGCCGTCCGGTGCTGCCGATGCTGGCGAAGACCGCGCGGGACGTGGACGAGGCCCTGGACACGCTCGGCCCGTGCGCGGTCGAGGAGAAGCTGGACGGCATCCGCGTCCAGGTGCACCGCGACGGCGACGACGTACGGATCTTCACCCGCACCCTGGACGAGATCACCGGCCGCCTGCCCGAAGTCGTGGCCGCGGCCCACGAGTTGGCGTCACCGCGGGCCGTGCTCGACGGGGAGGTGATCGCGCTCGACGACGAGGGGCGGCCGAGGGCGTTCCAGGACATCGCGGGCCGGGTCGGCTCGCGCCTCGACGTGGCGGGCGCGCAGGCCTCGCTGCCGCTGTACCCGGTCTTCTTCGACCTGCTCGCGGTCGACGGCCGCGATCTGCTCGACCTGCCCGCCCGGGAGCGGCACGCCGAGCTGGCCCGGGTCGCGCCCGCGCCGCGCCGGGTGCGCCGGCTCGCGGTGGAGGACCCGACGCGGCCCGAACTGCGGGCGCGGGCCCGGGAGTTCGCGGCGGACGCGCTGGCGCGCGGGCACGAGGGCGTGGTCGTCAAGGGCCTGGACGCCCCGTACAGCGCGGGCCGCAGGGGTGCGTCGTGGGTCAAGGTGAAGCCGGTGCACACCCTCGACCTGGTGGTCCTCGCCGCGGAGTGGGGGCACGGGCGGCGCACCGGCAAGCTGTCCAACCTGCATCTGGGGGCGCGGCGGGCGGACGGCACGTTCGCGATGCTCGGCAAGACCTTCAAGGGCCTGACCGACGCCCTGCTCGACTGGCAGACGGAGCGCCTCCAGGAGCTGGCCGTACCGGCCGAGGAGCACGTGGGCGAGGCGGACTGGGTGGTGCGGGTGCGGCCGGAGCTGGTCGTGGAGGTGGCGTTCGACGGGGTGCAGCGCTCGTCCCGCTACCCGGAGGGCGTCACGCTGCGCTTCGCGCGGGTCGTCCGCTACCGCGAGGACAAGCCGGCCGCCGAGGCCGACACGGTGGAGACGGTCGTCGGCCTGCTCCAGCGGCGCCCACAGGAGTGAACGGCACCGCCCGTGAACACCCCGCAGACACAAGGGAGTTGGGCGTACGACGGCACACCCGACCGGCCCAGCCGACGTGCCCGACGCCCCGCGGCTGGGTAGCGCGTACCCCATGGACAGCTCATCCGAGACCCCTCAGGCCCCGCACGTCGGCCGGTCCACCGAACCGCTGGTCACCCGGCTCGCCGCGCGCGGCGTGCACGGGGTGGCCCTGACCTGGGTCGACAACGCGGGCCTCGCCCGCGTCAAGGCCGTGCCGCTCGCCCGGCTCGGGCAGGCCGCCGAACGGGGCGTCGGCATGTCGCCCGTCTTCGACATCTACCTGGTCGACGACTCCCTGACCTCCAGCCGGTACACCGGCGGGCCCGACGGCGATCTGCGGCTCGTGCCCGACCTGGACCGGCTCACGCCCCTTGCGGCGCAGCCCGGTTGGGCCTGGGCGCCGGTCGACCGCTTCGAGCAGGACGGCCGCCGCTACCCCGGCTGCCAGCGCCACTTCGCCCGCCGCATGACCGACCGCGCCGCCGAACGCGGCCTGGAGCTGCGGATGGGCTTCGAGACGGAGTGGGTCGTCACCCGCGACGGCGCCCCGGCCGCGACCGGCCCCGCGTACGGGATGACGCGCATGGTCGAGCTGTCCGCGTACACCGGCGACCTGCTGACCGCGTTCGCCGCGCAGGGCCTCGACGTGCTGCAGCTGCACCCCGAGTACGCGCCGGGCCAGTTCGAGGTGTCGGTGGCGCCGTCCGACCCGGTGGGCGCGGCGGACGAGGCGGTCCTGGTACGGGAGACGGTCCGGGCGGTGTCCCTGGCGCACGGTCTGACGCCCGCGTTCGGCCCGGCCGTCGCGCCCGGTTCGGTGGGCAACGGGCGGCATCTGCACCTGAGCCTGTGGGAGGACGGGCGGAACCTGTGCGCGGGCGGCGACGGCCCGTTCGGGATGACCCGGCGCGCGGAGTCCTTCCTCGCCGGGGTGCTCGCGGCCCTCCCGGAGCTGCTCGCCGTGGGCGCTCCCTCGCCCGCGAGCCATCTGCGACTCCAGCCCTCGCGCTGGTCGGCGCCGTTCCGCTGCTGGGGCCTGGAGAACCGGGAAGCCGCGCTCCGTTTCATCACCGGCGCCCCGGACGACCCGGCCGCCGCCAACGCCGAGCTGAAGTGCTTCGACCCGGCGGCCAATCCGTATCTCGTCGTCGGCTCGGTGATCGCCGCGGGCCTGGCCGCCCTGGACTCGGACGACGCCCTGCCGGACCCGGTCTCGGGCGACCCGGTGGACCAGGGCCTGCCGCGGCTGCCGAGGTCGCTGCCGGACTCCCTGGAGCTGTTCCGCGGCTCGGCGCTGCTGCGCGAGGCGATGGGCGACGAGCTGTTCGAGGCGTTCGCGGCGGTGCGCGCGGCGGAGGCCGAGCTGTTCGCCGACCACTCGCCGGAGGAGCTGGCCGCCGCGACCAGGGAGCGCTACTGATGGCCGCCGGGCAGCTCCAGCTGGTCGACCAGCACTGCCACGGCGTCCTCCGCTCCCCCGCCGACCGCCCGACGTTCGAGTCGCTGCTCACCGAGTCCGACCTGCCGGCGGCGCCGGGCACGACGTTCTTCGACACCCAACTCGGCTTCGCCGTAAGGCGGTTGTGCCCGCCGCTGCTCGGCCTGCCCGCGCACTGCCCGCCGCAGGACTACCTGGACCGGCGCGCCGAGCTCGGCGTACGGGAGGTCGGCGAGCGGCTGTTGCGGGGCGCCAGGATCGGGGAGTTCCTGGTCGACACCGGCCTTGCGGGCGACCTCACGGGACCGGCGGAGCTGGCCGCGCTCGCGGGGCTCGACGGGGACAGGGCCCGCGAGATCGTCCGCCTGGAGACGCTCGCCGAGCGCACGGCGGACACGGGCGGCGACGACGCCGAGCACTTCCTCGCCGCCCTGGACACGGCGATCCGTACGGCGGCGGGCACGGCCGCGGGCTTCAAGTCGGTCGCCGCGTACCGCCACGGCCTGCGCCTCGATCCCGCCGAGCCCACCCGCGAGGAGACCCTGCGCGCGGCCGCCGCCTGGCTGGACGGGCGCCGCCCCGGCGACCGCCTCACCGACCCGGTGCTGCACCGCCTGCTGATCCGGTCGGCCGCGCGCACCGGCCTGCCCCTCCAGCTGCACACCGGTTTCGGCGACCCCGACCTGCGCCTCCAGGACGCCGACCCACTGCTCCTCAGCGACCTGCTGCACGCCCTGCGCCCCACCGGCTGCCCGGTCGTCCTGCTGCACGGCTACCCGTACCACCGCTCGGCCGGGTATCTGGCGCACGTCCACCCGCATGTGTACGCGGACGTCGGCCTCTCCCTCACCCACACGGGCACCCGCGCGCGGGCCGTGCTCGCCGAGGCCCTCGAACTCACCCCGTTCGGCAAGCTCCTGTTCTCCACGGACGCCTACGGCCTGCCCGAGCTGTACGTCGTCGGCGCCCGCCTGTTCCGCGAGGCCCTGGACGCGCTCACGGCGGACTGGGTCGCCGCGGGCGCCTGGTCGCGCACGGACGCGGACCGGGTGGCCCGGCTGATCGGCGCGGAGAACGCCCACCGCGTCTACGGCCCGCACGGCGGGAGCGCCGCGCGAGCCGGTTGAGCGGTCACGGTCGTACGAGCCTTCGCCTGAGCACTCGTACGGGAAAAGGTTCCTGCTTGTCTGGGGGCGCCCGGTCAGGGGCCGTCGGGGTCGGCCCGGTCCAGGGCCGGGCGCGGAGCCGGGCCCATCTCCAGGAGCTGGTCGGCGGCCGCGGTGTCCGTGACCAGGCTGGTGACGAGGCCGGAGCGCAGCACCGCGTCGATCGCCGCCGCCTTCCGCTGCCCGCCCGCGATCGCCACGACCTCGGGGATGCGGCGCAGCCGGTCGGCCTCGACGGTGATGCAGCGCTCGCCCAGGTCACGGCCGACGCGGCGGCCCTCGGCGTCGAAGAGGTGCGCGGACATCTCGGCGGCGACGCCGAGCGAGGCGTAGTGCGCGCGCTCCTCGTCGGTGAGCATGTCGTGCACCGTCGAGATGCCCGGCTCCCAGGAGCCGATGGACACACAGGCGACGGTGACCTTGTCGAAGTACTCGAAGGCGCGGGCGATGCCGGTCTGGTTGCGCAGCGCGGCGGCGGTCGCCGAGTCGGGCAGCAGCATCGGCGCGTAGATCGGGTGCGCCTCGCCGCCGGAGACCTGCGCGGCCCGGCGGACGGCCTCGACGCTGCCGCGCTCGGCGGTGCCCGCGTCGTACACACCGGTCAGCTGGACCACCGTGCACGGCGGCAGGCTGCTGAGCGCGGCCGCCATGTGGATGGTGGAACGGCCCCAGGCGAGGCCGAGCACATCTCCCTCGGTGACCAGCTCGCCGAGCAGGTCGGCGGCGACCTCGCCGAGGTTCTCCGGGTCGGGCGACTCCTCGACGGCCTGCGCCGGGGACTCCACGACGACTGCGTGGCGCAGGCCGTAACGGGCCCGCAGCCGGTCGGAGCGCT
Organism: Streptomyces sp. Da 82-17; assembly: GCF_046098215.1. NCBI lineage: Bacteria > Bacillati > Actinomycetota > Actinomycetes > Kitasatosporales > Streptomycetaceae > Streptomyces > Streptomyces sp. Da 82-17. Next base: position 96,168 of record NZ_JBJURH010000003.1, read on the forward strand.
CGGCGTCCAACTCGGCGGGTACGCGGATCTCGATCCGTACGAGATCCCGCTCGAGGGCGGTCTCCAGGACCCTCGCGACCTTGAAGCGGCTGACGCCGAACTCCTCCGCGATCTGGATCTTGGACTTGCCCTCGAGATAGAAGCGGCGGGCCATCGCCGCCGCCTGCACCAGCTCAGCGGGTCCCATCCGCAGGGCCGGCCTCCCCGCTGACATGCCAGTCACGGCGCTCTCCTCACTGCTGTTCACAAGCACTGCCGCGTACGGTCCCCGCCGCTCGGACGGCCTCCGTACCCAGTCTGCTGCTCACATGCTGTTGTTTCACACGACTGCGTTCACAAGTTCACTCATCGGCTTTCCGCTCATCCTTGCAGATGCGGCGACAGTTGATCAGTCCCGCTGGTCGCCGTTCATCTGCCGGTGGCACACACGTCGCCGAGTCCGCCCCCCGTGGTGGTTCAGTGGGCGCAGGCCCAGGCCGCCGCGGCGGTCGCGTCCTCGGCCTTGGCCCGCAGGGCGGCCACGGCTGCCGCCGGGTCGTCCTTGCCGTACACCGCGGAGCCCGCCACGAACACGTCGGCGCCCGCCTCCGCGCACCGCTCGATCGTGGACTCCGCGACGCCGCCGTCGACCTGCAGCCACAGCTCCAGGCCGTGCTTGGAGATCAGCTCACGGGTCCTGCGGATCTTCGGCAGCATGATGTCCAGGAAGGCCTGGCCGCCGAAGCCGGGCTCCACGGTCATGATCAGCAGCATGTCGAGCTCGGGCAGCAGATCCTCGTACGGCTCGATCGGCGTCGCCGGCTTCAGCGCCATCGAGGCCCGCGCGCCCTTGGCCCGGATCTCCCGCGCCAGCCGTACGGGGGCGGCGGCGGCCTCGGCGTGGAAGGTCACCGAGCCGGCGCCCGCCTCCACGTACTGCGGGGCCCAGCGGTCCGGGTCCTCGATCATCAGATGGCAGTCGAGCGGCGTGCTCGTCGCCTTGCTCAGCGACTCCACGATGGGCACGCCCAGCGTCAGATTCGGCACGAAGTGGTTGTCCATCACGTCGACGTGGAGCCAGTCGGCGCCGCGCACGGCCTCGGCCTCGTCGGCGAGCCGCGCGAAGTCCGCGGACAGGATGCTGGGATTGATCTGAACTGCCATGCCCCAAGCCTGCCATGCCGGAGCGGGGTTGCTGTCGGTGTACCGTGCACCGGCCCTCCTCCGCAGGCCGCCGACGGGGCAGTTGGGGCCTTCCTTGTAGGGTCGCTGCGGGCCGCAGCGCCGTAGGGCGCCGGCCCCGGTTCCGTCGAAGAGGTGGTGTGCGGATGCTGGGCATCCTGGTCGTGGTCGTGCTGTTCACTCTGGCCCTGGTGGGGGCCGGCGTCGTCGGGGCGATCGCCCTGCGCAACCGCAGGCAGGCGGCCCCGCCGGCCGTCCAGCCGGGCTGGGCCCCGGGCCCGCAGCCCGGCGGGCAGCAGCCGCCGTACCAGCAGCCGTACCCCGGGATGCCCGGCGGGCAGCAGCAGCCGATGCCGCCGCAGGGCGGGGGTGCGCCGATGCCGCCGCAGGGGCAGCCCGGCCGGCCGCAGCACCCCGGCGGGCCTGCGCCGTACGGGCAGCCGCAGGGGCCGAACCCGTACGGGCAGTAGCGGCGTCAGGCCGTGCGGCGCAGCAGGGCGAGGTACATCGCGTCCGTGCCGTGCAGGTGCGGCCAGAGCTGGATGTCGGGGCCGTCGCCGAGGGCGGGGACGTCGGGCAACAGCGGGCGGGCGTCGACGAGTTCGGCGCCGCCGTGCCGCTTGAGGACGTCGTCGACCACGGCGCGGGTCTCCGCGAGGTGCGGCGAGCAGGTCGCGTAGCCGACGACGCCGCCGACACGTACCGCCTTCAACGCCTCCTGGAGCAGGGCGCGTTGGAGTGGCGCGAAGCCGTCCAGGTCCTCGGGCCGGCGGCGCCAGCGGGCCTCCGGGCGGCGGCGGAGCGCGCCGAGTCCGGTGCAGGGCACGTCCATCAGGACCCGGTCGAACGAGCCGGGCAGCCACGGCGGCCGCGTACCGTCGGCGGCGATCACCTGGTACGGGCCGGGGTTGCCCGTGAGCGCCCGCTCGACCAGCTGCGCGCGGTGCGGCTGCTTCTCGGAGGCGAGCAGCGTCGCCCCGCGCTGCGAGGCGAGGCCCGCCAGCATCGCGGCCTTGCCGCCGGGCCCGGCGCAGCCGTCGAGCCAGCGCCGGTCGGAGCCTTCGAGGGGCGCGCCCGCGAGCGCGAGCGCCACCAGTTGGCTGCCCTCGTCCTGCACACCGGCCCGCCCCTCGCGCACCGGGTCGATCGCCCCCGGCTCGCCGCCCTCGGTCAGCCGCACCGCGTACGGCGACCAGCGGCCGGGCAGCGCGGAGTCCTCGCCGAGCCCGTCGAGCAGTTCGTCGGCGGTGATCCGGCCGGGGCGGGCGACGAGGGTGACCTCGGGCCGCTCGTTGTCGGCCTCCAGCAGGTCCTCGATCCCGGCCCGCCCGCCGCCGAGCGAGTCCCACAGCGCGGAGACGACCCAGCGCGGGTGCGAGTGCACGACCGCCAAGTGGTCCTCGGGGTCCTCGTCGTACGGCGGAGCGACCCGCTCCAGCCAGCCGTCGAGGTCGTCGGCGGCGATCTTCCGCAGGACGGCGTTGACGAACTTCGCCCGCCCGTCGCCCAGCACGACCCGCGCCAGCTCCACGGTCGCGGACACCGCGGCGTGCGTGGGGATGCGGGTGCCCAGCAACTGGTGCGCGCCCAGGCTCAGTACGTCGAGGACCGGCGGGTCGACCTCACGCAGCGGCCGGTCCACGCAGGCCGCGATGATCGCGTCGTACGTGCCCTGCCGGCGGAGCGTCCCGTACACGAGCTCGGTGGCGAGCGCCGCGTCCCGGCCGTCGAAGTTCTCGGGCCCCTCCTTCTCGCGGGCCTTGCGCAGCAGCGGCGGCAGCACGAGGTTGGCGTACGCGTCCCGCTCGTCCACCGCCCGCAGCGCCTCGAAGGCGAGGATCCGCACGGGGTCCTTCTTGGGCCGCCGGTACGGCTTGGCGGGCTTGCGGGGGCGACGACGCTGCGGCTCGTTCACGTAAAAGGTGCTCCGGGTTCTGGATGAGGTGCGGTTCCAGCGTAATTGACGCCCTGCGCCCCCTCCCGGCCCACTCCCCCACGCCCCCTCGGCCCACTCCCCCTCGGTCTACGCCCCCAGCACCTCGCCCGGCGCGATGCGGACGCCGCGGGCCCAGTCCGCCGCCCGCATCGGCTTCTTGCCCTGCGGCTGCACCCACAGCAGCTCCACGGCGTGCGAGCCCGTCCCCACGTACACGTGCTGCTTCCCCGCGTCGAGGGCGCCCTGCGCCAGGTCCGTGCGGTCGGCGGCGGGCTGCGCGGTGACCAGCTTGAGCCGCTCGCCGCGGAACGTCGTCCACGCGCCCGGCGCCGGCGTGCAGCCGCGCACCACGCGGTCGACGCGCAGCGCGGGCGCCGACCAGTCGATCTCCGCGTCCTCGACCGTGATCTTCGGCGCGAGCGTGATCCCGTCGGCGGGCTGCGGCACGGCCTTGAGGCTGCCGTCCTCGATGCCGTCCATCGTCGCCGCGAGCAGCCCGGCCCCGGCGAACGCGAGCCGGGTGAGGAGGTCGCCGCTGGTGTCGGTGGGCCGGACGGCCTCGGTGACCGTGCCGTACACCGGGCCGGAGTCGAGCCCCTCCTCGATCTGGAACGTGGAGGCGCCGGTGATCTCGTCCCCGGCCATGATCGAGTGCTGCACGGGCGCAGCTCCGCGCCAGGCGGGCAGCAGCGAGAAGTGCAGGTTGACCCAGCCGTGCGCGGGCACGTCGAGCGCGACGCGCGGCAACAGCGCCCCGTACGCGACGACCGGGCAGCAGTCCGGGCCGATCTCCCGCAGCCGCGCGAGGAAGTCCTCGTCACGCGGCTTGCGCGGCTTGAGCACCTCGATCCCGGCCTCCTCGGCGCGCTGCGCGACCGGGCTCGCGACCAGCCGGCGGCCGCGCCCGGCGGGGGCGTCGGGCCGGGTCACGACCGCGGCGACCTCGTGCCGGTCGGAGGCGATCAGGGCGTCCAGGGCGGGAACGGCGACCTCGGGGGTGCCTGCGAAGACCAGCTTCATCGGTGGGCGACTGCCTCTCGGGCGGGGTGGATGTCGAGCAGCGCACCAGTCTATGGGCCGCCCGAGTCCCGCCCCCGGCCTCCGTCGCCGGAGGGGCGTACGTCCGGCCGCGCGCCCCGCGCATATGCGCATACGCCCCCGCAGCGTGACCACATCGGCGGGTGGCGCGTTGGTCAAGAAAGAGTTGACCACTTCGCGTCGATCACACGGGCCGCCCACGCGGCCCGATCCTTTTCAACGCCGGTTCGAGAGGCTTGTTCATGGCCGACCACGCAACCCACGACGCCCAGGCACGGGCCAGCCTGCATCTGCTGGTGCGGGACATCGAACGGGTCCGCAGGCAGGTGGACGCGCTGCGCACCCTCACCGCCCAGTTGGGGAACGTCTACCGTCCGCGCCGGTCCGGACCCTCCACGGGCTTCGTCGTGTACGGACGGGCGCCCGCGCCCACCGTCCGCCTCGCCCAGGAGCTGCGGGACAGCGTCGAGACGCTGGTCACGGCGGCCGTGGACTTCGACCGCTCCCTGGGTTTCTCCTGGGACGCGGTGGGTTCGGCGCTCGGCGTCACCAAGCAGGCGGTGCACCGCAGGTACGGGGCGCGGCGGGCCACCGCCCAGGCCGCGGCCGAGGCGGAGCGCGCGACGGACTCCGCGTCCTCGTCCGCCTCCCCGTCCACCGGCAAGGTCCCGGCGCCGTCGGGCCCGCTGCCGCAGGTGCCCGCGGCCCGTTCGATGCCGACCCAGCCGACCGCGGGCAGCCCCAGCCTGCGCGAGGAGGCCCGCCCCGGCGCCTTCCCCGGCCCCCGCAACGGCTGAGCCCGCGCGATCCCCCGCGCAGCGACGACGCCGACACTGCTGCAAGGGGCTCGCCCTCCCCACGTGCCCCCACCGCCCCCTCCCGCGGTGGGGGCATTCCCCTGCAGGGGCGGGCGAGTTGACGGTACGAGCGGTGCGTACGCGTACGAGCCCCACGGCACGGGTCGTACGGGCAGGCACGCACCCCGCACCTGCACCGCCCCTCACCCGATATCCGGCGGATCCACCCGGATCCGTACCGCCTCCCCCTCGCCACGGCCCGACTTCGCGAGACGGGCCGCCTGGGCGGACTTCAGGGCGGCGGCGAGGGCGGCGCCGCTGCCGGGAGGCACGCGGATCAGGGCGCGTTCCCACTGCTCGCCGGGGGGCGGGCCGCCCGGGCGTCTGGGTCTGCCCGCGTCCGTCACGGGCAGCGGCACCGGCCCCAACACCTCGGCATCCGGCGGGAGTTGAGCCGCCCGCAGGAACTCCTCGACGGCCCCGAACCGCCCCGACACCGCCGCCATCCGCGACACCGGCGGAAAGCCCAGCTCCGCCCGCTCGGCGAGCTCGCGCACCGCGTGCCCGGTCGGATCCCAGCGCACCAGGGCCTGCACCGGCCGCAGCGTCGGCTCGGCCACGACCACGACCGTGCCGCCCACCGTCTGCGGGCGCACCAGCGCGGACGCGCCGAGCCAACGCCGCAGCGCCTCCTCGCCCGCGCGCAGGTCGGGCCGACCGAGCATGGCCCAGCCGTCGAGCAGCAGCGCCGCCGCGTACCCCCCGTCGGCGACCGGTTCCGCGCCCGGCGTCGACACCACCAGGGCGGGCGCGTCCGGCACCGTGTCGAGCACCTGGTCCCGCCCCGAGGTCCGCACCGGCACCGCCGGGAAGGCGCGGCCCAGCTCCTCCGCCGTACGCCGTGCGCCCACGATCTGGGCGCGCAGCCGGAAGCCGCCGCAGGCCGCGCAGTGCCACGCGGTCTCGTCCCGCCCGCACCAGCCGCAGTGCAGCGGCCCGGCGTCCCGCGCCTCCAGCGGGCCCGCGCAGTGCCGGCAGCGCGCGGGCTCGCGGCACCGCTCGCAGGCCAGCCGCGGTACGTACCCCCGCCGGGGGACCTGCACCAGGACCGGGCCGTGCTTCAGGCCCTCGCGGACCGCCTGCCAGGCGAGGCTGGGCAGCCGGGCGGCGCGCGCCGCCTCGTCCCGCGCCAGGTCCCCGTCCCCGACCGTGCGCACCCGTGGCGCCGTGGCCCGCACCTGCTCGCGGTCCGCGGCGAGCGGCAGCGCCCAGCCGCTCTCGACCAGCTGGGCGGCCTCCACCGTGCAGCCCCAACTGCCGAGGAGGAAGCCGCACTTCTCGTGGGCGGCGCGCAGCAGCAAGACGTCCCGGGCGTGCGGCTGCGGGGCGTGCGGCTCGCTGTGGCTGCCGTCCCCGTCGTCCCAGATCGCGACGAGGCCGAGGTCCTGGACGGGCGCGAACATCGCCGCCCGGGTGCCCACGACGGCCCGCACGGATCCACGTCGTACGGCAAGCCACTCGCGGTACCGCTTCTCCGGACCGGCGTCCGCGGTCAGCAACGCGTGCCGGCCCGCGCCGAGGAGTTCGGTCAGCGCGGCATCCACCCGCGCGGCCACCCGCCCGTCCGGCACGACGACCAGGGCGCCGCGCCCCGAGGCCAGCGTGGCCGCGACGGCACGCGCCAGCTCGCCCGCCCAGCCGGGCCCGGGCAGGGCATTCCACACCGCTCGGGGCGCTTCCCCGTCGGCCAGGGCCTGCAGGAAGGCGGGGCCTCTGCCGTACCGCACCCACGTGCCGGGCTCCGGGCGGGGCGGGGGCGGCAGGGGCTCGGGCGAGGGCTTCTGCTCGGCCCTGCCGTTGCGCGGCGGGACGGCGAGCTGCAGCACGTCGGCGAGGCTCCCCGCGTACCGGTCGGCGACCGCCCTGGCCAGGCCGAGCAGCTCGGGGCTCAACACCCGCTCTGGAGAGACCACTTGGGCCAGCGCGGCGAGCGGCCCGGAGTAGTCCGACTCGGCGCGCCGCTCCACGATGAACCCGCTGATCAGCCCGCCGCCCTCGCGCCGCCCCCCGTGCACGCTCCCCCGCCCGGCCCCGAACCTGACCCGCACGCGCACACCGGGCTGCGCGTCGGCGTCCAGCTCCTCCGGCACGGCGTAGTCGAAATACCGGTCGAGGTGCAGCACGCCCTTGTCCACCAGGACCCGCGCGACCGGCAACTCCTTGGCGAGCGCGGCCCCCCGCCAGGTCCGCGGCTTGGCCCGCGGCACCTTCGCCTTGCGCACGCTCTCCCGAATGAGCGCGAGCTGCTCGGGCACCGCGTCCTCCGCGCCACCCTGCCCCGACTCATCCGGCCTGCTCACAGCCTCATACCTATCAGAACCCACTGACACCCGAAGGGGGACGGTGCCTGCCGCGGGACGTGGGAGGCGACCACGGACCAGCGCTCGGCCCGCCATCGCGCAAGCCCGCTCGCTCGGCCAATTCCCTGTCCGTTTCGGCCGCCCGCAGCACGGCGCGCATGGCCGTGGCCGGCGTATCGGATACAGAACTGGAAACGGGAAACTCGGCCGATCTCCTTGTCGGACCGCCGTCGCTCAGCCGACGCTGGCTGCGACGACGGACCGGCTCCACGGGGCTCGGCGGTGTCGGTATCAGGGGGTCATGTGCAGGAGCAACGACGGGTCTTCGGCGCGGAACTGCGCCGTCTGCGGACGGCGGCCGGGCTCACGCTCACGCAGTTCGCCGCGTCGGTGCACTACAGCAAGGGCCAGATCAGCAAGCTCGAGACCGGCCAGAAGCAGCCCACTCCCGAATTCGCCCGCCTCTGCGACGGCGCCCTCGGCGCCGACGGCTCCCTCGCCTCGCTGGTCCCGCCGCCAGGACCACGCGCCCTGCACGATCCGTACGAGGCCCCAGGAGCTGCTATGCGCGGAATTCCCTCAGCCGAGCCGAGCAAGAGCCGGGCACCGACCCGTCGGCAGGTGATGGCGGCGGGGGCGGCCGGCACGCTCGGGGTCGCGGGGATGACGAGCGGGGTCGCCGAGGCCTCGGGCGGCATGGGCGACGGGCTCCTGGAAACCTCGCGGATCCTGTTCGACCAGCATCGCCGCCTGGGCCAACTGTCTCCGCCCGGCGTCGTCGTTCCCGTACTGACCGAACAGGCGCAAGCCCTGCGCAGGCTTGCCGAGCACTGCGGTGAGCGGACCGGAGCCGGCCTGCTCAACTTGTCGGCTCGCTATGCCGAGTTGGCCGGGTGGATGGCGCAGGAGGCCGGTGACGACGCTGCCGCGGTGCGCTTCACGGAGCACGCGGTGCAGGTGGCCGGGGCCGCCGGGGACGGCGACCTCGCGGCGTACGCACTCGTCCGCCGTGCCCTCATCAGCTACTACCGGGCCGACGCCAAGGAGACGATCACGCTCGCAGAGGGCGTGGACAACCGCCGCCTGCCTCCTCGTATCCGCGGCCTGGCCGCCCAGCACCTGGCACAGGGGCACGCTCTGCTGGGCGACCACGACGCGTGCATGCGCCACCTCGACACTTCCCGGGCGCTCCTGGAACAGGACCGTCCGGATCCAGGAGTACCGGTTCTCGGCAGCACCAACCTGCGGGACCCGGTCACGATGATCACCGGCTGGTGCCTGCTGGACCTGGGCCGTCCCCGCCGGGCGGCGGATGTCCTGGACGCCGCCTGTGCGGCCCTGCCGCCACATGCGCTCCGCAATCAGGCACGGTACGGAGTCCGGCGTGCGCTGGCGCATGCGGTCGGCGGCGAGATCGACCACGCCTGCGCCATCGCCCGTCCGCTCCTCCCGGCGGTACGGGCGGTGGACTCGGCGACGATCCGTCTGGATCTGAGGCGTCTGGCGCGTACGCTCACCCGCTTCCGCAAGCATCCGGCCGTCGTGGAGCTCTCGCCGGATCTCACTGCCGCGCTGCATCCGACGGCGGCCTGACCCACCCGCGGATTCCTTCCTCCCCGACCGGGGCTCCGAGCCTGTGACATCGGCGCCCTGCGAACACCCGACAGAAAGGTCGTCTCGGCATGCCCGAAATCTTCGTCAACTACCGTTCCGGGAACAGCGATCACCTGGCCGCGGCTCTCGACGAGGGGCTGAAGCACCGCTTCGGAACGGATGCCGTCTTCCGTGACGGGCGGTCCATCCCGCCGGGCGCCCCCTACCCGGAGGAGCTCATCGGCTCCTTGCGCGCCTGCAAGGTGCTGCTGGTCGCGGTGGGCCCGAACTGGGCGGCCTCGCCCGGCCTGCGCAAGGACTCCGACTGGGTACGCAAGGAGATCCTCGAGGCCCGCCGGATGCTGCTGCACATCGTGCCCGTCCTGGACTCCGCGGCCGGTGAGCGGCTGGACAGGGACGCGCTCCCCGAGGAACTGGCCTGGCTCGCCGACCACCAGGCCCTGCCGTACGCCCCGTACACCTCCGCCACCGACCTGGCCCACATCGGCGACAAACTCCTGGATCTCGTACCCGAGTTGACCGACCTGACGGCCGCCTCGGCACCACCCGCCGAGGCGGCAGGTACGCACAACACGAACAGCGGCACGAACCACGGCACGTTCGTGCAGGCGCGCGACGTCTCCGGCGACATCGGGGGCACGATCATCAAGGGCAACCACGGAGGCCAGTTCCACACCGGCCGAGGCGATCAGCACGTTCACCACCACGACGGACCGGGCCGGTTCACCGGGGGCGCCGCGTCGTGAACGACTCCTTCACCGCTCATATCGGCTCCGAGCACGGCGCCTTCCACACCGGTAGCGGTTCGCAGTACGTCTTCCAGAACATCCAGCAGTCCGTCCGCCAACAACACGTCCAGCCGCTCGCCGACAGCCATCTCAAATGGCTGGCCGCACGCTTCGCGCCTCCGTCCGGTCTCGCCCACGCCAGGCAGATTCTGGACTCCACGGGCACGGTCCTGCTCGAGGGCAAGCCCGGGTACGGGCGCAACGCCGCCGCCCGCATGCTCCTCTACGAGTACCGCGAGCTGCGCGGCAACTTCCGCGAGGTCCTGACCGAGGACGACAGCGGCAACCCGCTGATCGACGCAGGCCAAGCGGGCCAGGTCGACGACGGCGAGGGCCTGTTGCTCGACCTCTCGCAGGCGAGCCAGGATGCCCTGCCGCAGCTCCTGAAACAGCTCTCGGGCTACCACGCCTCGGTCAGCCGCCGCGGCAGTCGGCTGGCGGTGATCCTGCCGCACGCGGACCGCCTCGACCTGCACGGGCCCCTGGGCAGCCACCGCGCCGCGATCGGACGCCCGGACGCCGAGTACGCGCTGCGGCTGATCCTCAAGCAGGACCGGGTCCCCGAGGGTCTGCCCACACCACTGCCGGAACAGGTGCGGAACTTCCTCCACGCAAGCCCGCCGATGCGGGACATCGGCGAGTTCGCCCGGTTGATCTCGGTGGCCCAGCGGGACGACCCCAACGCAGGGGTCGCGGCCTGGTGCGACAGGGCCCTGTCCCCCTTCACGCTGAGCACCGCACGAGTCGCACAGCATGTGATCGGCCTCCAGGGCGGCCGCCCCAGGGCCCTCCTGCTCGCGACCGCCATGCTGGACGGAGCCCGCTCGGACGCCGTGTACGACGCCTGCGAGACCCTCCTCGACACCGTCGAATTCCCTCCGGACGACCGGCCGTTGCTGGAACGCGAGGACCTCTCGGCCCGCTTCTCCCAGATCGAGGCCACGCCCGGCCCGGACAGCAGGGTCACGTTCCGCGAGTTCGGGTACGCACAGGCCGTACGCACCCATTTCTGGAACAACATGCCCGGTCTGCGCCGTGAGTTGGGCACCTGGGTGGGCGAGACCCTGCCCCTGCGCACCCTCTCCGAGGAGGACCGCCTCGGGCTGGCCGACAGGTTCACCGAACAGAGCTTGCGTACCGGTGGCGTCGAGGACCTCATCAGGCACGTGTGCGTCTGGACGGACCAGAAGGGGCCCGAGACCTGGGCCGCTGCGGCGCGCGCCCTCACCGACGGGGCGCTGCACGACGAGGCGGGCCCCCGCGTCCGCAGGGAACTGTACGCATGGGCCACCGCGAGCCGGGAACTGCGGAAGGGCCGCAGCCATGTGCTCCTCGACGTGTGCACCGGCCCCTTCGGCGAGCGCTACCCGGAGCAGGCCCTCGTCCGCCTGCACCACCTGGCCAGAAATCCCGCCGGAGGGAAAGAGGTGGAGGAACAGGTCGCAGCACTGGCCACGCGGAGCCACCACCTCCACCGGTTCATGCTCGCCAGGCTGTCCGAGGGGCTCCAGGCGTACGACCACCCGGCCGACCTCCGCCTCTTCCTCGGCCTCTCCAGGCTCGGTCCGCTGCTCGACGCACGGGACAGGCCACGACCGCTCTTCGACGAACGAACCGTGCGCGAGCACCTCACATCGGGGTGGCGCGCCCTGTACGACCGGGCGTCCCGCGAGGAGCTGAGCCTGCACACCGACCACTGGCTCAGCGCGGCCGACCGAGCGGCCTCGCGCCGCCGCACGCAGCTGCTGGACGTCCTCGTGCAGGCCTGCCGCAAGCGTCCCTGGGCCTGCGGCCTGCTCTACCACGTGGCGCGCCGGCACGCGGTCGCCGACGTCGTCCTCCAGAAGGTCGACGCGATCCAGGGCCTGACCGTCGCCTGAGCCCCACTCCCCGTCCCTTCACCTCACCGCTCTCTCGGGAGTTCCCCATGCATTCCGGGCACAAGACCATGACGGGCTTCGTCGCCGTCATCCTCGCTCTGCTCATCGTGATCGTCGGGCTGTGTGTCGAATGGCCGCTGTGGGCCTGGCCGACCGCCTTCGGCCTGCTGCTCGCAGGCACGGCTGCCGCACTCGCACTCTTCCGCCAGAAACCGCCACTGATCCCTTACGAGCACCAGTACGAGCCGGAAGCTCCGCTGCCGCAGGTGGAGCGCTGGGAGTGCGTGATCAGGAACGTGGCGCTGCCCAGCCGCTCGGAGGACTACGACTTCCTGTTCACGGCCACCGTGCGCTGGATTCCGCAGGACACCTCGGACGACGCCCCCGGCATCAACGCCCGGGGCCTGGCCGTGGACGCCGTACTCGAACGCGCCCGGCGCATCACCCAGCAGGAAGCCCCCCACCGCAGTTCGCTGGTGCAGCATCGGCTCAACGGCGAGCTGGCGACGATGGAGCTGGACGGAAGCCGCCGTGTCGCGGCCATGGCCGAGCAAGTGCAGCTCACCCTCAGCGACGCCGACCGCGAGCGCCTGGAGAAGCTGGCCACGGTCCGCAAGAACGAGGCCGTGTGGGAGCACGAGCGGAAGTGGGAGCAGAGCAAACGCGCCTACCTGGGCGAGGACGTGCTCAAGTCACCGGGCAGCGCGGTCGTGTGGTGGCTCGCGAAGAACGACGAGAAGGTCGACAAGACCGTCTCGGACATCGGACTGCTCGCCGAGCTCTCGGCGGCCGCCAACGACAGCCCCGTTCCCGAGGACTTCCACCGCTTCGTCCCTGGCCTGTCCGTACCCGAGTCACCGACGCCGGCCGAGGAGGCATACGCCCCCTGGCCCTCGGAGGCCGCGCCCGACGACGATTACGGGCCGTGGCCCTCGGAGGCCGCACCCGACGAGGAGCACACCCCGCATCCGCCACGTCCCACGACCGCGGAGGAGTACGCGGACGTGCTGATCCGCCACTGCGGTCTGGGCGAGGACGACCCGCGCCTCACGCTCTACGTGAAGCGCCTCTCGCAGGCTGCCGACGCCGCGGGCCTCCACGACGTGCGGGAGGCGTTGCTCCGGTGGCTGGACCGTCCGCAGGGCGGTTACTTCGCCGACGACACTCCGCCCGAGCCACCGGACGACGACTTCCCGCCGCACGACGACTGACTCCCACCCCACCCAAAGACCCGGCCCCAACCCAAAGACCCGGCTCCCCCAGGAGCCGGGCCTTCGGTGACTGCTGTGGTTCAGCGGGGCCTACAGGCCGACCGCCTTGCGCAGGGCGTCCACGCGGTCCGTCTTCTCCCAGGTGAAGTCCGGGAGTTCGCGGCCGAAGTGGCCGTACGCCGCGGTCTGCGAGTAGATCGGGCGGAGCAGGTCGAGGTCGCGGATGATCGCGGCCGGGCGGAGGTCGAAGACCGTCGAGATGGCCTGCTCGATCTTCTCCACGTCGACCGTGGCGGTGCCGAAGGTCTCGACGAAGAGGCCGACGGGCTCGGCCTTGCCGATCGCGTACGCGACCTGGACCTCGCAGCGGGAGGCGAGGCCCGCGGCGACGACGTTCTTGGCGACCCAGCGCATCGCGTACGCGGCCGAGCGGTCGACCTTGGACGGGTCCTTGCCGGAGAAGGCGCCGCCGCCGTGGCGGGCCATGCCGCCGTACGTGTCGATGATGATCTTGCGGCCGGTGAGGCCGGCGTCGCCCATCGGGCCGCCGATCTCGAAGCGGCCGGTCGGGTTGACCAGCAGGCGGTACCCGTCGGTGTCCAGCTTGATGCCGTCCTCGACGAGCGCCTTCAGCTCGGGCTCCACGACGAACTCGCGGATGTCGGGCGCGAGCAGCGAGTCCAGGTCGATGTCGCTCGCGTGCTGCGAGGAGACGACGACGGTGTCGAGGCGGACGGCCTTCTCGCCGTCGTACTCGATGGTGACCTGGGTCTTTCCGTCCGGGCGGAGGTACGGGATGGTGCCGTTCTTGCGGACCTCGGAGAGGCGCTTGGACAGGCGGTGCGCCAGGTGGATCGGCAGCGGCATCAGCTCGGGGGTCTCGTCCGAGGCGTACCCGAACATCAGGCCCTGGTCGCCGGCGCCCTGCTTGTCCAGCTCGTCCTCGTCGCCCTCGACGCGCTTCTCGTAGGCGGTGTCGACGCCCTGCGCGATGTCGGGCGACTGGGCGCCGATGGAGACCGAGACGCCGCAGGAGGCGCCGTCGAAGCCCTTCTTGGACGAGTCGTAGCCGATCTCGAGGATCTTCTCGCGCACCAGCTGCGCGATCGGCGCGTACGCCTTGGTCGTGACCTCGCCGGCCACGTGCACCAGGCCGGTGGTGATCAACGTCTCCACGGCGACCCGGGACGTCGGGTCCTCGCGCAGAAGCGCGTCGAGAATGGTGTCGCTGATCTGGTCAGCGATCTTGTCGGGGTGACCCTCGGTCACAGACTCCGAGGTGAACAGACGACGGGACACAACGCTCCCTGGGGTTGCAGCGGCTGCTGGCTGATCATTGGCGGACCTGCCGGGAGCTGCGCCCGGCGGTGGTCCGCCACCAGTTTATCGGTCGTCTCCGGCCACCGGACCACGCGTCTCGCTTCGTGGGAGCCCAGTGACCAGCGGCACTGCATTCTGCGGTACGACGATAGGTCTCCACCAGGGGGCCTGTGACCGAATTCCCGCGGTTTGCGGCCCCCGGTCGAGCGAACCTGACATTCTCCTGAACTTTCAGTGGAGGCGCTGGGCGACGAGATCCCAGACCGTGTCCGCGAGGGCCTCCTTCGGCCCGTGCGGTACGTGCGTCTCGCTGCCGTCGGCGCCCAGGACGACGGCCTCGTTCTCCTCGGCGCCGAAGGTCTTCCGCTCGCCGACCTCGTTGACGACGAGCAGGTCGCAGCCCTTGCGCTCCAGCTTGGCGCGCCCGTTGGCGAGGACGTCGTCGGTCTCGGCGGCGAAGCCCACGACGACCTGTCCGGGCCGGGCCCGCTCGGCGGCGATCTCGGCGAGGATGTCCGGATTGCGGACGAGCGCGATCGGCTCGGGCTCCCGGCCGTCCTTCTTCTTGATCTTCCCGGCGGCGTACGTGGCGGGCCGGAAGTCGGCCACGGCGGCGGCCATGACCACGGCGTCGGCGTCCGGCGCGGCCTTGAGCACGGCCTCCCGCAGCTGTACGGCGGTGCCGACGTGCACGACGTCCACCCCGGCCGGGTCGGCGAGCTGGGCGTTGGCGGCGATCAGCGTGACCCGCGCACCCCGGGCGGCCGCGGTGCGGGCGAGGGCGTACCCCTGCTTGCCGGAGGAGCGGTTGCCGAGGTACCGCACGGGGTCGAGGGGTTCCCGCGTGCCGCCGGCGCTGACGACGACGTGGCGGCCGCGCAGGTCGGGCTCGGCGGCGCCGCGGGCCAGCACCCGGCGGCAGACCTCGTAGATCTCGCCGGGTTCGGGGAGGCGGCCCTTGCCGGTGTCGACTCCGGTGAGGCGGCCGACCGCGGGCTCGATGACGACGGCGCCGCGGCGGCGCAGGGTCGCCACGTTCTCCTGGGTGGCCGGGTGCTCCCACATCTCGGTGTGCATGGCGGGCGCGAAGACGACCGGACAGCGGGCGGTGAGGAGTGTGTTGGTGAGCAGGTCGTCGGCGAGGCCGTGGGCCGCCTTGGCGAGCATGTCGGCGGTGGCGGGGGCGACGACCACGAGGTCGGCCTGCTGCCCGATGCGGACGTGCGGGACCTCGTGGACGTCGGACCAGACCTCGGTGGAGACGGGGTTGCCGGAGAGCGCGGACCAGGTGGCGGCGCCGACGAAGTGCAGCGCGGAGTCGGTCGGCACGACCCGTACGTCGTGTCCGGACTCCGTGAGCCGGCGCAGCAGCTCACAGGCCTTGTACGCGGCGATGCCTCCGCTGACCCCCAGGACGACCTTCGGCTTGTCCACTGCCCACTCCCCATTCGCGATGCGGTTCGTACCCATGACACACCACAGGCCCGGCAGTCGCGCTGCCGGGCCTGTGCTGGAAAAACTTCTGCTTACTGAGCCGGGCCCTCGATGGCCTCGGAGGTCAGCAGACCCGCGTTGATCTCACGCAGGGCGATCGAGAGCGGCTTCTCGTGGACGTGGGTGTCCACCAGCGGACCGACGTACTCGAGGAGACCCTCGCCGAGCTGCGAGTAGTACGCGTTGATCTGACGGGCACGCTTGGCCGCGTAGATCACGAGGCTGTACTTCGAGTCGGTGGCCTCGAGGAGCTCGTCGATCGGCGGGTTGATGATGCCCTCGGGCGCGGTGATGGAAGAGGACACGCTCTACCTTCCGAAGAATGGAAAAGATCAGACAACGCCTGATCACACAACGTTCATCAAGGCTAGCAGCTCGCGGGCCACGTCCTTGACGGAGGTATTGACAAGGGTGGTGTCGAACTCCGACTCGGCGGCGAGCTCGACGCGCGCGGCCTCCAGTCGGCGCTCGATGACCTCGGGGGCCTCGGTGCCGCGGCCGGTGAGCCGGCGGACCAGCTCGTCCCAGCTCGGCGGCGCGAGGAAGACCAGCTGGGCCTCGGGCATCGACTCGCGGACCAGGCGGGCGCCCTGCAGGTCGATCTCGAGCAGGACGGGCTCGCCCTTCTCGAGGCGTTCGAGGACGGCGCCCCGCGGAGTGCCGTAGCGGTTGCCCGCGAACTCGGCCCATTCGAGGAGCTCGCCGTTGGCGATCAGCTTGTCCATCTCCTCGTCGGTGACGAAGAAGTACTGGACGCCGTGCTGCTCACCGGGGCGGGGCTTGCGGGTCGTGGCGGACACCGAGAGCCAGACCTCGGGGTGTTCCTTGCGCATATGAGCGACGACCGTGCTCTTGCCGACCCCCGAGGGGCCGGAGAGCACGGTCAGTCGCGGACGTGAATCCGGGGGTACGGGGGTCGCCCCCCGGGATGTTGCAGCCATGCAGCGATTATCCAGGTTCTCAGGAGTGCCTGAGACCGTCAGGCGGCGGTGCCGCCGAACTCGCGCTCCAGGGATGCGATCTGGTTGGAGCCGAGACCCCGCACGCGACGGCTCTCGGAGATGCCGAGGCGCTCCATGATCTGCTTGGCGCGGACCTTGCCCACGCCAGGGAGCGACTCGAGGAGGGCGGAGACCTTCATCTTGCCGATGACGTCGTTCTCCTGGCCCTGCTTGATGACCTCGTGGAGCGAGGCGCCGGAGTGCTTGAGTCGATTCTTGACCTCGGCCCGCTCCCGGCGAGCCGCGGCGGCCTTTTCGAGCGCGGCTGCGCGCTGTTCAGGGGTAAGGGGCGGAAGAGCCACGCCTACGTCACCTCGGTTGTCGAACTGTCGGATACGGACCGGTGAGGAACCTAGTCGCCCCACACCAGGCGAGCAACGAGCAATGCGTTTGCCCACTCGCTCTCGACGGAGACTAGCGGCCAGGACCGCCGGAGTCAGCGAGAACAGCGGAAAAGTCCTGGTCAGCCTCCGCTGAACTATACATTTCCGGCAATTCGCCCCGGAATTGTGACCGGAGACGGCCGGTAGTAGCGCAGAGGGCGGACTCGTGGAGTACGAGCCCGCCCTCAGGTGAAGATCGGCGGCGCTGTCCGACGGCCGCGCGAGCCGTTATCCGACGGCCGCGCGCACCTCGTCCGCGAAGCGGTTCGCCGCGTCGCGCAGGGCGGCGACGTCCGGTCCGTGCTTCAGGACGCCGCGGCTGACGTTCGGAACGACGTTGCGCACGGCCGCGCCGAACACCGACGGCAGGTCGGCGGGCGTCGCCCCCTGCGCCCCGATGCCGGGCGCGAGCAGCGGGCCGTTGATGCCCAGGTCGTACGCGGAGAGGTCGCCGAGGGTCGCGCCGACCACCGCGCCGAAGGAGCCGAGCGGCTCGGCGCCCGCGTTCTCCTCGGCGAGGTGGGCGAGCATCGTCGCGCCGACGTTGCGTCCGTCGGCGCGTACCGCGTGCTGGACCTCGGCGCCCTCCGGGTTGGAGGTGAGGGCGAGCACGAAGAGTCCGGCGCCGTTGTCCCGGGCCAGGTCGACGGCGGGCTTCAGGGAGCCGTAGCCGAGGTACGGGGAGACGGTCAGGGCGTCGGAGAACAGCGGGGAGTCCGCGCGCAGGAAGGTCTCCGCGTACGCGGCCATGGTGGAGCCGATGTCGCCGCGCTTGGCGTCCATGACGACGAGGCCGCCGGCCGCGCGGACGTCGGCGACGGTCTGCTCCAGGACCGCGAAGCCGCGGGAGCCGAAGCGCTCGAAGAACGCGGCCTGCGGTTTGAACACGGCGACGCTCTCGCCGAGGGCCTCGACGACGGTGCGGGAGAACCGCTCCAGTCCGTCGACCGAGTCGGGCAGGCCCCAGGAGTCGAGGAGCGCGGCGTGCGGGTCGATGCCGACGCAGAGCGGGCCGCGCTCGTCCATGGCGCGGCGCAGCCGGGCGCCGAAGGGGTCGAGAACCGTCATGCGTGGGCCTTCCTCACGTCGGCGCCGACCGCGTCGGCGAGGGTGGCGTACGGGCTGGTGTTGAGGCGGGCGGCGAGGCCTTTGTGCATGGCGCGCATCCAGAACGGGCCCTCGTAGATGAAGGCGCTGTAGCCCTGGACGAGGGTGGCGCCGGCGAGGATGCGCTGCCAGGCGTCCTCGGCGTTCTCGATGCCGCCGACGCCGACGAGCGTGATCCGGTCGCCGACGCGCGCGTAGAGGCGGCGCAGGACTTCGAGGGAGCGCTCCTTCAGCGGGGCGCCGGAGAGTCCGCCGGTCTCCTGCACGAGGGCGGGGTCGGAGGCGAGGCCCTCGCGCCCGATGGTGGTGTTGGTGGCGATGATGCCGTCGAGGCCGAGCTCCACGGCGAGGTCGGCGACGGCGTCGACGTCCTCGTCCGCGAGGTCCGGGGCGATCTTGACGAGCAGCGGGACGCGGCGGCCGGTGACCGTGCGGTCGGCGGCTTCGCGTACGGCCGTGAGGAGCGGGCGCAGGGACTCGGTGGCCTGGAGGTTGCGCAGGCCGGGGGTGTTGGGCGAGGAGACGTTGACGACGAGGTAGTCGGCGTGCCGGGCGAGGCGCTCGGTGGACTTCACGTAGTCCGCGGCGGCCTCCGCCTCGGGGACGACCTTGGTCTTGCCGATGTTGACGCCGACGACCGGCTTGAAGACCGGCACGCGCGCGTGGAGGCGGTTTGCGACGGCGGCCGAGCCGTCGTTGTTGAAGCCCATGCGGTTGATGAGCGCGCGGTCCTGGACGAGGCGGAAGAGCCGCTTCTTGGGGTTGCCGGGCTGCGGTTCGCCGGTGACGGTGCCGATCTCGACGTGGTCGAAGCCGAGCATCGCCATGCCGTCGATCGCGACGGCGTTCTTGTCGAAGCCGGCGGCGAGGCCGAAGGGCCCGTGCATGCGCAGGCCGAGGGCCTCGGTGCGCAGCTCCTTGAAGCGGGGCGCGAGCGCGGCGGCGACGAAGGTGCGCAGCACCGGGACGCGGGCGGCCAGGCGGATCCAGCGGAAGGCCAGGTGGTGGGCCTGCTCGGGGTCCATCCGCTTGAAGACGAGGTTGAAGAAGAACTTGTACATGGAGGTGTCCTGGGTGTCCTCGTGAAGCTGGTGAGCTCACGAAGAGGGGGACACCGTTTCCGGTGTCCCCCTCCGCGCGGGCTAGTCGCGGGCCGCGGTCAGGTGTTCGGCGTGTTCCTGCAGCGAACGCACGCCCACGTCACCGTGGTTGAGGGCGTCGATGCCCTGGACGGCGGCGGCGAGCGCCTGCACCGTCGTCAGGCACGGCACGCTGCGGGCCACGGCCGCCGTACGGATGTCGTAGCCGTCGAGACGGCCGCCGGTGCCGTACGGGGTGTTGACGATGAGGTCGACCTCGCCCTCGTGGATGAGCTGGACGATGGTCTTCTCGCCGTTCGGGCCCTCGCCCTCGGACTGCTTGCGGACGATGGTGGCGTTGATGCCGTTGCGCTTGAGCACCTCCGCCGTGCCCGATGTGGCGAGCAACTCGAAGCCGTGGGCGACGAGTTCACGCGCCGGGAAGATCATCGAGCGCTTGTCGCGGTTGGCGACGGAGATGAACGCGCGGCCCTTGGTCGGCAGCGGCCCGTACGCACCGGCCTGCGACTTGGCGTACGCCGTGCCGAAGACCGAGTCGATGCCCATGACCTCGCCGGTGGAGCGCATCTCCGGGCCGAGGACGGTGTCGACGCCGCGGCCGTGGATGTCGCGGAAGCGGGACCACGGCATGACGGCCTCCTTGACGGAGATCGGCGCGTCCATGGGGAGCGTGCCGCCGTCGCCCTCGGCCGGGAGCAGTCCCTCGGCGCGCAGTTCGGCGATGGTGGCGCCGAGCGAGATGCGCGCGGCGGCCTTGGCGAGCGGCACCGCGGTCGCCTTCGAGGTGAAGGGGACGGTGCGGGAGGCACGCGGGTTGGCTTCGAGGACGTACAGGATGTCGCCGGCCATCGCGAACTGGATGTTGATGAGTCCGCGGACGCCGACGCCCTTGGCGATGCCTTCGGTCGAGGCCCGCAGGCGCTTGATGTCGAAGCCGCCGAGGGTGATCGGGGGCAGCGCGCACGCCGAGTCGCCGGAGTGGATGCCGGCCTCCTCGATGTGCTCCATGACGCCGCCGAGGTAGAGCTCCTCGCCGTCGTACAGGGCGTCCACATCGATCTCGATGGCGTCGTCGAGGAACTTGTCGACGAGGACCGGCCGCGAGGGGCTGATCTCGGTCGACTCCTCGATGTACGCGGAGAGGCGGGCCTCGTCGTACACGATCTCCATGCCGCGGCCGCCGAGGACGTACGACGGGCGGACCAGGACCGGGTAGCCGATCTCGTCGGCGATGGTCTTGGCCTCGGCGAACGTGGTGGCCGTGCCGTGCTTCGGGGCCGGGAGGCCGGCCTCGGCGAGGACCCGGCCGAAGGCGCCGCGGTCCTCGGCGGCGTGGATGGCCTCGGGCGAGGTGCCGACGACCGGGACGCCGTTGTCCTTCAGGGCCTGCGAGAGGCCGAGCGGGGTCTGGCCGCCGAGCTGCACGACGACACCGGCGATCGGGCCCGCAAGGGACTCGGCGTGCACGATCTCCAGGACGTCCTCGAGCGTGAGGGGCTCGAAGTAGAGGCGGTCGGACGTGTCGTAGTCCGTCGAGACCGTCTCCGGGTTGCAGTTGACCATCACGGTCTCGTAGCCCGCGTCGCTGAGCGCGAAGGAGGCGTGGACGCAGGAGTAGTCGAACTCGATGCCCTGGCCGATGCGGTTCGGGCCGGAGCCGAGGATGATCACGGCGGGCTTCTCGCGCGGGGCGACCTCGGTCTCCTCGTCGTACGAGGAGTAGAAGTACGGGGTCTTGGCGGCGAACTCGGCGGCGCAGGTGTCGACCGTCTTGTAGACCGGGCGGACGCCGAGGGCGTGCCGGACCTCGCGGACGACGTCCTCGCGCAGGCCGCGGATCTCGCCGATCTGGTGGTCGGAGAAGCCGTGCCGCTTGGCCTCGGCGATGAGCTCCTTGGTGAGCTCGGGGGCCTCGGCCAGCTCGTCCGCGACCTCCTTGATCAGGAAGAGCTGGTCGACGAACCAGGGGTCGATCTTCGTGGCGTCGAAGACCTCCTCCGGGGTGGCGCCGGCGCGGATGGCCTCCATGACGAGGTTGATGCGGCCGTCGGTCGGGCGCACGGCCTCGCGGAGCAGCTCGGCCTTGTCGCCGGTCTCGCCGACGAAGGTGAACTGCGAGCCCTTCTTCTCCAGGGAGCGCAGCGCCTTCTGGAAGGCCTCGGTGAAGTTGCGGCCGATGGCCATGGCCTCGCCGACCGACTTCATGGTGGTGGTGAGGGTGGAGTCGGCCTGCGGGAACTTCTCGAACGCGAACCGCGGGGCCTTCACGACCACGTAGTCGAGGGTCGGCTCGAAGGAGGCCGGGGTCTTCTCCGTGATGTCGTTCGGGATCTCGTCCAGCGTGTAGCCGACGGCGAGCTTCGCGGCGATCTTCGCGATCGGGAATCCGGTGGCCTTGGAGGCGAGCGCCGAGGACCGGGAGACGCGCGGGTTCATCTCGATGACGATCACGCGGCCGTCTTCGGGGTTGATCGCGAACTGGATGTTGCAGCCGCCGGTGTCGACGCCGACCTCGCGGATGATCGCGATGCCGACGTCACGCAGCCGCTGGTACTCGCGGTCGGTGAGCGTCATCGCGGGGGCGACGGTGATGGAGTCGCCGGTGTGCACGCCCATCGGGTCGAAGTTCTCGATGGAGCAGACGACCACGACGTTGTCGTTCTTGTCGCGCATCAGCTCCAGCTCGTACTCCTTCCAGCCGAGGATGGACTCCTCCAGGAGCACCTCGGTGGTCGGGGAGAGCGTGAGGCCCTGTCCTGCGATGCGGCGCAGCTCGTCCTCGTCGTGCGCGAAGCCGGAGCCGGCGCCGCCCATGGTGAACGAGGGGCGGACGACGACGGGGTAGCCGCCGAGCTCCTCGACGCCCTTCATGACGTCGTCCATGGAGTGGCAGATGTACGAGCGGGCGGACTCGCCGTGGCCGATCTTCTTGCGGACCTCCTCGACGACCTCCTTGAACAGGTCGCGGTCCTCGCCCTTGTTGATCGCCTCGACGTTGGCGCCGATGAGTTCGACGCCGTACTTGTCCAGGACGCCGGCCTCGTGCATCGAGATCGCGGTGTTGAGCGCGGTCTGGCCGCCGAGGGTCGGCAGCAGCGCGTCGGGGCGCTCCTTGGCGATGATCTTCTCGACGAACTCGGGGGTGATCGGCTCGACGTACGTGGCGTCGGCGATCTCCGGGTCGGTCATGATCGTCGCCGGGTTGGAGTTGACCAGGATGACCCGCAGGCCCTCGGCCTTGAGGATGCGGCAGGCCTGGGTGCCGGAGTAGTCGAACTCGGCGGCCTGGCCGATGACGATCGGGCCGGAGCCGATGACCAGGACGGACTGGATATCGGTGCGCTTAGGCACGCTCGGCCTCCATCAGGGATACGAAGCGGTCGAACAGGTAGGCGGCGTCGTGCGGGCCCGCGGCCGCCTCGGGGTGGTACTGGACGGAGAACGCCGGCTGGTCGAGGAGCTGCAGCCCCTCCACCACCTGGTCGTTCAGGCAGACGTGGGACACCTCGGCGCGGCCGTAGGGCGTCTCGCTGACCTTGTCGAGGGGCGCGTCGACGGCGAAGCCGTGGTTGTGCGCGGTGACCTCGACCTTGCCGGTGGTGCGGTCCTGCACCGGCTGGTTGATGCCGCGGTGGCCGTACTTCAGCTTGTACGTGCCGAAGCCGAGGGCGCGGCCCAGGATCTGGTTGCCGAAGCAGATGCCGAAGAGCGGGGTCTTCCGCTTCAGGACTTCCTGCATCACGGAGACCGGGTGGTCGGCGGTGGCCGGGTCGCCCGGGCCGTTGGAGAAGAACACGCCGTCGGGGTTCACGGCGTACACGTCCTCGGCGGTGGCCGTGGCGGGCAGCACGTGCACCTCGATGCCGCGCTCGGCCATGCGGTGCGGGGTCATGCCCTTGATGCCGAGGTCGACCGCGGCGACGGTGAACTTCTTGGTGCCGATCGCGGGGACGACGTACGCCTCCTTGGTGGCCACCTGGGCGGACAGGTCGGCGCCCTTCATCTCGGCGGCCTGGCGGACCTCGGCGAGCATGGTGCCCTCGTCGGGCAGCGCGTTGCCGGAGAAGATGCCGACGCGCATCGCGCCGCGCTCGCGCAGGTGCCGGGTGAGGGCGCGGGTGTCGACGCCGGAGATGCCGACGACGCCCTGGTTGCGCAGCTCCTCGTCGAGGGAGCGCTGCGCCCGCCAGTTGGAGTGCACACGGGCGGGGTCGCGGACCACGTACCCGGAGACCCAGATGCGGCCGGACTCGGGGTCCTCGTCGTTGACGCCGGTGTTGCCGACGTGCGGGGCGGTCATCACGACGACCTGGCGGTGGTACGACGGGTCGGTCAGGGTCTCCTGGTAGCCCGTCATGCCGGTGGAGAACACGGCCTCGCCGAAGGTCTCCCCCACGGCCCCGTAGGCGCGGCCGCGGAAGATGCGGCCGTCCTCCAGGACGAGTACGGCGGGAGTCTTTACTCCCCGGGTGGAGGTCGTCATCGTGCGGCGCCTTCCGTGCTGGTTTCGGTGGTGTTCATGGAGTTGATGGCCTCGACCCAGGCCGTGTGCTCGGCGGCGTGGTCCGAGCGGAACCCGGAGTCGAGCAGCTTGTCGCCGTGCGCCCAGGTCACGACGAGCAGGCCGCCCTCGGCCAGGACCTTGCCGGCGATGCCCTTGTCGAGGCGGGCCTCGCGCAGCTGCGCCGCGGGGACGAAGAAGTCGGCGGCCCCGGGGCGTACGACGCTCAGTCCCGCGTCCGTCAGGGTGAGCTCGACCCGGCTGCGGGTGCCGAGTCCGTGCGCCACGATCCGGTCGAGCCACTGCCCGGCGGTCGTGGAGCCGTGGTACCGGCCGCTCAGCTCAAGTCTGGCCTCGCCGGGCTCGGTCGGCAGCGCGGGCAGCTCGGGCAGGTCGCCCTGGAGCGTGCCGCGCCACTTCCAGCCCTGGCGCATCAGCCAGTAGACGAGCGCCACGAAGAGCGCGAGTCCGACGAGCCAGCCGATGCGTGCGGCCCAGTCCGTCACTTCCGCCGACTTCTGTTCGGCGGCGAAAATCCAAGGTGTGCTCACGCCAGCTTCCCGTCGATGACCGTGGCCCGGCCCCGCAGGAAGGTGTGGGTGACACGACCCGGCAGCTCACGGCCCTCGTACGGGGTGTTGCGGCTGCGGGAGGCGAAGCCCGCGGGGTCCACCGCTCCACGGTATGCCGGATCGACCAGCGTGAGGTTGGCAGGCTC
The DNA here is from genome assembly GCF_046098215.1 of Streptomyces sp. Da 82-17. Classification (NCBI taxonomy): domain Bacteria; kingdom Bacillati; phylum Actinomycetota; class Actinomycetes; order Kitasatosporales; family Streptomycetaceae; genus Streptomyces; species Streptomyces sp. Da 82-17. The sequence continues at coordinate 120,577 of NZ_JBJURH010000003.1, forward strand.
GCCTGCCGAGACGGGCCGGCCGTGGCCCTCCAGGCGGCCGATCCGCGCCGGGTTGACGGACATCCGCTGGGCGACGCCCGCCCAGTCGAGCAGCCCGGTGTCGACCATCGTCTGCTGGACCACGGAGAGCGCGGTCTCCAGGCCGACCATGCCCATGGCGGCGGCGGCCCACTCGCAGTCCTTGTCCTCGCGCGGGTGCGGGGCGTGGTCGGTGGCGACGATGTCGATCGTGCCGTCGGCGAGGGCCTCGCGCAGCGCCATCACGTCGCGCTCGGTGCGCAGCGGCGGGTTGACCTTGTAGACCGGGTTGTACGTGCGCACCATCTCGTCGGTGAGGAGCAGGTGGTGCGGGGTGACCTCGGCGGTGACGTCGATGCCGCGGGACTTGGCCCAGCGGACGATCTCGACGGAGCCGGCGGTCGACAGGTGGCAGATGTGCACGCGGGAGCCGACGTGCTCGGCGAGGAGTACGTCGCGGGCGATGATCGACTCCTCGGCGACCGCCGGCCAGCCGCCGAGGCCGAGCTCGGCGGAGACGGTGCCCTCGTTCATCTGGGCGCCCTCGGTCAGGCGGGGCTCCTGGGCGTGCTGCGCGACGACGCCGTCGAAGGCCTTCACGTACTCCAGGGCGCGGCGCATGATCACCGCGTCGTCGACGCACTTGCCGTCGTCGGAGAAGACCATCACGCCTGCGGCCGACTCGTGCATGGCGCCCAGCTCGGCGAGCTGCTTGCCCTCCAGGCCGACGGTGACGGCGCCGACCGGCTGCACGTCGCAGTAGCCGGACTCGCGGCCGAGCCGCCAGACCTGCTCGACGACGCCGGCGGTGTCGGCGACGGGGAAGGTGTTGGCCATCGCGTGCACGGCCGTCCAGCCACCGCGGGCGGCGGCCTTCGTGCCGGTCAGGACCGTCTCGGAGTCCTCGCGGCCGGGCTCGCGCAGGTGCGTGTGCAGGTCGACGAGGCCCGGCAGGAGCACCTGGCCCTCGGCCTCGATCACCTGGGCGCCCTCGGCGCTGAGGCCGGTGCCGACGGCGGCGATCGTCTCACCGTCGATCAGGACGTCCTGCGCCTCGCCACCGAGGACCTGGGCGCCACGGATCAGGATCTTGCTCATGATTACTTGCTCTCCTCGGTACGGGCGGTGGCGGGGGTTCCGGCGGGTTCGTTGCCGCCGAGCAGCAGGTACAGGACGGCCATCCGGGTGTGCACGCCGTTGGCGACCTGCTCGATGGCGGTGCAGCGGTCGGAGTCGGCGACGTCGGCGGTGATCTCCATGCCGCGGACCATCGGGCCGGGGTGCATCACGATCGCGTGCTCCGGCATCTTCGCCATCCGGTCGCCGTCGAGCCCGTACCGCCGCGAGTACTCGCGCTCGGTCGGGAAGAACGCGGCGTTCATCCGCTCCCGCTGCACCCGCAGCATCATCACGGCGTCGGACTTGGCGAGCACCTGGTCGAGGTCGTACGACACCTCGCAGGGCCAGGTCTCCACGCCGACGGGCAGCAAGGTGGGCGGCGCGACGAGGGTGACCTCGGCGCCGAGGGTGTGCAGCAGGTCGACGTTGGAGCGGGCGACCCGGCTGTGCAGCACGTCCCCGACGATGGTGATCCGCTTGCCGCCGAGGTCCTGGCCGAGCCCGGCGTCGGGGCCGATCAGGCGGCGGCGCATGGTGAACGCGTCGAGCAGCGCCTGCGTGGGGTGCTGGTGGGTGCCGTCCCCGGCGTTGATCACGGCGGCGTCGATCCACCCGGAGGTGGCGAGCCGGTACGGGGCGCCGGACGCGCCGTGCCGGATGACGACGGCGTCCACGCCCATGGCCTCCAGGGTCTGGGCGGTGTCCTTCAGGGACTCGCCCTTGGACACGCTGGAGCCCTTGGCGGCGAAGTTGATGACGTCCGCGGAGAGCCGCTTCTCGGCGGCCTCGAAGGAGATCCGGGTCCGCGTGGAGTCCTCGAAGAAGAGGTTCACGACGGTACGTCCGCGCAGGGCGGGCAGTTTCTTGATCGGCCGGTCCGCGACGCGGGCCATCTCCTCGGCGGTGTCGAGGATCAGGACGGCGTCGTCGCGGGAGAGGTCGGCGGCCGAGATGAGGTGACGCATCATCGGGCAGGCTCCAAAGGGGAGTTCAGAACTTTTCAGGCATGAGGGCGCGCAGCGGCGCACACCGGGGCACGCGTGTGGGACCGGTGGTGGCTACTGCTCGCCGACCGGGGCGGTCTGCTTCTCCCCGAGCAGCACGGTGTCGCGACCGTCCTCCTCGGCGAGCTGGACCTTGACCGTCTCCCGCAGCGACGTGGGGAGGTTCTTGCCGACGTAGTCGGCGCGGATGGGCAGCTCGCGGTGGCCGCGGTCGACCAGGACGGCGAGCTGCACGGCGCGCGGCCGGCCGATGTCGTTCAGGGCGTCGAGGGCGGCGCGGATGGTGCGGCCGGAGAACAGCACGTCGTCGACGAGGACGACGAGGCGGCCGTCGATGCCGTCCGCGGGGATCGCGGTGCGGGCGAGGGCGCGCGGCGGGTGCATCCGCAGGTCGTCGCGGTACATGGTGATGTCGAGGGAGCCGACCGGGATCTCGGAGCCGGTGATCTCCGCGAGCTTGGCGGCGAGCCGCTGGGCGAGAAATACGCCGCGAGTCGGAATGCCGAGAAGCACCACATCGTCGGCGCCCTTGGCGCGTTCGACGATTTCGTGCGCGATACGGGTCAGCACCCGTGCGATGTCGGGGCCTTCGAGAACCGGCCGCGCGACTTCGGAACCGCTATTGGTGTCCATACGAAACGGACCTCCTTCTCCGCCTCACGGGACGGACCTTAAAGGACGTCGAGATTGCGCCAGCCAGCTTAGCAGCAGCGGCAACACCGCAGTTCACGGGCCCCCGGAAGGCCGGTACGGACCATTCGGCTTGACGCAGAGAAGTAACGCTGCGTAATCTCACAGTAAGTCACAGGCACGCGGTCGAGGCCGCGGATTGCAGCGTCCGGGGAGCTATATGTCCAGCGAATACGCCAAACAGCTCGGGGCCAAGCTCCGTGCCATCCGCACCCAGCAGGGCCTTTCCCTCCACGGCGTCGAGGAGAAGTCCCAGGGACGCTGGAAGGCGGTCGTGGTCGGTTCGTACGAGCGCGGCGACCGTGCCGTGACCGTGCAGCGCCTCGCCGAGCTGGCGGACTTCTACGGCGTCCCCGTGCAGGAGCTGCTCCCGGGCACGACCCCCGGCGGCGCCGCCGAGCCCCCGCCGAAGCTCGTCCTCGACCTGGAGCGTCTCGCCCACGTCCCGCAGGAGAAGGCCGGCCCGCTGCAGCGTTACGCGGCGACGATCCAGTCCCAGCGCGGTGACTACAACGGCAAGGTGCTCTCCATCCGCCAGGACGACCTGCGCACCCTCGCCGTGATCTACGACCAGTCCCCCTCGGTCCTGACCGAGCAGCTGATCAGCTGGGGCGTCCTGGACGCGGACGCGCGCCGTGCGGTCACCCACGAGGAGGCCTGAGCCGCCGCAGGCCTGAGCAGAAACGTGCCGCCGGGGGCGGGAGGAGCGATCCTCCCACCCCCGGCGGCTTTTGCACGTCCGCACTGCGGTGCGTGAGCGCCCGCCGGGGCGGCGTACACGTACGACGAGGGGCCCACGGCTCGAATTGCGCCGTGGGCCCCTCGTCATGAGGACCGTACGATCCTGGTCGGCTCAGGCCTCGTCCCTGCGGAGGGAGGGCTTGAGGTCCTTCAGGCGGCCGAGCAGGCCGTTGACGAAGGACGGCGACTCGTCGGTGGAGAACTCCTTGGCGAGCTGCACCGCCTCGTCGAGGACGACGGCGTCCGGAGTTCCGTCCTCCCAGATCAGCTCGTAGGCGCCGAGCCGCAGCAGGTTCCGGTCGACGACCGGCATGCGGTCGAGGGTCCAGTCCACCGCGTACTGCGCGATGAGCTCGTCGATCCGGGCGGCGTTCTCCGCGTACCCCTCGACCAGCTGCATGGTGAACTCGCTGACCGGCGGCTGGCGGGTGTCGGTGCGCGAGTGGCGCACCCAGTCCGCGAGGACGGTCAGGACGTCGGTGCCGCGCTGGTCTGCCTCGAAGAGGATCTGGAAGGCACGCTTGCGGGCCGTGTTGCGAGCGGCCACGGTTAGCTGTTCACCCGGCCGAGGTAGCTGCTGTCGCGGGTGTCGACCTTGATCTTCTCGCCGGTGGTGATGAAGAGCGGCACGTTGATCTGGTGGCCGGTCTCCAGGATGGCGGGCTTGGTGCCGCCGGTGGAGCGGTCGCCCTGGACGCCCGGCTCGGTCTCCTGGATGGTCAGCTCGACGGCGGCCGGCAGCTCGACGAAGAGCACCTCGCCCTCGTGCTGCGCGACGGTGGCCTCGAAGCCCTCGACCAGGAAGTTCGCGGCGTCGCCGACGACCTTGCGGTCGATGTGCAGCTGGTCGTACGTCTCCATGTCCATGAAGACGAAGTAGTCGCCGTCCATGTACGAGAACTGCATGTCGCGCTTGTCGACAGTGGCCGTCTCGACCTTGACGCCGGCGTTGAAGGTCTTGTCGACGACCTTGCCGGAGAGCACGTTCTTGAGCTTGGTGCGCACGAAGGCCGGGCCCTTGCCGGGCTTGACGTGCTGGAACTCGACGACGGACCAGAGCTGGCCGCCTTCGAGCTTGAGCACCATGCCGTTCTTGAGGTCGTTCGTGGAAGCCACGGTTGCGGAATCTCCTGGACTGAAGCTGGTGGGACCGAAGGCCGTACGCGCTAGAGCGCGAGCAGCTCCTTGGTCGTGATGGTGAGTAGCTCGGGTCCGCCATCCGCCTCGGGGCGGACGACGAGCGTGTCATCGATCCGGACACCTCCCCGTCCCGGGAGGTGGACCCCCGGTTCGACGGTGACCGGCACACAAGCGTCCAGTTTACCCATGGCTCCCGGGGCCAACTGCGGGTCCTCGTCGATTTCGAGCCCCACCCCGTGGCCGATGGCCGACGGCAGCCCGTCCGTGTACCCGGCGGCGTCGAGTACGGAGCGGGCCGCGCGGTCGACCTCGCGGTACTCGGCGCCCGGGGCGAGGGCTTCGCGGCCGGCCCGTTGCGCGGCGAAGACCAGGTCGTACAGCTCGATCTGCCAGTCGGCGGGGGTGGTACCGATGACGAAGGTGCGGCCGATCTCGCTGCGGTAGCCGCGGTAGCAGGCGCCCAGGCAGACGGAGAGGAAGTCGCCCTCCTCCACGCGCCGGTCGGTGGGCCGGTGTGCGCCCCGCCCCGAGTTGACGCCCGTGCCGACGGAGGTCGGGAAGGCGGGGCCGTCCGCGCCGTGGTCGACGAGGCGCCGCTCCAGTTCGAGGGCGAGATGACGCTCCGTACGCCCGACCAGGATGGATTCGAGGAGTTCACCGAGGGCCTGGTCGGCGATCTCCGCGGCGATGCGCAGGCAGGAGATCTCCTCGTCGTCCTTGACGAGCCGCAGCTGCTCGACGGCGCAGCCCAGGTCGGCGAGGCGCAGCCGGGGGGCGACGGAGAGCAGGGCGCGGTGCCGCGCGACGGTGAGGTGGTGCTCCTCGACGGCGAGGGAGTCGGCGCCCTGTCCCGCGGCGAGGTCGGCGGCGGCGACCGCGGTGTCCCCGCCGGCCGTCGGCAGCACCTGCAGCTGGAGGGACTCGTCGGGCCTGCCCTCGTCGGGCTCGCCGGTCGGCTGGCTGTGGCAGAGCAGGAGGTCGGCGCGCGGTCCGAGCAGCAGGGCCGCGCCGCGGGGCGCCGCTCCGGCCAGGTAGCGCACGTTGGCGGGGCGGGAGACGACGGCGGCCGCGCTGCCGGCGGCCGTGCACTGATCCCTCAGGCGCGCCCTGCGGGTCGCGTACACCTCAGACATGCATCGAGCCTACGAGCGGACGCGCGATGTTTCCTGGTCAGCGCGTCCGACCGGGGCCCGCGCGGCCGGGCGCGGCGGCTACCACTGGGGCGGGCTGGCGATGGCGCGGGCGAGGACGTCGTCCAGGACGCGGGCCGTGGTCGGCACGTCGTACCCGGAGTTGTCGATGATGGGCAGGCCGGAGCCGTACCAGCCGGCCATGCGGCCGTGGATGCGGGCGACTTCCTCGTCGGTGAGGCGGCGGTTGCCGCTGCGCTGGGCGTTGCGCTCCAGGACGATCTCCAGGCCGGGCAGCAGCACGACGGGCAGCAGGCCCGGGCCGACGTGCCGCTTCCAGCCGCCGAGCCCCACGACGGGGCGGTCGGGGAAGACGGCGTCGTCGAGTATGCAGGAGATGCCGTTGGCCAGGAAGTTCCGCGCGGCGAAGCCGCAGGTGCGGCGGGCCAGGCGGTACTGCGCCTCGGAGTTGTCGTTCCAGCCGGACTGGGGGTCGGCGAAGCCGGCGCGGACCCACTCGCGGACGTCGTCGAGGCTGATGTGGGCGGTGGGCACGCGGCGGTGCTCCGCCCAGTACTTGGCGACGGAGGTCTTGCCGGCGCCGGCCGGGCCGATGAGCAGCACGGCAAGCGTGGTCGCGCCGGTGTCGCCCTGCGTGGCGTCCGGCGGGGGGCTCGGCACGGCGACGGGGCCGCCGGGCGGGAGCTGGATGTGGCCGGTGGTGTTCTCGGCGCCGGGCTGCTGCTGGGGCTGCGCGGGCTGGCCGGGCTGCGGCTGGGGCGGCGCGTGGTACCCGGGCTGCTGCGGAGCCGGAGGCGGCGGTCCGGTGGGTGCCGGGCCGGGGGCGCCGGGCGCGGGCGGGCCCGAGGCGGGGGGCGGGCCCGGGACGGGCGGCGGGTGCGGGGCGCCGTGCTGGGGCGCGGGCCCGGCGGGACCCGGGTGGCCCGCGGGCCCCGGGTGGTGTGCGGCCGGGGACCAGCCGGTGGCCGGTCCGTGCCCCGGCTGATGGGGCGGCGGCAGCGGATTCCCCACTGCGTGCTGCATCCGGTGCCACTCCGTCTCGTACAGGCAACTGGCGCTGGTCGGGCGGGCGTCGGGCGGAGACTGCTCCGCCGCCCGGGCCTTACCGAACGGTACCTTCCCCGCCCGCCGTTGTGTGAACGGCCGGGAAGAGCCACAAGTGCCCGGCGGCGCGGGCGATTTCGGACGAGAGGTGGCCACCCGGACACTTCGCCGTACGAGGCGACCACGCGGGGCGGTCCGCCTCGTACGGCGAGGGTGTGCTCGGGTCGTGCGGCGAAGTCGCGGTCAGGCGGAGACTTCGCCGTACGCGGCCAGGAGGACGGCCGGGTCCGGGCCCTCCAGGACGGCGGGCTTGCCGATGCCGTCGAGGACGATGAAGCGCAGCAGGTCGCCGCGGGACTTCTTGTCGATCTTCATGTTCTCGACGAGCTTCGGCCACTGGTCGCCGCGGTACGTGAGCGGCAGGCCCACCGACTCCAGGACGGTGCGGTGCCGGTCGGCCGTCGCGTCGTCCAACCGCCCGGCGAGGCGGCCGAGTTCGGCGGCGAACATCATGCCGACGGAGACGGCGGCGCCGTGCCGCCACTTGTACCGCTCGTTCTTCTCGATGGCGTGGCCGAGGGTGTGCCCGTAGTTGAGGATCTCGCGCAGGCCGGCCTCCTTGAGGTCGCTGGAGACCACCTCGGCCTTGACCTTGATGGACCGCTCGATCAGCTCGGCGGTGTGCGGCCCGGCCGGGGTGCGCGCGGCCTCGGGGTCGGCCTCGATCAGGTCGAGGATCACCGGGTCGGCGATGAAGCCGGCCTTGATGACCTCGGCGAGCCCGGACACGTAGTCGTGCACGCCGAGCGAGTCGAGCGCCGCCAGGTCGCAGAGCACGCCCGCGGGCGGGTGGAAGGCGCCGACGAGGTTCTTGCCCTCGGCGGTGTTGATCCCGGTCTTGCCGCCGACCGCCGCGTCCACCATGGCGAGCACGGTCGTCGGGACGGCCACCCAGCGCACGCCGCGCAGCCAGGTCGCCGCGACGAACCCGGCGAGGTCGGTGGTCGCGCCGCCGCCGACGCCGACGACCACGTCACTGCGGGTGAACCCGGACTGCCCGAGCGCCTTCCAGCAGTACGCGGCGACCTCGGCGGTCTTGGCCTCCTCGGCGTTGGGCACCTGGATGGCGACGGCCTCGTAGCCCTGCCCGGCCAGGTCCTCGCGCAGCGCCTCACCGGTCTCGGCGAGCGCCTCGGGGTGGATCACGGCGACCCGCTTGGCCTGGTCGCCGATCAACCCGCCCAGCTCACCGAGGAGTTGACGGCCGACGAGCACCTCGTACGGGTCGGCTCCGCCGACGTGGATACGCGTCACCTGCTGCTCGCTCATGCTTCCTTCCACTCCAGTGCGTCGAGGACCGCGTCGGCGACCTCTTCGGGGGTGCGGCCGTCGGTGGCCACGACGACGCGCGCCGCGTCCGTGTACAGGTGCCGGCGCGCCTCCATCAGCTCGCGCCACTGCTTGCGCGGGTTGACCGCGAGCAGCGGGCGGGCGGCGTTCAGGCCGGTGCGCTTGACCGCCTCCTCGACGTCCATCGACAGGTAGACGACGGTGTGCTCGGCGAGCAGTTCCCGCGTACCCGCGTCGAGGATCGCGCCGCCGCCGAGGGCGAGCACGCCGGGGTGCTCGGTGACGGCGGCGCGCACGGCCTGCCGCTCCAGCTCCCGGAAGGCGGGCTCGCCGTCGTCGACGAAGATCTCGGCGATCTCCCGGCCCTCGGCCGCGACGATGTCGGCGTCGGTGTCCCGGAACGTGGTGCCGAGCCGCTCGGCGAGCAGTTCACCCACGGTGGTCTTGCCGACCCCCATCGGGCCGATGAGGACGATCCGCGGCCCGCTCACCGGATCTGCAGGTTGTCGAGGTACGACTGGACGTTGCGCCGGGTCTCGGCCACGCTGTCGCCGCCGAACTTCTCGGCGACCGCGTCCGCGAGGACCAGCGCGACCATGGCCTCGGCGACGATGCCGGCGGCGGGCACCGCGCACACGTCGGAGCGCTGGTGGTGGGCCTTGGCGGCCTCGCCGGTCGTCACGTCGATGGTGGCGAGGGCGCGCGGGACGGTCGCGATCGGCTTCATCGCGGCGCGCACGCGCAGCAGCTCACCGGTCGTGAGGCCGCCCTCGGTGCCGCCGGCCCGGCCGGTGGCGCGCTTGACGCCGTCCTCGGTCGCGAGGATCTCGTCGTGCGCCTTGGAGCCCGGCACCCGCGCCAGGTCGAAGCCGTCGCCGACCTCGACGCCCTTGATCGCCTGGATGCCCATGAGCGCGGCCGCGAGCCGGGCGTCGAGCCGCCGGTCCCAGTGCACGTGCGAGCCGAGACCCACCGGCACGCCGTACGCGAGCACCTCGACGACACCGCCCAGGGTGTCGCCGTCCTTGTGGGCCTGGTCGATCTCCGCGACCATCGCCTTCGACGCGTCGGCGTCCAGGCAGCGCACCGGGTCGGCGTCCAGCTTCTCCACGTCGGAGGGCTTGGGGTACACCCCGTACGGCGCCTTCGCGGCGGCCAGCTCGACGACATGGCTGACGATCTCGATGCCGGTCGTCTCCTTGAGGTACGACCGGGCGACCGTGCCGAGCGCGACGCGGGCCGCGGTCTCCCGGGCACTCGCGCGCTCCAGGACCGGACGGGCCTCGTCGAAGCCGTACTTCTGCATGCCCGCGAGGTCGGCGTGGCCGGGGCGGGGCCGGGTGAGCGGGGCGTTGCGGGCGAGCTCGGCCAGCTCGGCGGGATCCACCGGATCCGCGGCCATGACCTTCTCCCACTTGGGCCACTCGGTGTTGCCGACCATGATCGCGACGGGCGAGCCCATCGTGAGACCGTGCCGCACGCCGCCGAGGAAGGTGACCTCGTCCTGCTCGAACTTCATCCGCGCACCGCGGCCGTACCCGAGGCGCCGCCTGGCCAGTGCGTCCGCCACCATCTCCGTGGTGATCGGCACGCCGGCGGGCAGTCCCTCCAGCGTCGCGACGAGTGCGGGGCCGTGGGACTCCCCCGCGGTCAGCCAACGCAACCTGCTCAACGGTGCTCCTCATGCTCGCGCCCGGTTTCTGGCGACGGCGCAGCCGGGTGCGCGGCCCTGGCCCGCCTGCCTAGATCCTCCCACGTCCGGGGAGAACCCCCGGCCGCCGGTCCAGCAGGCGGACGCCGGTTCGGACGGCGGACCGCTCGGGCGTACGACCGGCCGGCCGCGCGGGGCCGCAGCCCAGCACGATCAGGGCGAAGAGGTCCGCTCGCCCCACTCGGGCGCTAACCGGCGGCGAGCGCGCGCTCTCCGGCCTGCCGCATCGCCTCCAGCGGCGCGGGCGCGCGGCCCGTCATCTGCTCGACCTGCAGCACCGCCTGGTGCACCAGCAGGTCGAGTCCGCTGACCACCGCGCCGCCGAACATCGACCAGCGCGCGGCGAGTTCGGTCGGCCACGGCTCGTAGAGCACGTCGAACAGCGTGCCGGGCCGCTCCGGAACGGACTTGGACAGCTCGTCCGTGGTGCCCGCGGGCGTCGTGGCGATCACCAGCGGCGCCTCGAACGCCGCCGCGGCCTCGCCCCACCCGGCCGTCCGCACCTCGACGTCCAGCCGCTCCCCCCACTGCTTCATCTCGACGGCCCGCGCCTCGCTGCGTACGTACGCGACGATCTCGCCCGTGCAGACCCGGGACAGCGCGGCGAGCGCGGAGGAGGCGGTGGCTCCGGCGCCGAGGATCGCGGCCGACTCGACCTCCTCGATGCCGCATTCGCGCAGCGCGGCGACCATGCCGGGGATGTCGGTGTTGTCCCCGCGGCGGCGCCCGTCCGGACCGAACACCACGGTGTTCACGGCCTCCACGGACGCGGCCGTCTCGCTGATCTCGTCGAGCAGCGGGATGACGGCGCGCTTCAGCGGCATGGTCAGGGACAGCCCGGCCCACTCGTTGCCGAGCCCTTCGAGGAAGCCGGGCAGCCCGGCCTCGTCCACCTCGAACCGCCCGTACTCCCAGTCGTCCAGGCCGAGTTCGGCGTACGCGGCGCTGTGCAGCACCGGGGAGAGGGAGTGGGCGATGGGCGAGCCGAGAACCGCGGCCCGGTGCGTGATGGCGCTCATTGCTCGTTCTTCTTCAGTTCCTCGAGGTACTTCTGGGCACTTCTGGTGGTATGCATGTGGCTACCCACAGAGGGTAGCCACATGCAAGACATTAGGCGTACGTAGAAACCCAGTCACCGTAACCGAAGTCGGTTACCCCATCATCCAACATGAAGGCACGAATATCGACCAAGGTCATCTCCTTCAGGTCGAGATTCCACTCCTTCACAGTCCCAGCTCCGCTGGAGTTACACAGGGCAAACCATCCCCTCTTACCCGTGGAGACCTTAGTCGCATAGACGTCGATACACACGGCGTAACCATCAGCCTTGGCGTCCTTGACATAGAACCGGTCGCCATCCGTATTAAAGATCCCCTTCCCGCTGCTGTTCCACGGGGAATCCGGATAGGCCTCAATGAAACGATCGACCGGATTCGCCGATGCGCCACCGGCTGCGCCCCCAACAATCAACATCGCAGCAGCCACTGACATCAGGCTTCGGGTTCGCGACATTCGAGTTCCCCTCCCAGTAACAAGTGCCCAGCCATAATACGCACCCACAAGGCTCTGGCTGATAAATGACCCACCTGGGCCGAAAGCTCCGCCTACGGTTTCCACTCTTCCCTGGCTTCGCCACCCCGACGATGCACCGACTCGGAGGGGTCACCTGTTGCGGGCGTTGAACTTGTCCTTCAGTTTCAGAAACTCGGCATGCGTCTTCGCGAATTCGGTTTTACTCATCCCGTCGGTGGCCACAAAGTATAGCCATCCGTCCTTGGTCGGCTTCAGCGCAGCGCCGAGCGCTTCCTGTCCAGGGTTACCGATAGGGCCGGGCGGCAACCCCTTCCGCGTGTAAGTATTGTACGGATCCATATTGCTCTTGATCTCATCTTCGCCGATGTTGATCTCGCTCTGCCCCTTCAAGTAGTTGAAGGACGAGTCGAATTGCAGAAGTTGGTAGGTCTCCGTGTTGCTCGGATCCAACCGGTTGTAGACGACCTCAGCCATCTTCCGGAAATCCGCGTGGGTCTTGCCTTCGGCCTGGGTCAGGCTCGCGACCGTCACCAACTGCAGCGGGTTCTGGAGCTTGAGTTCCTGGGCCTTGCCCTCAATGTTGTAGTGCTCGTACTCCCTGCTGGCCGTGGCCACCATCTTCTTCAGCACGTCGCCGGGCTTCTGGCCCTTGGCCACCGGGTAGCTCGACGGGAAGAGGAAGCCCTCCAGCGGGTCCTTGACGTCGCTGGTCATGTTCTCGGTGGCCCAACTGGGCAGGCCGAGCTTCTTCCAGTTCTTCTTCGCGTACTTCTCGGTCGTGCCCTTGTCGACCTCGAGGCGCTTGTCGATCTGCTGGTAGACCCAGGCGTTGCGGCGGCCCTCGGCGATGATCAGGTTGTTGCGGCTCTTCGGGTCGAGCATCGCCTCGACGGCGGCCTTCGCCGACATCTGCTTGTTCAGCGAATAGACGCCGGCCTGGATGGTGAGGCCCTTGGGGTGCTGGCCCTGCGCGCTGACGAACGCGTCGGCGCTCTTGACGACGCCGGCCTGCTCCAGCTTGTTGCCGATGACGTAACCGCCGGCGCCCTTGGGGATGTCGACGGTGACCTTCTCGTCGGTGCCGCTGCCGGTGTAGTCCTCACCGGCGCCGTAACGGTCCTGGTAGAACTGGTAGCCGAAGTAGCCGACGCCGCCGATGCCGCCCGCGAAGATCAGGGTGAGGACGAGGCAGGCGCAGCCGCTGCGTTTCTTCTTCCCGTCCTTGCCGCGCCGCTCCTTGCGGTTGCCGCGGCCCGAGCGCGGGTGCTCGTCGTCCGCGTCCTCGTCGTCGCCGCCCGCGAAGAAGGCGTGCTCGCGGTCGTTGGGCCCCGGGTCCCAGTCGACGTGCTCCTCGACCGGCTCGTGCCGACGGCCCGGCGGCTGCGGCGGCGGATAGGCCTCGGGGCTCTCGTACGGATCGGGCCGCTCCGCTCCGTACGCGGCGGTCTGGCCCGCGTACGGCTCGGCGTACGGGTCGTAGCCCGTCTGCTGGCCGGTGTCCCAGCCGCCGTTGAAGTCGTGCTGGGGATAGCCGGCTTGGGCGGAGGGGTCCTGCGGATAGCCGGGCTGGGGCGCGGGGTCCTGGGGGTACCCCGCCTGCGGGGGGGCGTCCTGCGGGTAGCCGGCCTGCTGGCCGCCGTAGTGCGCCTCGGGTGACTGCTGCGGGTAGTGCTGCGGCCGGCCGCCGTACGGACTCTGGCCGGCGGCGGCCTGCTGTCCTTCCCATCCCTGGTCCCCGTACAACGGGTCATCGGGATGCCACGGTTGCGAGCCGGAGCCCCGGCCATACTCAGTCATCGATCCCCTACGAGCCGCGAGGCGGCGGCCGTCGGACGCTGTCCCCCGGCCGGCCGGTACTGCCTCTTTGCTGTGCGGCGGCTGTTCGAACGCCGCCGCATCGCGCGGAACGTTACCGTATCGCGATCAGATGACCACTTCGACGCCCTCGCCCGGAGCCTGGCCTGACGCCCGTTCGGACTCCAGTGCCTGCTGGAGGATGATCACGGCGGCCGCCTGATCGATGACGGACCGGCCCTTTTTGGACTTCACGCCCGAGGCACGCAGTCCCTGACTGGCCGTCACTGTGGTCATCCTCTCGTCCACGAGCCGCACCGGAACGGGTGCGATGCCGCGGGCGAGCTCCTGTGCGAAGCCCCGCACCTTGGCCGCGGCCGGGCCCTCGCCTCCGCTGAGGGAGCGCGGGAGCCCGACGACGACCTCGATCGGTTCGTACTCGTCGACGATCGCCTTCAGGCGCCGGTGGGCGGCCGGGACGTCACGCCCCGGCACGGTCTCCACGGGCGTCGCGAGGATCCCGTCGGGGTCGCACGAGGCGACCCCGATCCGGGCGTCCCCGACGTCGATCGCGATCCGCCGACCGCGACGGAGCCCTGCGGACTCGGTCATCAGGCGGTCTCGGCGACGAGGCGCTCGACGGCCGCGATCGCGTCGCCGATGGCCTCCGGGTTCTGGCCGCCGCCCTGGGCGACGTCCGGCTTGCCGCCGCCACCGCCGCCGAGGGTCTTCGCCGCCGTACGCACCAGGTCGCCGGCCTTGAGGCCGCGCTCGCGGGCCGCCTCGTTGGTGGCGATCACGGTCAGCGGGCGGCCGTTAGCCGTGGTGAACAGGGCGACGACGGCCGGGCGGTCGCCGGGGATGCGGCCGCGCACGTCGAGGACCAGCTTGCGCAGGTCGTCGGCGCCCGTGCCGTCCGGGACCTGGCCGGTGGCGAGGGCGACGCCGCGGACGTCCTTGGCGCCCTGGGCGAGTCCGGCGGCGGCCTGGAGGACCTTCTCCGCGCGGAACTTCTCGATCTCCTTCTCGGCGTCCTTCAGCTTGCCGAGCATGGTGGAGATCTTCTCCGGCAGCTCCTCGGGACGGCCCTTGACCAGCTCCTGGAGCTGGGCGACGACCGTGTGCTCCTTGGCCAGGAAGTTGTACGCGTCGACGCCGACGAGGGCCTCGATGCGGCGCACGCCGGAGCCGATGGAGGACTCGCCGAGGAGCTTCACCAGGCCGAGCTGGGCGGTGTTGTGGACGTGCGTACCACCGCAGAGCTCCTTGGAGAAGTCGCCGATGGTGACGACGCGGACGCGCTCGCCGTACTTCTCGCCGAACTCGGCGATGGCGCCCTGCTTCTTGGCCTCGTCGATGCCCATGACCTCGGCGTGGACGTCGAGTTCGCGGGCCAGGACCTCGTTGATCTTCTGCTCGACGTCCATCAGGACCGTGCCGGGCACGGCGTTGGGCGAGCCGAAGTCGAAGCGGAAGCGGCCGGGCGAGTTCTCGGAGCCGGCCTGCGCGGCGGTCGGGCCGAGCGCGTCGCGCAGCGCCTGGTGCGTGAGGTGGGTGGCGCTGTGCGCGCGGGCGATGGCGCGGCGGCGCTTCACGTCGATCGTGGCGTAACCGGAGGAGCCGACGGTGACCTCGCCGACCTGGACGGAGCCCTTGTGCACGGAGACGCCGGGCACCGGCTGCTGCACGTCGCGGACCTCGATGACGGCGCCCGTGTCCAGCTTGATGCGGCCGGTGTCGGCGAGCTGGCCGCCGCCCTCGGCGTAGAACGGGGTGCGGTCGAGGACGACCTCGATCTCGTCGCCCTCCACGGCGGCCGGCGAGGGCACACCGTCGACGAGCAGGCCGACGACCGTGGACTCGCCCTCGGTGGTGGAGTACCCGGTGAAGTCGGTGGCGCCGGCGTTGTCGGCGATCTCGCGGTACGCCGACAGGTCGGCGTGGCCGGTCTTCTTGGCCTTGGCGTCGGCCTTGGCGCGCTCCCGCTGTTCCTTCATCAGGCGCCGGAAGCCGGACTCGTCCACGGTCAGGCCCTGTTCGGCGGCCATCTCGAGGGTGAGGTCGATCGGGAAGCCCCAGGTGTCGTGGAGCAGGAACGCCTTGTCGCCGGGGAGGACCGTGTGGCCGGCGGCCTTGGTCTCGGTGACGGCGGTGTCGAGGATGTTGGTGCCGGCCTTGAGCGTCTTGAGGAACGCGGCCTCCTCGGCGAGGGCCACGGTCTCGATGCGCTTGCGGTCGGTGATGAGCTCCGGGTACTGCTGGCCCATCGTGTCGATGACGACGTCGATGAGGTCCTTGACGACCGGGCCGGTGGCGCCGAGCAGGCGCATGTTGCGGATGGCGCGGCGCATGATGCGGCGCAGCACATAACCGCGGCCCTCGTTGCCGGGCGTGACGCCGTCGCCGATGAGCATCACGGACGTACGGATGTGGTCGGAGACGACGCGGAGCGAGACGTCGGAGTCCTGGGCCGCGCCGTAGGCGACGCCGGTCAGCTCGGTGGCCTTGTCGATCACGACACGGGAGGTGTCGATCTCGTACATGTTCTGCACGCCCTGCAGGATCATCGCGAGGCGCTCGAGGCCGAGGCCGGTGTCGATGTTCTTGCTGGGGAGCTCGCCGAGGATCTCAAAGTCCTCCTTCGAGGTGCCCGCGCCGCGCTCGTACTGCATGAAGACGAGGTTCCAGATCTCGACGTACCGCTCGTCGTTGACGGCCGGGCCGCCCTCGACGCCGAACTCGGGGCCGCGGTCGTAGTTGATCTCGGAGCAGGGGCCGCAGGGGCCGGGGACGCCCATGGACCAGTAGTTGTCCTTCTTGCCGAGGCGCTGGATGCGCTCGGCGGGGACGCCCACCTTCTCGCGCCAGATGGTCTCGGCCTCGTCGTCGTCGAGGTAGACCGTCACCCAGAGGCGCTCGGGGTCGAGGCCGTAACCGCCGTCCGCGACGGAGCTGGTGAGCAGCTCCCAGGCGAACTTGATGGCCCCTTCCTTGAAGTAGTCGCCGAAGGAGAAGTTGCCGCACATCTGGAAGAACGTGCCGTGCCGCGTGGTCTTGCCGACCTCTTCGATGTCGGGGGTGCGCACGCACTTCTGCACGCTGGTCGCGCGGTCGAAGGGCGGCTTGACCTCGCCGAGGAAGTAGGGCTTGAAGGGCACCATGCCCGCGGGGACGAGGAGCAGCGTCGGGTCGTCGGCGATCAGCGACGCCGACGGCACGACGGTGTGCCCACGCTCTTCGAAGAAGCGCAGCCAGCGGCGGCGGATTTCAGCCGACTCCATCAGTGGTCCTCATTCCGGTTGTACGAGTACTTGGTTGGGTTGTGGTTCGCGGGCTTGCGCGGCGCGGAGTTGTGGTTCTCGATCGCCACGACCCGTGCCTGCGGCGGGAGTTCGGGGAGTTCCGGGGTGTTCAGGCCCAGGGCGTCGCCCAGTTCGGCCTCGCGCTGGACCATGCCGTCGCGGACGTCGAGGGCGAAGTCCTTGAGGCGGTGGCCGACGTCGATCGCCTTGTTCGCGGCCTGTGCCGCGAGGCTTTCGGGGGTCAGCTGCTTGAGCTTGCGGTTGACCTTGGTGGTGGCCCACACGCCGGCGGCTGCGCCCGCGGTGAACCAGAACGTACGGCGGAACATCTCGGCCTCAGTCCCTCTTGTCCCGGAGATTGCGTCTGCCCCGGCGGGACGAGGGCACGGTCCGCCCCACGATCACGGTACGCCGGGTGGCTTCGGCGGGCACGTCCGTCTCGGGCCGGCCCTTGCGGCCGATGGCCCGGCGCACGCCGTACCCGAACGCGGCGACCTTGACCAGGGGGCCGCCGAACGTCGAGGCCACCGTCGTCGACAGGGCCGAGGCGTTGGAGGTGACCTCTTGGACGTCCGTGGCGATGGCGTCGACGCGGTCGAGCTGGGTCTGCGCGGAGCGGACCGTCGCGGACGCGTCGGCGAGCAGCGGCACGGCCTGTTCGGTCACGTCCGCCACGAGTTTGGTGGTCGCCTTGAGCGTCTGGGCCAGCCTCACCAGGGCGACGGCGAGGAAGGAGACCAGGATCGCCCAGAACACGGCCACGAGGATCCCGGCCACCTCTCCACCGGTCACTGCGCACCGCTCCCTTGCATGGTCTTGCGTGGGGTACGAAAAGTCGTCGTCCGACCTTATCGCGCCAGGCGGCGCGCTCCGTACGCCTGTGGACAACTCCCCCGGCCGCGCCCGGGCCGGTATGCGCGAAGGCCCGCCGCTCCCCCGTGCCGTACGGACGGGGATGCGGCGGGCCGTGCGCGCTGGGTCGCTACGCCTGCTGGATCAGCGGGCGTAGTACTCGACGACGAGCTGCTCGTCGCAGATGACCGGGATCTCCTTGCGGTTCGGGTCGCGGTCCAGGCGGAAGGCCAGGGCCTTCAGGTTGACCTGGAGGTAGCGCGGGGTCTCGCCCTCGGGGGCGTAGCCACCCTCACGCGCGACCTGGAAGGGGTGCTTCGAGCGGGAGCGCTCGCGCACGGTCACGACGTCGTCGGGACGGACGCGGAAGGACGGCTTGTCGACCTTCTTGCCGTTGACCTCGATGTGGCCGTGGACGACCATCTGACGGGCCTGGTAGATGGTGCGGGCGATGCCCGAACGCAGGACCAGGGCGTCGAGGCGACGCTCGAGCTCGATGACCAGGGCCTCACCGGTCTTGCCCTGGGTCTTCGCGGCGCGCTCGTAGGCGCGGACGAGCTGGCGCTCGGAAACGTCGTACTGCGCGCGCAGACGCTGCTTCTCGAGCAGACGGACCTTGTAGTCCGAGTTCTGCTTGCGGCCACGGCCGTGCTCGCCCGGCGGGTAGGGGCGGGCCTCGAAGTACTTGACGGCCTTCGGCGTCAGCGCGATGCCGAGCGCACGAGACTTCTTGACCTTGGGACGCGACTGGTTAGGCACGTTCTCCAGACCTCCGTAATAAGTTAGGTTAGGCTCACCTTACTAAGGGAGATCGCATGTCTCGCCGTGGGAACACCAGTCACGTCACGGACAGCACAGAGAACACCGACGCCAACCCGAGGGGCATCGATATGACGGAGGTCCGATCAGATCGTGGTCAGCCGCGTCCCAGCGGGCTTGAAACCATCCGGATGCCGTCAGCAGCCGAACGCACACGAACTCTCGTACAGAGTACATGCTCCGGAGTGCTGCTCTCCCCGGGGGTGCGGGGAGCCCTGCCCGACCACCTGGTCGCGGACGAGCGCACGGTCGGCCCGGACGGCGACGTCTTCCTGGAGTTCCCGGCCGACTCCCCCGTCGTACGGGCCGCGACGCACGCGCAGGACGACGAGCTGCCGGCCGTTCTGGAGATCACGGACGTCGCTCCGGTCGCCGTCCCCCACCGTATCCGGGGCCGCGCCTGGGTCTCCGGCTGGCTGACGCGGGTGCCGGGGCTGGCCGCGCCGGGGCGGATGACGCTGCGCCTGGAGGTCGGCGAGACCTCGGTGGACGACCTGTGGGGCGCGGACAGCGTGGAGCCGGAGGCGTTCGCGCGGGCGTGCGCCGATCCGCTCGCTCCGTACGAGGCGGAGCTGCTGCAGCATCTGCACGCCGCGCACGAGGACCAGGTGCAGTTGCTGACCGGGCTGCTCGGCGGGCGTGCGGCGCTGCGGGGGCGGGCGGTGCCGGTGGCTCTCGACCGGTTCGGGCTGCGGGTGCGGTTCATCGGCGAGGGGGACGGCGGGACGTTCGACGCGCGCTTCGACTTTCCGGAGCCCGTGTCCGACGTGGCGGGGCTGCGGCGCGCGATGCACCGGCTCTTCGAGGCCGCCGCGCACTGAACTCCCCTGCCCCTACGGCTCCTTGGGGCATTCCGCCAGCATGCCCAGGAGGGCCTGCTGCTCCGGTGGCGTGACCGTGAGGCGGTATTTGGCCTTGATCCCGGTCCAGCGCCGCGCGTACGCGCAGTGGTACGCCTGCCGTGGCTGCCACTTGTCCGGGGTCTTGCTGCTCTTGTCGGCGTTGGCCTGTTTGTCGACGGCGAGCAGGACGTCGAGGTCGTTCGCGTAGTTCAGGCGCTGCTGCGGGGTCCAGGCCCACGCGCCGGCCCGCCAGGCGGCGCCGAGCGCGACGACATGGTCGGTCTCGATCTGCGAGGCCCTGCGGTAGTGGTACGGCAGCCGCTTCCCGGTGTACGGATCGTCGAGCGTGCCGGAGAGCACCACGCACGGGTTGCGGTCGCCTTCGCGCAGGTCCGCGAGGTCGCGGCGCAGCACGTCGTCCCGGGTGTCGCAGCCGTTGCGCCCGCCCGGCACGTCCACCTCGTCCGACCAGGTGCGGCCGAACTCCTCGCGCCGGTACGTCTGCCAGTTCCGGCCCCAGGCCACTTCGAGCCGGGCGAGCCGGTCGCGGGCGACGGCCGCGGAGGGCGGGAACCCGGTCACCGCCTCGGGCTTCGGCACGGGGTGCGGCTCGGGCTGCGGCACGGGGTGTGCGCCTCGCGGGTCGCCCGTACGAGGTGGGGGTTCGCGGAAGCGGGCGTGGGCGCGCTCGACCTGCGGTGGGGTGCAGGCGGTGAGCAGGGCGGCGGAGGCGAGCAGCAGCGCGGCGAGGGGTCCGGCTGCTGCGCGTGCGGGCATGCGCCGAGCGTAGGTCGGGGCTGCGGGCCTTGCCCGTCGACTGCTGCCGACCAGGGGCGGGCTACTGGCCGTCGGCGGCGGTCTCCGGCTCGGCCGCTTCGCCGCCGGTCTTCTCGGCCGGTCTCGGCTGGTCCGACTGCTGCGGCTCCTGCTGCTTCTGTTGCGGCTTCTGCGGCTGTTGCTTCTGTTCGGCGCGGGGTTCCGGGCGCGGCTCGGGCTGCTTCGGGGCCGGTCTCTCGGGGCGGGTCTCGCCGCGCAGGCGTTCGCGGACGCGGTCGGCCACGTCCGCGTACCGCGCCTCCGCGCCGTACCGCGTCGGTTGGTAGTAGCGCTTGCCGTGGATGGCGTCCGGGGCGTACTGCTGGGCTGCGATGCCGCCCGGGACGTCGTGCGGATACACATACCCCTGCGCGTGGCCGAGCTTGGCCGCTCCCTTGTAGTGGCCGTCGCGCAGGTGCGGCGGGACGGGGCCGGCGAGGCCCTTGCGCACGTCCTCCAGGGCGGCGCCGATGGCGGTCGTCGCGGCGTTGGACTTCGGGGCGAGGGCCAGGGCGATGGTGGCGTGGCTGAGGGTGAGCGCGGCCTCGGGGAAGCCGATCATGGCGACGGCCTGGGCGGCGGCGACCGCGGTCGGAAGGGCCGTGGGGTCGGCGAGCCCGATGTCCTCGGACGCGGAGATCATCAGGCGCCGGGCGATGAACCGGGGGTCCTCGCCCGCCTCGATCATGCGGGCCAGATAGTGCAGCGCCGCGTCCACGTCCGAGCCGCGGATGGACTTGATGAGGGCGCTGGCCACGTCGTAGTGCTGGTCGCCGTCCCGGTCGTACTTGACCGCCGCCCGGTCGACGGACTCCTCCAGGGTCTGCAGGGTGATCTCCTGCTCGCCCTTGGACAGGGCCGAACCGGCGCCCGCCTCCAGGGCGGTCAGGGCGCGGCGGGCGTCGCCTCCCGCGATCCGCAGCAGGTGCGCCTCGGCGTCGGCGGGCAGCGTGACCGAGCCGCCGAGGCCCCGCTCCTCCGCTATGGCGCGGTGCAGCAGTCCGCGCAGGTCGTCGTCCGTGAGCGGTTCGAGGGTGAGGAGCAGGGAGCGGGACAGGAGCGGGGAGATCACCGAGAAGTACGGGTTCTCCGTCGTCGCCGCGATGAGCGTGACCCAGCGGTTCTCCACGGCGGGCAGCAGGGAGTCCTGCTGGGCCTTGCTGAAGCGGTGGATCTCGTCGAGGAAGAGGACCGTCTCCTTGCCGAAGCCGCCGGTGGCGCGGCGGGCGCCGTCGATGACGGCCCGCACCTCCTTGACGCCGGCGGTGATCGCGGAGAGCTCCACGAACCGCTTGTTCGTCGCCTTCGACACCACGTACGCGAGGGTCGTCTTGCCGATGCCGGGCGGGCCCCAGAGGATCACCGACGAGGGTCCGGCGGGGCCTCCGCCGCCCTCGCCGACGAGCCGGCGCAGCGGCGAGCCCGGCTTCAACAGGTGCTGCTGCCCCACGACTTCGTCGAGCGTGCGCGGGCGCATGCGCACGGCCAGGGGGCTGCTCGCCGGGTCCTTCTCCTGGCGTTCTTCGGCTGCGGCGGTAAAGAGGTCTGGCTCCACGTCCACGACCCTATGTCACCCCACTGACAACGCCCCTCGCGCTGTCCCCGCCTGCGCGAAGGACCGGGCCCCACCTGCGGGAAGGACCGGGTCAGCTGGTCCAGAACTCCCACCAGCGGGTCAGGATCAGCATGCCGATGATGCCGATGTGCACGACCGGGAGCACCCACGTGAACTCGTCGAAGAAGGTGCGCAGACCGCCCGGCGCCGGAAGCATGCCGTGGCGGACGTTGTGCCCGGTCACGTACCAGAACATGACGATCGTGGCGACCCAGGCCAGGCAGCACCACAGGCACAGGGCGTTGATGTTGTACAGCGACTGGTACATCAGCCACGTGCAGAAGGCGACGCCGAAGAGCATGCCGGCGTTCAGCGTCAGCCAGTACCAGCGCGGGAAGCGGGCCCGGGCGAGCAGGCTCATGCCGACGGCGATCACGATCCCGTACGTCACGAGGCCCAGCATCGGGTTCGGGAAGCCGAAGACGGCCGCCTGCTCGCTCTTCATGATGGAGCCGCAGGACACCACCGGGTTGAGGCTGCAGCCGGGCGTGAAGTTCGGGTCCTCGAGGAGCTTGAACTTGTCGAGCGTGATCACCCACGCCGCGAGCAGTCCGGCCGCGCCCGTGATCACAAGGAGCAGCGCCAACGCACGGCTGCCGCCGACGGCTCGGGGAGCGTCCGTCTGCTCCCGACCGTCC
The DNA here is from genome assembly GCF_046098215.1 of Streptomyces sp. Da 82-17. NCBI lineage: Bacteria > Bacillati > Actinomycetota > Actinomycetes > Kitasatosporales > Streptomycetaceae > Streptomyces > Streptomyces sp. Da 82-17. Next base: position 142,756 of record NZ_JBJURH010000003.1, read on the forward strand.
AGGCCGCCGTCCTTCGCAGACATCGATTCGCTCATCACGCCGTTTCCGTCGCTAGTGGTGGGGGCTTACGGGCACGGTCATTGTGCCGCACGCACCTGTGGGCGTTCCGTTCGATACGTATAAAGAAGCGCAGCGCAGCGGGAGTACGCGAGGGCCCCGGGTGCCGATCCGCACCCGGGGCCCTCCACTGCGTACGACCTTGCGTACGACCGACTAGCCGAGCTTGGCCTTCAGGACCTCGACGATCGTGTCCGTCGCGACCGCCTCCTGCTCGCCGGACTCCATGTCCTTGAGCTGGACGACGCCCTCGGCGAGATCGCGCTCGCCGGCCACGATCGCGTACCGCGCGCCGCTGCGGTTGGCGTTCTTCATCGCGCCCTTGAGGCCCTTGCCGCCGTAGCTGAAGTCCGCCGCGACGCCCGCCTTGCGGAGTTCGGTGACCGCGGAGAACAGGACCCGGCGGGCCTCCTCGCCGAGCGGGACCGCGAACACGCTGGTGGTGGCGGGGAGTTCGAGCTCCACGCCCTCCGCCTCCAGGGCGAGCACCGTGCGGTCCACGCCGAGGGCCCAGCCGACGGACGGCAGCGAGGGGCCGCCGATCATCTCGGACAGGCCGTCGTACCGACCGCCGCCGCCCACCGCGGACTGCGAGCCGAGGCCGTCGTGGACGAACTCGAAGGTCGTCCGCGTGTAGTAGTCCAGGCCGCGGACCAGCTTCTCGTCGTCCTCGAAGGCGACGCCCGCCGCGGAGATCAGCGCGCGCACCTCCTCGTGGTACGTCTTGCAGGCGTCGCACAGGTAGTCGCGCAGCACCGGCGCGCCCACCAGCTGCTTCTGCACATCGGCCCGCTTGTCGTCGAGGACGCGCAGCGGGTTGATCTCCGCGCGGCGCAGCGTCTCCTCGTCGAGGTCGAGGCCGCGCAGGAAGTCCTGCAGGGCCGCGCGGTAGACGGGACGGCACTCCTTGTCGCCCAGGGAGTTGAGCAGGATGCGGAAGTTCCGCAGGCCGAGCGAGCGGTACGCCTGGTCGGCCAGGATGATCAACTCGGCGTCGAGGGCCGGGTCCTCGGAGCCGATCGCCTCGGCGCCGACCTGGGAGAAGTGCCTGTACCGGCCCTTCTGCGGGCGCTCGTAGCGGTAGTACGAGCCCGAGTACCAGAGCTTGACCGGGAGGTTGCCCGCCTTGTGCAGGTTGGCCTCCAGGGCGGCGCGCAGCACGGACGCGGTGCCCTCGGGGCGCAGCGCGAGCTTGTCGCCGCCCTTGGTCTCGAAGGCGTACATCTCCTTGGTGACGATGTCGGTGGACTCGCCGACGCCGCGCGCGAACAGCTCGACGTTCTCGAAGCCGGGCGTCTCGATGTAGCCGTAGCCGGAGTTCTTCAGCGGCGCGGAGATCGCCTCGCGCACGGCGAGGTACTTGGCGCTGTCCGGCGGGATCAGGTCGTACGTGCCCTTGGGGGCCTGAAAGGTGCTCACGGGAAAACTCTCGTCACATTCCTCGTCGTGGGGCGGGGTTCGCCCCCTGGCCTGCGGCCACCTGGCGCAGATACGGATTGGTGGCGCGCTCCTGGCCGATGGTCGTCTGGGGACCGTGTCCGGACAGGACCACGGTCGAGTCGTCGAGCGGCAGGCACACGCGGCCCAGCGACTCGAGCATGTCGTCCATGTCACCGCCGGGCAGGTCCGTGCGTCCGATGGAGCCGGCGAAGAGCAGGTCGCCCGAGAAGAACACGGACGGGATGTCCGCGGTCTCGGGCATCCGGAACGTCACCGACCCCTTCGTATGCCCAGGAGCGTGCGCCACGGAGAAGTCGAGGCCGGCCAGCTGCAGCCGGGCGCCGTCGCTCAACTCCTGCACGTCGTCCGGCTCGCCCACGGTCAGCTCGCCCATCAGCGGCATGCCGATGGAGCGGCCGATTCCCTTCTCCGGGTCGCTCATCATGTAGCGGTCCGCGGGGTGGATCCACGCCGGGACGTCGTGCGCCCCGCAGACGGGGACGACAGAGGCGACGTGGTCGATGTGGCCATGCGTGAGGACGACCGCGACGGGCTTGAGCCGATGCTTCTTGAGTGCTTCCTCGACTCCCTCGGCGGCCTGGTGGCCGGGGTCGATGATCACGCACTCCTCGCCTGCGGCCGGGGCGACCAGATAGCAGTTGGTCCCCCAGGCCCCGGCGGGGAACCCGGCAATCAGCACGTTCGTCCTTAAGGGTGGTCCGACGGGAAAGTGCGGCGGTTCACCGGCCGACGAGGGCGGCGACACCGGATCGCGATACCCGCAGCCTACCGGCGCGGCTCGGCGCACAGCTAACCCATATACGGTACGGGGCAAGCTCAGGCGGTCAGGACCGAATCCGTAGACGTACAAGGAGAAGACCCGGTGGTCAGCAGCGATCAGCGGCGGCGTCAGCTCGCCCGGGAGAAGTTCGCCCGCCAGCAGGAGCGGCGGGAGGCCGCGCGCCGCAAGGGGAAGCGCCGTAACGCCATCATCGCCGCGTCTCTCGTCGTGGTGCTCGCGGCGAGCGGCGGCGCGGTGGCCGCGGGCGCGTTCTCGGGCGACGACGGCAAGTCGAACACGGACGCCGCGGACAAGCCCTCGGCCAGCCCCTCGGTGAAGGACCCGTGCGGGAAGCCGGCGCCGGGCAAGGTCGAGAAGATGAGCTTCAAGAAGGAGCCGAAGCTCACCATCGACAAGTCCGCGGACTACTCGATGAAGCTCGCCACGACCTGCGGCGACATCGACATCGACCTGAAGGCCGCGGCGGCGCCGCACACGGTGAACTCGTTCGACTTCCTCGTGAACAAGGGGTACTTGAACCACACCAAGTGCCACCGCCTCACCAACCAGGGCATCTACGTCCTGCAGTGCGGCGACCCCACGGGCACCGGAACGGGCACTCCCGGCTACAAGATCCCGGACGAGAACCTGAAGGACAAGAGCCTGAAGGACAACGTCTACCCGGCGGGCACGGTCGCGATGGCGAACCAGTACAACCCGCAGGACGGCAAGGGCCGGGACACCGGCGGCAGCCAGTTCTTCCTCGTGTACAAGGACAGCCAGCTGCCGCCCGACTACACGCCCTTCGGCACGGTCTCCGAGTCCGGCATGAAGGTGCTCAAGAAGATCGCGGACGCGGGTGCCACGCCGCCCGACCCGACCACGGGGAACACGGCTCCGAACGCCACCGTGGTGATCGACGAGGCGACCGTCGAAAAGTCTTGACCAGCAGGGCAAGTCGGTTGGTGCTGGATGCGGACAGCCGCCCTGCTCGTCGCCTATGTTGGCGTTGTGCAGGGCGCCGTGTGCGGCTGCCCTGAAGAAACTGTGGACGATGCCCCGGGCAACCCCCGCGCAGGCATCATGTGGAGGAGGCGCTGTGAGCAGCGACCCGTGGGGCCGCGTCGACGAGACGGGGACCGTGTACGTGCGTACGGCCGACGGAGGCGAGCGAGTCGTCGGTTCGTGGCAGGCAGGCTCTCCCGACGAGGCCCTGGCCTACTTCAAGCGCAAGTACGAAGGTCTGGTCGTGGAGATCGGCCTTCTCGAGCGCCGGGTGCAGACCACGGACCTGTCGGCCAAGGACGCCATGACGGCCATCGAGCACCTGCGCGAGCAGGTCACCGACGCGCACGCGGTGGGTGACCTGGACGCCCTCGGCAAGCGGCTCGACAAGCTGGTGGAGAACGTCGAGGCCCGGCGCGAGGAGCGCAAGGTCCAGAAGGCGAAGCAGGCGGACGAGGCCAGGCACGCCAAGGAGGCCCTGGTAGCCGAGGCCGAGGAGCTGGCGCAGAGCGAGCAGTGGCGGGCGGCCGGCGAGCGGCTGCGCGCCCTGGTCGACACCTGGAAGGGCCTGCCGCGGCTCGACCGCAAGTCGGACGACGAGCTGTGGCACCGCTTCTCGCACGCGCGCTCCGCCTTCTCCAAGCGCCGCAAGGCCCACTTCGCGGCGCTCGACGCGCAGCGCGAGGAGGCCCGCAAGGCCAAGGAGCGCCTGGTCTCGGAGGCCGAGGCGCTGTCGAACTCCACGGACTGGGGTCCGACGGCCGCGCGGTACCGCGAGCTGATGACCGAGTGGAAGGCCGTGGGCCGCGCCCAGCGTGAGCACGAGGACGACCTGTGGAACCGCTTCCGCGGCGCCCAGGACGTGTTCTTCACGGCCCGCAGCGAGGTCTTCGCCGAGCGGGACGCGGAGCAGGCCGAGAACCTCAAGCTGAAGGAGGCGCTCGCCGACGAGGCGGAGCAGCTCCTCCCGATCACCGATCTGAAGGCGGCCCGCGCCGCGTTCCGCGGGATCAACGAGCGCTGGGAGGCCATCGGTCACGTCCCGCGGGACGCGCGCCCGAAGGTCGAGGGCCGGATGCACGCCGTGGAGCGCGCGCTGCAGGACTCCGAGGAAGCGGAGTGGCGGCGTACGAACCCGGAGGCGCGTGCGCGTGCCGAGGGGCTCACCGGCCAGCTGCAGGCCGCGGTCGACAAGCTCAAGGGCCAGATCGAGACGGCCCGCGCGCAGGGCAACAACGCCCGTGCCGACAAGCTCCAGAAGGAGCTGGACGGCCGTCAGGCGCTGCTCGACCAGGCACTGAAGGGCCTGCAGGAGTTCGGCGGCTGACGCCTTCTCCGCCCGTACGAAAAGGGGCTTCCGTACTTCGCGTACGGGAGCCCCTTTCGCGTACGGCTTATGGTCTGCGGGCCGACGTCACCCGGTACACGTCGTAGACGCCCTCGACTCCTCGGACCGCCTTGAGGACGTGGCCCAGGTGCTTGGGGTCGCCCATCTCGAAAGTGAAGCGGGACGTGGCGACGCGGTCGCGGGAGGTCTGGACGGCCGCCGACAGGATGTTGACGTGCTGGTCGGAGAGGACGCGGGTGACGTCCGAAAGGAGCCGGGAGCGGTCCAGGGCCTCGACCTGGATGGCGACGAGGAACACCGAGGACTGCGTGGGCGCCCACTCGACCTCGAGGATCCGCTCGGGCTGCTGCGACAGCGAGTCGACGTTGACGCAGTCCGCGCGGTGCACGGAGACGCCGCTGCCGCGGGTGACGAAGCCGATGATGGGGTCGCCCGGCACCGGCGTGCAGCAGCGGGCCAGCTTGACCCACACGTCCTCGACGCCCTTGACCATCACGCCCGGATCGGCGTTCGAGCGGCGCTTGCTGCGGCCGCGGACCGGGGTGGCGGTCTCGGCGATGTCCTCGCCGGCCTCCTCCGCGCCGCCGAGGGCCTGCACCAGCTTCTGCACGACGCTCTGCGCGGTGACATGGCCCTCGCCGATCGCCGCGTACAGCGAGGAGATGTCCGGGTAGCGCATCTCGTGCGCCAGCGTGACGAGGGAGTCGCCGGTGAGGATGCGCTGGATCGGCAGGTTCTGCTTGCGCATCGCGCGGGCGATGGCGTCCTTGCCCTGCTCGATCGCCTCGTCGCGGCGCTCCTTGGAGAACCAGGCGCGGATCTTGTTGCGCGCCCGGGGCGACTTGACGAAGCCCAGCCAGTCCCGGGACGGGCCCGCGCCGGGCGCCTTGGAGGTGAAGACCTCCACCAAGTCCCCGTTGTCCAGGGTGGATTCGAGGGGGACGAGCCGGCCGTTGACCCGGGCTCCTATGGTGCGGTGGCCCACCTCCGTGTGCACCGCGTACGCGAAGTCCACCGGGGTCGCGCCCGCCGGGAGCGCTATGACGTCGCCCTTCGGCGTGAAGACGAAGACTTCGTTGCGCGAGAGGTCGAAGCGCAGGGACTCCAGGAACTCGCCCGGGTCCTCGGTCTCCTTCTGCCAGTCGAGGAGTTGGCGCAGCCACGCCATGTCGTTGAGGTGGTCGTCCTTGCCGCCGCTCTTCGGGGCGTCCGAGCGCACCTTGGAGGCGCCGGCGACGGCCTCCTGCTTGTACTTCCAGTGGGCCGCGATGCCGTACTCGGCGCGGCGGTGCATGTCGAACGTGCGGATCTGCAGCTCGACGGGCTTGCCGTTGGGGCCGATCACCGTGGTGTGCAGCGACTGGTACATGTTGAACTTGGGCATCGCGATGTAGTCCTTGAACCGGCCGGGGACCGGGTTCCATCGCGCATGCACCGTGCCCAGGGCCGCGTAGCAGTCGCGGACCGTGTCGACCAGGACGCGGATGCCCACCAGGTCGTAGATCTCCGCGAAGTCACGGCCGCGGACGATCATCTTCTGGTAGACGCTGTAGTAGTGCTTCGGGCGGCCGGTGACGGTGGCCTTGATGCGGGCGGCGCGCAGGTCGGCCTGGACCTCGTCGGTCACTATGGCCAGGTATTCGTCGCGCTTGGGGGCCCGCTCGGCGACGAGGCGGACGATCTCGTCGTACATCTTCGGGTAGAGGATCGCGAAGGCGAGGTCCTCCAGCTCCCACTTGATGGTGTTCATGCCCAGGCGGTGGGCGAGCGGAGCGTAGATCTCCAGCGTCTCGCGGGCCTTCTTCTCTTGCTTCTCGCGCTTGAGGTACCGCATCGTGCGCATGTTGTGCAGGCGGTCGGCGAGCTTGATGACCAGGACGCGGGGGTCCTTGGCCATGGCGACGACCATCTTGCGGACCGTCTCGGCCTGCGCGGCCTCGCCGAACTTGACCTTGTCCAGCTTGGTGACGCCGTCGACGAGCAGCGCGACCTGGTCGCCGAAGTCCCGGCGCAGGGTGTCCAGGCCGTACTCGGTGTCCTCGACCGTGTCGTGCAGCAGGCCCGCCATCAGCGTCGCCGGGTCCATGCCGAGCTCGGCGAGGATCGTCGTGACGGCGAGGGGATGCGTGATGTACGGGTCGCCGCTCTTGCGCTTCTGGCCGCGGTGCCAGCGCTCGGCGACCTGGTAGGCCCGCTCGATCTGGCGGAGCGTCGACGTCTCGATCTTCGGGTCGTTGCTCCGCACTATCCGCAGCAGCGGTTCGAGCACCGGGTTGTACGGATTCGAGCGCTGCACGCCGAGGCGGGCGAGGCGGGCTCGTACGCGATTGGAGCTGGCGGAGCGCGACTGGTTCGCGGCAGCCGGGCGCATCGCCGGGGCCGGGTTCGCGGCGCTCTTGGCGGGCGGCGCGGGCTTCGGCGCGGGGCGGGGCTTTTCGGCCACGGGGTCGCTCTTCGGCTGGGGCGCCTGCTTCGTCTCGCGCTCGGCGGGCGTGACAGCGGGCGCCGCGGCCGACTCGGCCGGCTGGTCGGGCCCCGGCTGCGCGGCGGCGAGTGGCTGACGGGCCTCGTCTGGCAAGAGTGCTCCTCATGCAGGGTCCGGCCCCCCGATCAGGTCCGGACTGCCATGGTATCGATCCTTGCGCTCGGGCTCGTGCCGACTGTGGACAACCCTCCTCGGGGGCTGTGGAAAACCGGTTCTCCGGCGGGCAGGCACGAGGGGCGAGGCCCTGATGGGCATGCGGAAGGGCGGGCGCCCGGCCTGTGCCGGACACCCGCCCCTGGCTCGATCCTGACGGTCCGACCCTCGAACCCGACGGTCGGACCCTCCGCGTCACACGGTGAGCAGCGCCTCCAGCGGGGCGCCCCGCAGCGCGGGCTCGAGACGTGCCCGGCCGCCGAGGAAGCCGAGCTCCATCAGTACGGCGAGGCCCGAGACCTCGGCTCCGGCCCGGCGGATGAGCTCCACCGACGCCTCGGCGGTGCCGCCGGTGGCGAGGACGTCGTCGATGACCAGGACGCGGTCGCCCGCCGCCAGGTCCTCGGCGTGCACCTCGATCTCGGCCTGCCCGTACTCCAATTCGTAGGCCTGCGAGAGCGTCGCTCCCGGGAGCTTGCCCGCCTTGCGGACAGGGATGAAGCCCACGCCGGCGCGGACCGCGACCGGGGCCGCGAGGATGAAGCCACGCGCCTCCAGGCCCACGATCTTCGTCGCCCCCTGCGCGACGCAGAGGTCGGCGAGGGCGCCGGTGAGCGCCGAGAATGCCGTGGGGTCGGCGAGCAGCGGGGTGATGTCCTTGAACATCACCCCGGGCTTCGGGTAGTCCGCGACGTCCCGGATGCGGCTGAGCAGGAGTTCCTTCACGTCGGTCATCGGCGCTTCCCCGAGGGTCGGCCGCGTCCGCGGTTGCGGGACGGCGGCTGCGTGCGGCGCTGGCCCACGACACCGGAGGCGGCGGCCGCCGCGGCGTCCACCGGGGCCAGGTCGCCGGGCTCGTCGTCCTGGCCTGCGGACTCCGACTCGCTCTTGGCGGCGGCCTGCGCGCGCTTGGCGAGCACCCGCTTCTTGAGCGCCTTCATCTGCGGCTCGCGCTCCTTGAGGTCGGCGACGAGCGGCGTGGCGATGAAGATCGAGGAGTACGCACCGGCGGCGAGGCCGACGAACAGCGACAGCGAGATGTCGTTCAGCATGCCGGCGCCGAGGACGCCGCCACCGATGAACAGCAGGCCCGCCACCGGGAGGAGCGCGACCACCGTGGTGTTGATGGAGCGCACCAGGGTGCTGTTGATGGAGAGGTTGGCGACCTCGCTGTAGGTCTGCTTCGTCTGCTTGGTGATGCCCCTCGACTGCTCCTTCAGGGAGTCGAAGACGACGACCGTGTCGTACAGCGAGTAACCGAGGATGGTCAGGAGGCCGATCACCGTGCCCGGGGTGACCTCGAAGCCGACCAGGGCGTACACACCGACGGTGATGGTGATGTCGTGGATCAGGGCGACGAGGGCCGCGACGGCCATGCGCCACTCGAAGGCGATCGCCAGGTAGATCACGCAGAGGATCATGAAGATGCCGAGGCCCATCCAGGCCTTGTTGGCGATCTGCGCGCCCCAACTGGGGCCGACCAGCTCGGCGTTGATGTCGTTCGCCGGGACGCTGAGGTCCGTGGCGAGCTCCGCCTTGATCTGGTCGGACTTCGCGGTGTCGACGCCGCTGACCTGGATCCGGACGCCGCCGTTGCCCAGCTTCTGGACGATGGCCTGGTGGCCGGAGGCCTCTTCGGCGGCTTCCTGGGCCTGCGCGACGGAGGCCTCGGTCTTGGGCGTCGTGAAGACGGCGCCGCCCTTGAACTCGATGCCGAGGTTCAGGCCCTGCACCGCCAGGGCCACGACGGCCGTGATGGTGATGAGGACCGAGACGCCGTACCAGACCTTCCGCTTGCCGATGAAGTCGTAGCCGACTTCGCCGCGGTAGAGCCGGGCGCCGAGGTTGCCGAGCTTCGACATCTCACGCCTCCTTCGGGTCGACGGAGCCGGGCACGTGACGGGTGCGCGAGCGGCGCAGCGGGGGTTTGGCGCCGAGGCGCTTCGGGTCGAGTCCGGACCACGGGTGGCCGTTCGCGAAGAACTTGCGGCGGGCCAGGAGCGTCATCAGCGGCTTGGTGAAGAGGAACACCACGACGACGTCGAGGAGCGTGGTCAGGCCGAGCGTGAACGCGAAGCCCTGCACCTTGCCGACGGTCACGATGAACAGCACCGCAGCGGCCAGGAACGACACGAAGTCGGAGACCAGGATGGTGCGCCGGGCGCGCGGCCAGGCCCGCTCCACGGCGGGGCGCAGGCTGCGGCCCTCGCGGACCTCGTCTCGGACCCGTTCGAAGTACACGATGAACGAGTCGGCCGTGATGCCGATGGCGACGATCGCACCGCAGACCGCCGGCAGGTTCAGCGCGAACCCGATGGCCGGCCCGAGCAGCGACATCAGCGTGTACGTGAGGATGCCGGAGGCGAGGAGGCTGAGCAGGGCGATCAGGGACAGGCCGCGGTAGTAGACCACCAGGTAGACGACGACCAGGGCGAGGCCGATGGCGCCGGCGATCAGACCGGCCTGCAGCTGCTCACCGCCGAGGGCCGCGGTCACCGAGGTGACGCTCTGCTCCTGGAAGGTCAGCGGGAGCGCACCGTACGACAGGATGTTCGCCAGCTCCTGCGCGGACTCCTGGTTGAAGCTGCCGGAGATCTCGGCGCTCTTGCTCAGGGTCTCGCTGACGCTGGGGGCGGAGACGACCTCGCCGTCGAGCACGATGCCGAACTGGTTCTGCGGCGACTGCTGCGTCTTCAGCTGGGTCGTGATCTTCGAGAACTTGTCGGCGCCCTTGCTGTTGAACTTCATCGTGACGATCCACTGGCCACGCTCGTTGATGACCGCCTGGGCGTCGTCGACGTCCTTGCCGTCGACCTCCGCGGGACCGAGGATGTACTTCTCCCACTGGCCGATGGCGTTCTTGCCGCAACCGACCATCGGGTCAGTGGACTTGACGCCCTGCGCCGTCTCGACCCGCTGGTCCTTCTTGGTGCAGTCGAGCGCCATGAACTGCTGCTGCAGCTTCTTCGTGGCCGCGTCGGGCTTCGGCGTCTCGGTGGCCGAGGGCTTCTCGTCGCCCTTGCCCTTCTCGCTCGCCGAGGGAGTCGGGGTGGCGTCGGCCTTCAGCCCGTCGGTGACGGCGCGGCCCTGCGTGGTGGGGCTCGCGGTGGGCGTGGGGCTCTGCTCGCCGCTGCCCGCCTTCGGCTTGTCCTTGCCGGACGCCGAGGGGTCGGGGGTCTTGCTTGCGGAGGGGTCCGGCGTGGGCTTGCCCTCGCTCATCGTCAGGACGGGGCGGAAGTAGAGCTGAGCGGTCGTGCCGACCTGCTCACGCGCCTGCTTCTCGTTGGTGCCCTTGGGGATGTTGACGATGATGTTGCGATCGCCCTGGGTCTGCACCTCCGCCTCGGAGACGCCCAGGCCGTTGACACGGCGCTCGATGATGCCGACCGCGGTGTCCATGTTGGTCTTGTTGATCGCGTTCGGCTTGCCGGGCTCGTTCCTGGCCTCGAGCGTGATGCTCGTACCGCCCGCGAGGTCGATGCCCAGGCGCGGGGTGGTGTGGCCGGAGAAGAACATTCCTCCGGTCAGCGCGACCATGGCGATCAGGATCAGCGCGAGGGCCCGGCCCGGCTTGCCCTGGCCGCTCGGCCTCCGGCCCTTCTTCGGTGCTGCCACCTTGTCGTTTCTCCCTGTCCAACCGCCCGGAACCCGTACACGCGCCGTGGGCGGCCATGAAGTGGTGGGGGGTGAAACCGGACGAAGCGTGCACGACCGAAGGACCGCGGGGCGCTCGGGGCGCTCCGCGGTCCTCGGCGGCGACTACTTCGCGTCGGCCTCGCCGTCGGTCTTCTTCGGCGCGTCCTCGTCCTTCTTCAGGGCGTCGACGTCGGCGTCCTTCGTCAGGTCGTCGTCGGCGTCGGTGTCCTTCTTCAGCGCGTCCTCGTCGGCGTCCTTCTTGCCGAAGTCCACGGGCGACTCGTCGGCGGCGGCCGGCTCGTCGTCCTGGGTCAGGGAGGAGGCGTCGTCGGGCACGACGGGGGTGTCCGACTTCAGGTCGTGGTCGGCGCCGTGGACGATGCGGTTGTACTCCTCGTCGTCGAGGACGGCGCCGATCGCGTTCTTCGCGTAGATCGCGTGGACTCCGGGCGCCACCTCGAGGGTGGCGGTGTCCTCGGTGACCTCCTTGACGACGGCGTACATGCCGCCGATCGTGCGGACGCCGGTGCCGGGCTGCATCTCATTGCGCATCTGCGCCGCCGCCTGCTGCTTCTTCTTGGCGGAGCGCGTCATCAGGAACATGGCCCCGATGAGCACGATGAACGGGAGGAAGGTCACGATATCCACGGGACGTAATTTTCCTTCGCGCGACCGCGCGTTGAGCGGCCTGTGTATTGGGGGTGGGCACGCCGCCCGGGAGGGCGGCATCGGCGGAGTCTAAGCGAGCCCGCGCCTAAGGAACAACGCTCAGCATGGCACTGGGGTTCCTGGGCCCGCGAGCGCCCGCGCCGTCAGCTGCTGAACAGGTCCCCTTGCCCCGTTCCTCCCGTTCCGCCGCCCTGTGGGGGCGTGAGACCGAGGTGGGCCCAGGCCGCGGGGGTGGCTACGCGCCCCCGGGGTGTACGGGCGAGGAGGCCCTCTCTCACGAGGAAGGGCTCGGCGACCTCTTCCACGGTCTCACGTTCCTCCCCCACCGCGACGGACAGCGTCGACAGGCCGACCGGGCCGCCGCCGAACAGCTTGAGCAGGGCTTCGAGGACGGCGCGGTCCAGGCGGTCGAGGCCGCGGTCGTCCACCTCGTACACCTTGAGGGCGGCGGCGGCGATCTCCCGGGTGACGACGCCGTCCGCCTTGACCTGGGCGTAGTCCCGCACGCGGCGCAGCAGGCGGTTGGCGATACGGGGCGTGCCGCGGGAGCGGCCGGCGATCTCCCCGGCGCCGTCGGCGTCGACCGTCACGTCGAGCAGCTCGGCGGACCGTCGGATGACGCGCTCCAGCTCGGCGGGGCCGTAGAACTCCATGTGCGCCGTGAAGCCGAAGCGGTCGCGCAGGGGCGGGGGCAGGAGTCCGGCGCGGGTGGTGGCGCCGACCAGGGTGAACGGCGGGAGTTCGAGCGGGATGGCGGTGGCGCCGGGGCCCTTGCCGACGACGACGTCGACCCGGAAGTCCTCCATCGCCATGTAGAGCATCTCCTCGGCGGGGCGGGACATGCGGTGGATCTCGTCGAGGAAGAGGACCTCGCCCTCCTGCAGGGAGGAGAGGATCGCGGCCAGGTCGCCCGCGTGCTGGATGGCGGGGCCGCTGGTGATGCGGATCGGGGCTTCCATCTCGGCGGCGATGATCATGGAGAGCGTGGTCTTGCCGAGCCCGGGGGCGCCCGAGAGCAGGACATGGTCGGCCGTGGCGCCGCGTTGACGGGCGGCCTTGAGGACGAGGTCGAGCTGCTCGCGCACGCGTTCCTGGCCGACGAACTCGGCCAGGGACTTGGGGCGCAGGGCCGCCTCGACGGCCTGGTCCTCGCCGTCCGCGGCGGCCCCGACGAGGCGGCCGTCGGCGGCGGTGTCGGTCGGTGTGGAGTCCCAGTTCACGGTGGAGGCCTCGGGGTCGTGGGTGCGTTCGTATGACGTGTGCGGGTGCCGGTGCGCGGGCTGGGCGCCCCGGCGGGGGCCGGTTTCGGTGGGCCCCGGCCGGGCCGTCGGGTCAGCGGGCGCGGTTCAGGCTCTGCAGCGCGGCCTTCAGGAGCCGGCCGACCTGCGGGGTGCCCTCGGCGGCCTCGGCCTGCGGGGCCACGGCGGCGACCGCTTCGTCGGCCTCGCGCGTCGCGTACCCGAGGCCGATCAGGGCCGCGTGCAGCTGGTCGCGCCAGCCGGCGGTGACGGCCGTGCCGATGGCGGGGCCGCCGGTGCCGAGGGGTTCGCCGAGGCGGTCCTTCAGTTCGAGGAGGAGCTTCTGGGCGCCCTTCTTGCCGATGCCGGGGACCGCGGTGAGCGCCTTCTCGTCGCCGGAGGAGACGGCCAGGCGCAACGCGTCCGGGCTGTGCACGGCGAGCATGGCCTGGGCCAGGCGCGGGCCGACTCCGCTGGCGGTCTGCAGCAGCTCGAAGGTCTGCCGCTCGTCGTCGTCGGCGAAGCCGTAAAGCGTCAGGGAGTCCTCGCGGACCACCAACGACGTCGCCAGCTTGGCCTGTTGGCCGACGCGCAGGCCGGACAGGGTGCCGGGCGTGCACTGGACGGCCATGCCGATTCCGCCGACCTCGACCACCGCGGAGTCGGGGGCGAGAGCGGCCACGGGTCCGCTGACGAAGGCGATCATGGCGTACGGCCTTTCGATGCTTGCAGGGCTGCCTGTTGCTGAACTGCCTGCTGGAGTCGGTTCTTGGCGGGGGCGCGCCAGATGTGGCAGATGGCGAGGGCCAGGGCGTCCGCGGCGTCCGCGGGCTTGGGCGGGGCGGCGAGCCGCAGGAGTCTGGTGACCATGGCGCCGACCTGGGCCTTGTCCGCCCGGCCGCTGCCGGTGACGGCGGCCTTGACCTCGCTGGGCGTGTGCAGGGCGACGGGGATGCCGCGGCGCGAGGCGCACAGCATCGCGACGGCGCTGGCCTGGGCGGTGCCCATGACCGTACGGACGTTGTGCTGGCTGAACACCCGCTCCACGGCGACGAATTCGGGCCGGTGCTCGTCGAGCCACTGCTCGATGCCCTGCTCGATGGCGACCAGGCGGTGGCCCAACTCCGCGTCCGCGGGCGTACGGACGACTCCCACGCCGCGCATCGTCAGGGGCCGGCCGGCCACGCCCTCGACCACCCCCACGCCACAGCGGGTCAGCCCCGGGTCCACACCGAGCACACGCACGCCGCCCCTCCTTCGCTCAACTGTTTGTGCAGGCTATCGGCTGCCACTGACAACCGGTGCCAAGACGAAGGGCCGACGGGGCGTGTGTCCCGTCGGCCCTTGCCGTGCAGCGGAGTTCGCCGCCCCGCGCGCGATGCGCGATCAGGCGTCGACCTTCTCCATGACCTCGTCGGAGACGTCGAAGTTGGCGAAGACGTTCTGGACGTCGTCGCTGTCCTCGAGGGCGTCGATGAGCTTGAACATCTTCCGCGCGCCCTCCTCGTCCAGCTCGATCTGCATGGTGGGGAGGAAGTTGGCCTCGGCCGAGTCGTAGTCGATGCCGGCCTCCTGGAGCGCGGTGCGGACCGCGACCAGGTCGGTGGCCTCGCTGACGACCTCGAACTTCTCGCCCAGGTCGTTGACCTCTTCGGCGCCCGCGTCCAGGACCGCGCCGAGGACGTCGTCCTCGGTCAGCTCGCCCTTGCTCACGATGACGACGCCCTTGCGGTTGAAGAGGTACGACACCGAGCCCGGGTCGGCCATCGAGCCGCCGTTGCGGGTCATCGCGACGCGGACGTCGGACGCCGCGCGGTTGCGGTTGTCGGTGAGGCACTCGATGTAGACGGCCACGCCGTTGGGGCCGTAGCCCTCGTACATGATCGTCTCGTAGTCGGCGCCGCCGGCCTCGAGGCCGCCGCCGCGCTTGATCGCGGAGTCGATGTTCTTGTTCGGGACCGACTGCTTCTTCGCCTTCTGCACGGCGTCGTAGAGCGTCGGGTTGCCGTCGAGGTCCACGCCGCCCATACGCGCAGCGACCTCGATGTTCTTGATCAGCTTCGCGAAGAGCTTGCCGCGCTTGGCATCGATCACGGCCTTCTTGTGCTTCGTCGTGGCCCATTTAGAGTGGCCGGACATCTGCCTGTCTCCTTCGCGTAACCAATCTCTGTACGAACGACAGAGATCCTACCGGGACCCGGCCGTGTGCTTCTCCCGCACCATCTCCACGAACAGCTCGTGGACCCGGTGGTCCCCGGTCAGCTCGGGGTGGAAGGACGTGGCGAGGGCGTTGCCCTGGCGTACGGCGACGATGTGGCCGTCGTGCTCGGCGATCACCTCGACGGCCGCGCCGACCGACTCGACCCACGGGGCGCGGATGAAGACGCCCTCGACGCCGCCGATGCCGGTCACGTCGACGGTCGCCTCGAAGGACTCGTTCTGCCGCCCGAAGGCGTTGCGGCGCACGATCATGTCGATGCCGCCGAACGTCTCCTGGCCGGAGCGCGGGTCGAGGATCTTGTCGGCGAGCATGATCAGGCCGGCGCAGCTGCCGTAGACCGGCATGCCGCCCCGGATCCGCTCGCGCAGCGGCTCGGCGAGGCCGAAGAGGTTCGCGAGCTTGGAGATCGTGGTGGACTCGCCGCCGGGGACGACGAGCCCGTCGACCTCGGCCAGCTCTTCGGGGCGCCGCACCGGCCTGGCCACGGCGTCGGCCGCGGCCAGGGCGATGAGGTGCTCCCGTACGTCGCCCTGGAGTGCCAGGACGCCGATCACAGGGGTGTTCATGGGTGTTACCAGCCGCGCTTCGCGTAACGCTCCGTCTCGGGGAGCTCGTCGCAGTTGATGCCGACCATGGCCTCGCCGAGGTTGCGGGAGGCGTCGGCGATGATCTTCGGGTCGTCGTAGAAGGTGGTGGCCTTCACGATGGCGGCGGCGCGCTTGGCCGGGTCGCCGGACTTGAAGATGCCGGAGCCGACGAAGACGCCCTCGGCGCCGAGCTGACGCATCAGGGCGGCGTCGGCCGGGGTGGCCACGCCACCGGCGGAGAACAGCACGACCGGCAGCTTGCCGAGCTCGGCGACCTCCTTGACGAGCTCGTACGGGGCGCGCAGCTCCTTGGCGGCGGCGTACAGCTCGTTGTTGTCGTAGCCGCGCAGGCGGGCGATCTCGTTCTTGATCTGGCGCATGTGGCGGACGGCCTCGACGACGTTGCCCGTGCCGGCCTCGCCCTTCGAGCGGATCATGGCCGCGCCCTCGGCGATGCGGCGCAGGGCCTCGCCCAGGTTGGTGGCGCCGCAGACGAAGGGGGTGGTGAAGGCGAACTTGTCGCTGTGGTTGACCTCGTCGGCCGGAGTCAGCACCTCGGACTCGTCGATGTAGTCCACGCCGAGGGACTGCAGGACCTGGGCCTCGACGAAGTGGCCGATGCGGGACTTGGCCATCACCGGGATCGAGACGGCGTCGATGATGCCCTCGATCATGTCCGGGTCGGACATCCGGGCCACGCCGCCGTCCTTGCGGATGTCGGCCGGCACGCGCTCCAGGGCCATGACGGCGACGGCGCCCGCGTCCTCGGCGATCTTCGCCTGCTCCGGGGTGACCACGTCCATGATCACGCCACCCTTGAGCTGCTCGGCCATGCCGCGCTTCACGCGCGCGGTGCCGGTGGCCGGGGCGTCGGTGGCCTGCTGGGTGCTGGTGGTGGGCGTGCTGGACACGGATGACCTCACTGGCGGGAAGGGGAATCTTGCTCCTCAGAGCCAACCGTCCACTTCAGGCCACAACAAGGGCCAATGGTGAGCCGGTGGCTCATTTTTCCCGGAGAGCGACAAAGGCGGAGGTCACGACGGGTGTGCCTACGCTGCGCCCGCGTGCGCGTCCTACGAGTTCGCCCGGTCCGCCAGCGCCGTCGGGGGCTCGTCGTCCATCTCGAAGGCCATCGGGAACGGCGCGTGCCCGGCGAGCCGGAACCATCTCACCTTGCGGTGCCGGCGCAGGGCGCGGGCCGCGCGTACGGCGTCGTTGTGGAAGCGGCGGGCCATGGGCACCCGGCGTACGGCCTGGGACAGTTCGCTCGCGGCGTCCTCGCCGCCGGGGGCCTCGCGCACCACGTCGACCTGGCCGGGCTCCGCGAAGATCGCCCGCAGGGCCTGGCTGAGTTCGCTCTCGGCGACCTCGCGGTGCTCCTCCTCCGCCTGCCGGGCCGCGTGCGCCGCCTCGTACAGCACGATCGACGCGGCCGGGTCGAGCACGCCGGACGTGGCGAGCTCCTGGGCGACCGACGCTCTGCGCAGCAGCTGCGCGTCGAGGGCGGCGCGGGCGGCGTCGATGCGCGCGTGCAGCCGGTCGAGTCGGCCGGCCGTCCAGCTCAGGTAGAGGCCGATCGCGAAGAAGGCCACCGCGATCCAGATCAGTGTGGAGGTCACGGGCGGAAGGCTACCCGTGGGCACCGACAGTGCCGGAGCCAGCCGCCCGCCCGCCGCCCGTGCGGAATCGCGTCAGTCCCGTGCGGGGTCGCGTGAGTCCCGCGCGAGGCCGAACCGGGCGCGCAGGCCGGTGCGTTCGTCGGTGGCCACGGAGGCCGCGCCGTCCGTCACCGTCTCGTAGACGGCGAGGATGTCGGCCCCGACCGTCGACCAGTCGAAGCGGCGTACGTGGGCGCTGCCGCGCTCGCGCAGCTCCTCCCGGCGCGCGGGTGCGCCGAGGAGGCGCACGGCCGCGTCGGCCAGCGCGTCGGCGTTCTCGTTGGCGAACAGCTCGCCGGCCGCGCCCTGGTCGAGGACCTGCGCGAAGGCGTCCAGGTCGGAGGCGAGCACGGGCGCGCCCGCGGAGAGGGCCTCGACGAGGATGATCCCGAAGCTCTCGCCGCCGGTGTTGGGCGCCACGTACACGTCGACGCTGCGCAGCAGCCGGGCCTTGTCCTCGTCGCTGACCATGCCGAGGAACTCCACGCGCGAGCGCATGTCGAGCGGCAGCGTCGCGACGGCCTCCTCCTCGTCGCCGCGGCCCGCCACCAGGAGTCGCGTCTGCGGGCGCTCCTCGAGGATCCGGGGCAGCGCCTTCATCAGGACGGGCAGGCCCTTGCGCGGTTCGTCGATGCGCCCGATGAAGCCGATCGTGTCGCCCTGCCACTCCGGCTTCGGCTCGGCCTTCGCGAAGAAGTCGACGTCGACGCCGTTGGGGATGGTGACCGCGTCGCCGCCGAGGTGCTCGACCAGGGTCCGGCGCGCGTACTCGCTGACCGCGATCCGCGCGCTGATCTTCTCAAGGGCGGGCTGCAGGATCGGGTACGCGGCGATCATCGCGCGCGAGCGCGGGTTGGACGTGTGGAACGTGGCGACGATCGGCCCCTGCGCGGCCCAGCAGGTCAGCAGGCCCAGGGAGGGCGAGGCCGGTTCGTGGATGTGGATGACGTCGAAGGTGCCGTCGTGCAGCCACCGGCGCACCCGCGCCGCCGACAAAAACCCGAAGTTGAGCCGCGCCACCGAGCCGTTGTACGGCACCGGCACCGCGCGCCCCGCGGAGACCACGTACGGCGGGAGCGGGGTGTCGTCGTCGGCGGGGGCGAGGACGGAGACCTCGTGGCCCCAGCGGATGAGGTGCTCGGCGAGGTCGCGGATGTGGAACTGGACGCCGCCCGGCACGTCCCAGGAGTACGGGCAGACGATGCCGATCCTCACTCGGTCACCTCTGCCGCGGACCCGTTCGGCGCCTTGGCCGGGTCCAGGTCGTCGAGCCACAGTCGTTGCAGCATGTGCCAGTCCTCCGGATGGTCGGCGATACCGGTGGCGAAGGCGTCGGCCAGCGCCTGTGTCATCACAGACGTCTTTTCGGCCCGGGTGCCTGTCTCCGGTACGTCGATGGGCGGATGGACCCGGCCCTGCATGACGTCGCTCTCGTCGTACCAGAGAGTGACGGGCAGGAGCAGTGCGCCGGTCTGCTGGGCGAGGATCGCGGGGCCCGCGGGCATGCGCGTGGTGTCGCCGAAGAACTTGACCTCGACGCCGGACGCCGACAGGTCCCGGTCGGCGACCAGGCAGACCAGGCCGCCGGCGCGGAGCCTGCGGGCGAGGGTGCCGAAGGCGGAGCCGCCGGTGTGCGGGAGCACCTCCATGCCGAGGCTGCTGCGGTAGGCCACGAAACGGTCGTACAGGGACTCCGGCTTGAGGCGTTCCTGGACGGTGGTGAACGGGGTCTCCAGCTTGGTGGTGACCCAGGCGCCGGCGAGGTCCCAGTTGGCGAGGTGCGGCAGGGCGAGGATCACGCCCTTGTCGGAGGCCAGACCGTCCGTCAGGTAGTGCACGTCCTTGGGCGTGAAGCCGTTCCTGATGCGGTCCTTGCTCCAGGCCGGCAGCCGGAAGGACTCCATCCAGTAGCGCATGTACGAGCGCATGCCGGCCTTGGACAGGGCGGCAAGGCGCTCGGGGCTCGCGTCGGGCACCACGCGCGCGTAGTTCGCCTCCAGGCGCTGGACGCCCTTGCCGCGGCGCTTCCAGGCGACGTCGGCGATGGTGCGGCCCAGGCGGACGGCGGCGGGCTCGGGGAGCTTCTTCACCGCGGACCAGCCGAGCCCGTACAGGGCGTCGGTGAGTTTCTCCTTGGCGTTGCTCATGACGTGGCCTCGCTCCCCCGTGCCTCGCTGCCGCTCGGCTCTGCCTCTGCTGTGCCGGATTTCGTCGCGCCGGTGCCGGTTTTCGCGGAGCTCGCTGTGCCGGTTTCGGCCGAGCCCGCTGAGCCGGTCTTCGTCTCTTCCATGGTCGCCGCGGCATCGGCCTCCGCGGACTCCCGGCGTACGGTCACCACGCGCTGGCCGAGGGTCACGGCGCTGCCGACGGCGACGATCCACAGGGCGATCGGCAGCAGGACGTCGATGCCCGGCACCCCGAACGCGTGCAGCCCCGCGAGGCCGGCCGCCACCAGGGAGATCACGAGCCGCTCGGCCCGCTCGATCAGGCCGTTCACGGCGACGGGCAGCCCGATCGACTCACCGCGCGCCTTCGTGTACGAGACGACCTGCCCGCTGGCCAGGCAGAAGATGGAGACCGCGCACATCATGTCGCTGTCGCCCCGGCCCGCGTACCAGAGCGCGAAGCCGCCGAAGATCGCGCCGTCGGCGACCCGGTCGAGCGTGGAGTCGAGGAAGGCGCCCCAGCGGCTGGAGATGCCGGCCTGCCGGGCCATGTTCCCGTCGACCAGGTCGGAGAACACGAACAGCGTGATGACGATCGTGCCCCAGAAGAACTCGCCCCGGGGGAAGAAGACCAGGGCGCCCGCCACGACGCCCGCCGTGCCGATCAGCGTGACCGCGTCCGGGCTCACTCCCCGGCGGAGCAGGAACGCGGCGAACGGTGTGAGGACACGCGTGAAAAACGCACGCGCGTACTTGTTCAGCATGGCCTTGAAGCCTTCCCAAGGGGAGTGGCGGGCCGCGCGACCACTGCGGCCACCGGCCGCCCCATCGTAGCCACGGACCCTCCCGCTCCACCTCGCGAGCCCCCGCGCCGCCCGCGCGCGTCTCCCGCGGCCCACGATCCCGTACGACGTATGGACGCGCCGTGAAGCGAGTGGAAAGCTCGAAGGACACCGCGGGCGTCGCCGGAGCCGCCAGCACACGCGGTTCCCAGCGTGTCCGCGCCCTCTCCCCTCATCGTGCGAGAAACGTACGAGAAATCGGGAGCCTTCGGGAGGCACAGCATGGGCGACAGAGCAGGTGCACATTCCGGGGCCGCCGGCAGGGCGCCCACGGCCGACCACCCCCGCTCCGTACGGAACGTGGTGCTGGTCGGCCACAGCGGTTCCGGCAAGACGACTCTGGTGGAGGCCCTCGCACTGACCGCGGGGGTGGTGAACCGGGCGGGCCGCGTGGAGGACGGCGGCACCGTCTCCGACTACGACGAGATCGAGCACCGCCAGCAGCGCTCGGTGCAGCTGTCCCTGGTTCCGGTGGAATGGGACGGCGTCAAGATCAACCTTCTCGACACCCCCGGATACGCCGATTTCGTCGGCGAGTTGAGGGCCGGTCTGCGCGCGGCGGACGCGGCCCTCTTCGTCGTCTCGGCCGCCGAGGGCACGGAGGGCATCACCGGCGCGACCCGGATGGTGTGGGACGAGTGCGCCGCGGTGGGCATGCCGCGGGCCATCGTCGTCACGCATCTGGAGGCGGCCCGCGCGGACTACGACGCGATGACGGGCAGCTGCGCGCAGACCTTCGGCGGCGACGACCCGGACGCCGTGATCCCGCTGTATCTGCCGCAGTACGGCGAAGAAGGCCCGGACGGGCACGCTCCGGTGACGGGCCTGGTCGGGCTGCTCTCACAGCGGGTCTTCGACTACTCGTCGGGCGAACGGAAGGAGTCCGAACCGGACGGCGAGCAGCAGAAACGGATCGAGGAGGCCCGCAACCGGCTCATCGAGGGGATCATCGCGGAGAGCGAGGACGAGACCCTCATGGACCGCTATCTGGGCGGCGAGGAGATCGACCAGAAGACCTTGGTGGACGACCTGGAGCGGGCGGTCGCGCGGGGCGTCTTCCACCCGGTGCTCGCCGCCGCGCCGGCCGCCGAGGGCGCACGGCAGGGCCTCGGCACGGTCGAGCTGCTTGAGCTGATCACGGGCGGTTTCCCGACGCCGCTGGAACGCGAGGCCCCCGCCGTGACCACGCCGGACGGCACCGCGCGTGCGGCCCTCTCCTGTGACCCGGACGGCCCCTTGGCGGCCGAGGTCGTGAAGACGTCGTCCGACCCGTATGTGGGCCGGATCTCGCTGGTGCGGGTGTTCTCCGGGACGCTGCGCGCCGACGACACGGTGCACGTCTCGGGCCACGGGCTGTCCGACCGCGGGCACGAGGACCACGACGTGGACGAACGCGTCGGGGCGCTGACCTCGCCGTTCGGCAAACAGCAGCGCACGCTCATGCAGTGCATCGCGGGCGACCTCGCGTGCGTGGCGAAGCTGAACCGCGCGGAGACCGGGGACACGCTCTCGGCGAAGGACGACCCGCTCCTCATGGAGCCCTGGTCCATGCCGGACCCGCTGCTTCCGCTGGCGATCAGGGCGCACAGCAAACCGGACGAGGACAAGCTGTCGCAGGGCCTGGCCCGCCTGGTCGCCGAGGACCCGACGATGCGCCTGGAGCAGAACCAGGACACCCACCAGGTCGTCCTCTGGTGCCTGGGCGAGGCCCACGCGGACGTCGCCCTCGAACGGCTGCGCAGCCGCTACGGCGTCCAGGTCGACGTCGTACCGCACCGTGTGGCCCTGCGCGAGACCTTCGGCGCGAAGGCGGCGGGACGCGGCCGGCACGTCAAACAGTCCGGCGGGCACGGGCAGTTCGCGATCTGCGAGATCGAGGTCGAGCCCCTGCCGGGAGGCAGCGGCGTGGAGTTCGTCGACAAGGTCGTCGGCGGCGCCGTGCCGCGGCAGTTCATCCCGTCCGTGGAGAAGGGCGTACGCGCCCAGGCGGCGCGCGGGATCCGCGGCAACCCGCTGGTCGACGTGCGCGTGACGCTCCTCGACGGCAAGGCGCACTCCGTGGACTCGTCCGACGCCGCGTTCCAGACGGCCGGCGCGCTCGCCCTGCGCGAGGCCGCGGCGGACGTCCCGATCCATGTCCTCGAACCGGTCGCGGAGGTCCAGGTGCTGGTCGGGGACGCGTACGTCGGTTCCGTGATGAGCGACCTGTCGGGGCGGCGCGGCCGGGTCGTCGGCACCGAGCAGTCGCCCGGCGGCCGGACGCTCGTACGGGCCGAGGTGCCGGAGATCGAGATCGGCCGGTACGCGGTGGACCTGCGCTCGCTCGCGCACGGAACGGGCCGTTTCAGCCGTACTTACGTCCGCCACGAGCCGATGCCCGCGCCGATCGCGGCGAAGCTCCGCGAGGAGGCCGAGCAGGAGGACTGACCGGGCGGACCGGCCACACCCCGTCGGCCTGCCGGCGGGCCTGCCGCCCGTCCCCGCCCGCGCGCGGACGGGCGGCTTCCGGCCGTCCCCTGACGGATGTCAGTGCGCCCCGATACATTGATGATCTGCCCGGCGGTGCGCTCAACGGCCGTACGGGGTAAGGAAGTCGGGAAGGGCCGCAGAGCGGCGGTGAGTGCGGCGATGGGGGCGGCAGTGGCGGACGGCATCGATACGGCCTTCGATTTCAGGCCCGGGGCACAGGTCCCGCTCTCGGGCGCGGCGGGCGAGACGGCGGCGACGCACGCCCTGGCGTCGGCGGCGTACCGCGACAGCGATGTCGACGAGATACTCAAAGCGAACAACGAGTGGCACAAGTCCGAGGTGAAGAAAGGCAAGTTGTCGCTCTTCAAGCCGGACCTCGGCGAGGCCTTCGCACGCGCGGTGCAGGTGCGGATGCTGGGCGGAGCGCGCAAGCCGCTGATCCAGTCCTTCGGCATCGAGCCGCAGTCCGTGGTCGAGCACTGTCTGGCGGCCACCCGCATCCGCAAGGAGCGGGACAGCAGACTCACCGCTGTGACCGTCCTGTTCGGGGTGGTGTTCCTGCCGGGGCTGCTGCTGTGGCTGCTGATCTTCCAGGTGAAGAAGAGCCTGGGCGACAGCAAGGACAAGAAGAAGGCGCTCGGCACGGCCCTGCTGGTCGCCGCGTGCGGCCTCGCCGTGCTGTTCCTGATCAAGCTGCCGTTCACGGGTTTCTGGGGGATCTATCTGCGGGCGATGGTGATCGCCCCGGTGATCGGCTGGCTGCTCGCCAAGCAGATCTGTGAGCGTACGGCCCAGGATCTGCGCGGCCGGTGGGAGAGCCTGCTCGCGGGCGGCGGCATCGGCGCCAAGATCCCCGAGGCAGTGCCGGGTTCGCCGGGCGAGACGGCGGCCGAGCGGCTGCGCCAGGGCCTCGCCAAGCTCACCGCGGAGCAGCAGTCCAACTCCGTGTTCTACGCGGGCCCGAAGGGCATCCTCGGCATGGGCACCCGCTGGGGCAGCTGGCAGCTGGCGGAGGAACTCGTTCCGCGGGCGGGGAGTTCGGAGATCCACCCGTTCCGCAGCTGGGACGTGGTGCGCGCGATCCACGACCAGCTGCGCATGCTGGAGCGCGGCCCGCTGCACACCGGCGGTTTCCCCACCCCGTCGATACGGCACTGGATCGTCTCCCCCGTCGCCGAGGGCGCCACGGAGGTGGCCCGCCCCTCGGGCACGGACGTGGAGGCCTTCCAGGTCAAGCCGCACGAGATACAGCGGATCTGCAACGAGCAGCAGTTCGGCAGCGGCGACCGGCACTATCTGGGCGTCCAGTTCCGGCTCTGGGACGGCCAGTTGGTGATCACGATGCTGATCACGGTGACGGTGCTGCACGAGACGCTGCGCATCGAGGTCACGGGGCACGCGCTCGGCCCGGTGCACTCCCTGTTCACGACGAAGCCGAAGGCGAAGACCAAGGAAGTCTCGAAGACGGTGAAGTTCTGGGAGACGCGGGAGGTGAAGCTGCCGCTCATCGACTCGGACGAGGTGGTGCGGCTCGCGGCTCGTGCGCCGTTCACCTGGTTCCCGCCGATCCTGGACTTCCTCGGCGGCAAGCTCGCCCTGCCCGAGCCGTTCGGTCTGCGGCACGCCTGGGCGGACAAGCCGTGGCGGCACCGCTTCATGGCGGACGACGCGCTGCGCGCGGCGACTCCGGTGCTGCGTGTGGTGCACGCGGCGGCGATGCGGGTCCTGGAGGAGAACGGCGTGGACACCACGCGCTTCGCCAGCCGCTCGCTCACCCTCAGCGGCGCCGTCCAGGAGGCGTCGCCCACCAAGGCGGACGTGTACGACGCGTAGGCGGCCCGCGCGGAGCGCCCGTGGAAGCGGATCGCCCGTGGAAGCGAAGCGCCCGTAGAACGCGCTGTGGTGCTCACGTTCACGTACGACAGCACGTGAACGTGAGCACCACGAGAAGCACCGGAAAGGCTGGACGGCTCAGACGCGGGGCCAGGCGTCGGCGAGCATCTTGCGGGTGTCGCCGAGGAGTTGGGGCAGCACCTTCGTGTGGCCGACGACGGGCATGAAGTTCGTGTCGCCGCCCCAGCGGGGCACGATGTGCTGGTGCAGATGCGCGGCGATCCCGGCGCCGGCCGCGCTGCCCTGGTTCATGCCGATGTTGAAGCCGTGTGCGCCGGAGGCGGTGCGCAGCGCGACCATGGCCTGCTTGGTGAGCTCGCCCAGCTCCACGGTCTCGGCGGAGGTCAGCTCGGTGTAGTCGGCCACGTGCCGGTAGGGCACGACCATCAGGTGCCCGCCGTTGTACGGGTACAGGTTGAGCACCGCGAACACATGGTTGCCGCGTGCGACGATCAGGCCGTCCTCGTCGGACATCTCGGGAATCGAGCAGAACGGACAGCCGTCGCCGGCTCCCGGGCCGGTCGGCTTGTTCTCGCCCTGGATGTACGCCATCCGGTGGGGCGTCCACAGGCGCTGGAACGCGTCCTGCGTCCCCACTCCGTTCTGCTGCTCCGGCTCACTCGTCATGCTGTGCAGCATATGGCGTAGCCGCCGCCGCGTGCGCCGCCGGGGGCAACGGAGAGGCCCCGGACCGCGATCACCGCGCTCCGGGGCCTCGTACGCATCAGCCCGGAAGAAACCAGGAAGGAACCAGGAAGCCAGGAACAGGAAGCCAGGACGGAGTCCGGGAGAAAGTCCCGGGATCAGACCTGGGTGCGCTCCTCCACGACCTTGGCGATCTTCGCGATGGCCTCGTCGACGGGGATGCCGTTCTCCTGCGAGCCGTCGCGGTAGCGGAAGGAGACGGCGCCGGCGGCCATGTCCTCGTCGCCCGCGATGACCATGAAGGGCACCTTGGCCTTCTGCGCGTTGCGGATCTTCTTCTGCATCCGGTCCGAGGAGGAGTCCACCTCGACGCGCAGGCCCTGCTTCTTCGCCTTGGCGGCGAACTCCTGCAGGTACTCGACGTGGGCGTCGCCGATCGGGATGCCCGTCGCCTGGACCGGCGCGAGCCACGCCGGGAACGCGCCCGCGTAGTGCTCCAGGAGGACGGCGAAGAACCGCTCGATGGAGCCGAACAGCGCGCGGTGGATCATGACCGGGCGCTGCTTGGAGCCGTCCGGGCCCGTGTACTCCAGGTCGAAGCGCTCCGGCAGGTTGAAGTCCAGCTGGACCGTGGACATCTGCCAGGTCCGGCCGATGGCGTCCTTCGCCTGGACGGAGATCTTCGGGCCGTAGAACGCGGCGCCGCCCGGGTCGGGGACCAGCGGCAGGCCCTGCTTCTCGGCGACCTGGGCGAGCACCTCGGTGGCCTCTTCCCAGGCCTCGTCGGAGCCGACGTACTTCTCCGGGTCCTTGGTGGACAGCTCCAGGTAGAAGTCGTTCAGGCCGTAGTCGCGGAGCAGGCCGAGGACGAAGGTGAGCGTCTTGTCGAGCTCGTCCGCCATCTGCTCGCGGGTGCAGTAGATGTGCGCGTCGTCCTGCGTGAAGCCGCGGGCGCGGGTCAGGCCGTGCACGACGCCGGACTTCTCGTACCGGTACACCGTCCCGAACTCGAAGAGGCGCAGCGGCAGTTCACGGTACGAGCGGCCGCGCGCGTCGAAGATCAGGTTGTGCATCGGGCAGTTCATGGGCTTGAGGTAGTAGTCCACGCCCTCGTCGAGCTGCATGGGCGGGTACATGCCGTCGGCGTACCAGTCCAGGTGGCCCGAGGTCTCGAAGAGCTTCCCCTTCGTCGCGTGCGGGGTGTAGACGAACTCGTAGCCCTCCTCCTCGTGGCGGCGGCGCGAGTAGTCCTCCATCACGCGGCGGACGATGCCGCCCTTGGGGTGGAAGACCGCGAGGCCGGAGCCGATCTGCTCGGGGATCGAGAACAGGTCCAGCTCGTTGCCGAGGCGGCGGTGGTCGCGCTTCTCGGCCTCGGCGAGGAAGTCGAGGTGCGCCTTCAGCTCGTCCTTGGACGGCCAGGCGGTGCCGTAGATGCGCTGCAGCATCGGGTTCTTCTCGCTGCCGCGCCAGTACGCGGCGGCGTTCCGCATCAGCTTGAACGCGGGGATGTTGCGCGTGGTCGGCAGGTGCGGGCCGCGGCAGAGGTCCTTCCAGCAGAGCTCGCCGGTCTTCGCGTCCAGGTTGTCGTAGATCGTCAGCTCGCCGGCGCCGACCTCGACGTCCGCGCCGTCGTCGTGCGAGGCGGAGCCCTTGAGTCCGATCAGCTCCAGCTTGTACGGCTCGTCGGCGAGCTCCTCGCGGGCGTCGTCGTCGGAGACGACGCGGCGGGAGAACCGCTGGCCGCGCTTCTGGATCTCCTGCATCTTCTTCTCGATGCGCTTGAGGTCCTCGGGCGTGAACGGCTCGGCCACGTCGAAGTCGTAGTAGAAGCCGTCCTTTACCGGCGGGCCGATGCCCAGCTTGGCCTCGGGGAAGAGCTCCTGCACGGCCTGCGCCATCACGTGCGCGGTGGAGTGGCGCAGGATGTTGAGGCCGTCCTCGGAGGAGATCTCGACCGGCTCGACCTCCTCGCCGTCCCGCAGCTCGTACGCGAGGTCCTTCAGCTCGCCGCCCACGCGCGCGGCGACGACGGTGCGCTCGCCGGGGAAGAGTTCGGCGGCCGTAGTGCCCGTCGTCACCACGCGCTCTTCCCGCTCGGAATCGCGTTGGATGATCACACGGACGTCTGACACCGGTCTCTCCTGACTGAAGGTG
This sequence comes from Streptomyces sp. Da 82-17, assembly GCF_046098215.1. Classification (NCBI taxonomy): domain Bacteria; kingdom Bacillati; phylum Actinomycetota; class Actinomycetes; order Kitasatosporales; family Streptomycetaceae; genus Streptomyces; species Streptomyces sp. Da 82-17. The sequence goes on from NZ_JBJURH010000003.1 coordinate 170,205, forward strand.
GATGCGCCGCGAACCTGTTGCGGCGGCGCAAGAGGAATCGTACCGAGCCGAGGGAGGCGTTCGCGAAACGGTTGCGGAGGGGGCCTCCCGTCGGAGGACCCGCACCGTCGACTCGGGCGCCCCTCAGTCCCCCAGCTCCCCGCCGCAGGCCTCCTCGAAGAAGTCGAGGTTCTCCTGCAGCGACTTCAGCATCCGGTCCCGCTCGGCCTCGTCGACCTGCACCGGCACCACGTCCGAGGCGTCGGTCAGCCGCCGGAAGCCGCCGCGGCTCTCGAGGCTGCCGCGTACGCGCACCGGAAGCCCGACGAGGTGCGCGTGCCCCGCGATCCGGTACGCCTCCTCGTCGAGGCTCATCCGGACGTGCGGCACGTCCGCGCCCGCGATCACCCTGAGCCGTACGGTGCCGCTCCCCCGCGGCCCGGCCCGGCGCATGCGTACGACGGTTCCGGTGATGTGGACGGGCAGGGACGGCTCGGCGCGGCGGTAGCGGACCGAGGCCTCGCGCAGGACCGGCAGGTCGCCGGGCGAGAACTCGACCGGTTCGGGCCGGGCCGCGCATCCCTCGGGCACCCCGGCCGCGGGCGCCCAGGCGAGGTCGACGCAGGCGCCCTCCGTACCGCGGACGAGCGTCACCAGGGCCTCGGTCAACTCGTGGCTGACGCCTGCCTCGACGGCGGTGTCGAAGGCCTCCATGCCGCCCGTGGCACGGCGGTAGTCGACGGCCTCGCGGGCGGCGCACAGCGCGTGGTGCAGTCGTACGGCGAGGGGGCGCCCCGTAGCCGCCGGCACGAACGCGGTGAGCCGCCGACCGCCCTGCGCGGGCCCCACCAGCACACTCGCGAGCGAAGCGGCAGCAGCCCTGCGGTGCCGCGCCCCGTAGTACCCGGCCCGGTCGCGCACAGCGAGGGCCCCGGCGAGCAGCACCTGGCGCACGGAGCTCCGCAGCCCCTCCTCCACGCCCCAGGCGGCGGCGCCCGCGGGCCCCGGCGGCACGTCCCGGGTCCAGGTCAGCTCGTCGCTGGGCACCGCGAGGCCGACGAGCACGGCCCGCGCCGAGGGTGCGGAGCTGCGGGCGAGCGCGAGCAGGGCCTCGCCGAGCAGGTCGTCGCTGTCGGGGAAGGCGCGGCTGCCCGGGACGAGGAGGCTGGTCCCTGAGGTGCCGTCGGGCGGGGTCCAGCGGGTGTACCGGCCGGCCGCGCCGCCGCGTCGCCGCCAGCCGTGCCGGTCGAGGAGGGCGCCGAGGACGGCGGGGTCCACGCGGGCCGCGTCCGGGTCGGGCGGCGCGCCGTCGAAGGGGTGGGGGCGCGGGGGCTCGTCGACCTGACCGGGCCGGTCCGGGCCGCCGGGGCGGTCGAGCCGGTGCGCACCGGGCCCGTGCAGGCCGGGCCGGGGCGTCTCTGGGCGGTCCATCAAGGTCTCCCTCCCGTCCCGACGCGCGTCATGATCTCGCAGAGGGCCCTGTCGTCGAATATCCGCGAGGTCGGGATCCGCACCGTCGTCCTGTGCCGGCCCCGCACGGGGTGCCCGGCCAGGTTGGTCCAGTAGCAGCAGTGCCGCAGGTCGAGCCGGTCGTGCCCGGCGCGCAGCCAGTCGTCGCGGGACCGGGGCACGATCATCACGACCAGGATCTTGTGCACCGAGACCGGCGTGCGGGCCAGCTTCTCCAGGTGCGCGTTGTCGAGCGTGAACGAGAAGGCGGGGCCCGGGGGTTCGGGCGCGAGCTGGTAGGTGCACTTGAGCTGCACCTTGATGGTGACCTCGTCGTCGACCGTGTGCCCGGGGGCGCTGTGGCTGACGTGCCAGTCGATGCCGTTGTCCGGAAAGGGCTGCGAGAGCGAGCATCCCGCGGCGGCCGCCACGGCGTGCAGATAGCCCACCTGGAGGGTCTCCATGCAGGCGGTGGTGGCGAGCGTGCCGCGCAGCGGTGCGATCCGCTCGGGCAGCAGCCCGCCCTGTTCGGGCTGCGCGAGAGCCATGGCGAACTAGCCTTCCGGGCCGGGGGGTTGTCGGGGCCGCGTACGTGGCGTACGCCGTGCGGAGTGCGCGCGACGCACTCCCGGACCGCCCAACTCACCGGCCCGTCACCTGTGTTGTGACCGCTGCGCGTATCGGGCAAACGGCCCGGGTATCACGAGTTCGGGCAGACAGGCGGGGCGCGGGCACCGAGGGGCGCCACCGGCGACACAGCGGGCGGCGGGCGGGCCGTACGCGGAACTGCCCTGCGGACACAGGGAGTTGGATCGCCATGACGTGCTGGTACGAGGGACCACTTGCCGCATTCGACACCGAGACCACGGGCGTGGACGTGGAGACCGACCGCATCGTGTCGGCCGCGATCGTCGTCCAGGACACCCCCGGAGGCCGCGCGCGGGCGACCCGCTGGCTGGTCGACCCGGGCGTGCCGATCCCCGAGGAGGCCACCCGTATCCACGGCCTGACGGAGGATCAACTGCACCGCACCGGCCGCTGGCCCGCGCCCGTGATGGAGGAGATAGGCCGCGAGCTGGCCGATCTCACCGCCGCGGGACGGCCGTTGGTCGTGATGAACGCGCCGTTCGACCTGACGCTCCTGGACCGCGAGCTGCGCCGCCACCGCGCGTCGTCGCTCCCGCACTACCTGGGCAGCCGTCCGATGTGCGTCCTCGACCCACGGGTCCTCGACAAACACCTGGACCGCTACCGCAAGGGCCGCCGCACCCTCACGGACCTGTGCGCGCAGTACGAGGTGGAGCTGACGGACGCCCACGACGCGGCGGCCGACGCCCTCGCCGCACTGGAGGTCGTACGCGCGGTGGGGCGCCGTTTCGCGGCCCGCCTCGAACGCCTCTCGCCGGCGGAGCTGCATGCGCTGCAGGCGGTGTGGCACGCGGCGCAGGCGCGCGGCCTGCAGGCCTGGTTCACCCGCAACGGCACCCCGGAGGCCGTCGACCCGGCCTGGCCGCTGCGCCCGGAACTCCCGGCGGCGGCCTGAGAGTCGTACGAGAGAAGCAGCAGTCGTGCGACAGGAACAGCACTGCGCGCGCAAAAAGACCGGCCCGTCTGTGACGGACCGGTCTTTCCCGGTGGGCGATACTGGGTTCGAACCAGTGACCTCTTCGGTGTGAACGAAGCGCTCTCCCACTGAGCTAATCGCCCGGGAACGCACTGAACCATACAGGTCCGGGCGCCCCTCCTCCAAACCGGATCAGCACGCCGGACCGGGGCACGACCGGGCCCGGGGCCGACGGGAGTTCAGCTCGTACCGAGATGCCCGATCAGTCCCCGCTGCCCGGAGCGCATCATCAGCGCGTGGTTGAGCCGGAACACCGGCCGCCCCGGCACCGCGAACCACCGCATCAGCGGGCGGCGCACGTCGACCTCCTGCTCGTACAGGACACGCGTGCCCCCGCCGGCCGGGGTGAGGGTCCAGCGCACCCAGCCGTCGAGGTCCCCGGTCATGCCGACCTCCAGAACCCGCGCGTCCCGGTCCCGGCGCACTTCGCGCACGGTGACGACGAGGTCGTACGGGAGGGCCGAGCGGAAGCGGACGCGGCCGGAGTGCTCGTCGAGCTGTCGCACCTCGCGCACCTGCCGCCACCACAGCGGGTACTCCTCCGCGTTCTCAAGCACCGCGAAGACCGCCTCGGGGGACGCGGGCACGTTCCAGACGCTGCGGAAGCGGTAGTGGCACCAGTCCATGGTCCGAGTCTGCGCGACGCACGGCGGCTTCCGCGACGCTCGGCGGGTACTCACCTGGAACTGAGTACCTGCACCCATGTCGGCGCCGGTGACGCGGCCCACACTGCAGCCATGACCACCATTCCGCCACCGGCCGAAGAGCTGCGCATCCTGGACCACGAGCTGGGCCAACTGGAGGCGCGCCGCACCCAGTTGCTGGCCCGCCGGGCCTGGCTGGTGTCGGTCCTGGCGCAGCAGCCGGCCGCGCAGCCCGCACCGTTCCCGAGACCCTCGATGCCCGCGGCGGCTCCGCAGGGCTGGGGCGCGCGACCGCAGGCCGAGTCGTCGCCGCCGAGCGTGCAGAACGTCCTGCTGGTCCTCGGCGGCCTCCTGCTGACCGTCGCCGCGCTGGCGTTCACGCTGGTCAGCTGGGGCCACATGGGCATCGGCGGGCGCGCGGCGGTGCTCGGCGCGGTGACGTGCGCCGCGCTCGGCATGCCGGTCCTGCTGCACCGCCGCGGCCTCGGCGCCACGGCGGAGGCGGTGGCCGCGCTCGGCCTGGTCCTCACGGTCCTCGACGCGTACGCCCTGCACCGCGTCGCCGTCCCGGACGCGGACGGCGCGGGCTACACGGCGGTCGCGTCGGCCGCGCTCGCCACCCTGTGGGCCGTGTACGGCACGGCCCTCCCCCGGCTGCACGCGCCGCTGCCCGCCGCCGTCGTCGCGGCCCAACTCCCGCTGTTCCTCGGCACGTTGGCGGCCGACGGGGGCGCGCACGCGCTGACCGTCGCCCTGCTCGCCACGGCCGCCGGCGACGCGGTCCTCGCCCTGCGGGTCAAGCGGACCTCCGTCCGCGCCACGGCCGGCGGCGGCGCCGCACTGCTCTGGATCATCGCCCTGCTGACGGCGACCGCGCTCTCCTGGACCGCCTCGGGCCCGGCCGACGCCGCCCGCGCGGCCGTCCTGCTCCTGCTCGCCGCCGCGATCGCCCTGGGCGCCGCGCTGCGCGTCCCGCCCGCCCCGCTGTCCACGGCCTGCGCCGCCGTCGCGGGCCTGGCCGTCCTCCTCGCCACCGGCGGCGTCCTGCGCACGCTGGCCCCCGCCGCCTGGACGGTCCCGGCCCATCTCCTCTGCGGTCTCGCCCTGCTGACCGTCCTGCGCACCGGCCTCCCGCTGCCCGTACGGCGCGGCCTGGCCGGAGCCGCGGCCGCACCGGTCGGCATCGCGCTGCTCTGGGCCCTGCCGAACGTGTTCCTCGCCGTCGTGGGCCTCGCACCCCTGGCGGACGACACCTGGGCGGGCGCACCGCGATCCGTGTACGTCGACGCCCCGCTGACCTCCGGCCCCGCCGTCCCGGTGACGCTGCTCGCGCTCGCCGCCGCCCTCTGGGCCGCCCACCGGCTCACCCGGGCCGACGAAGCGCTGCGGGCCGCGAGCGTCACGGCCGCCGTCGCCGCCCCGGCCCTCGCCTGGTCCGCCCTCACCGCCCTCCCCCTGACCATCCAACTCCCGTACACCGCCGCCCTGTTCACGCACACCGCGCTCGCCCTCGCCTCCGTGGCGGCGGCCACGTGGCCGGCCCGTGCCGCGCGCCCGCACCTCGCGACGGTGCTGCTCGCCTGCGGGCTCATTTCGGCGGCAAGCTCGGCCGTGCTGTCCCTCGCCACGCGGCCCGCCACGTTCACGGTGTTCGCGCTGCTGCTCGCCGGGTGCGCCGCCGCGGCCGTACTGCACGCCGACGGCGCCCGGCGGGCGGTCCTCGCCTGCGCCGGGACGCTCTGGGCCACCGCCCTCGCCGTCGCCGTCCCGGCCGCGCTCGACCTGGCGCCGCACCGCGTCGCCCTCGTCGTCCTCACGGTGCCCGCCGCGACCGCGCTGCTCTCCGCCCGCCTGCGCGGCCTGCGCGTCGCCCTGCCGCTGGAGATCTCCGGCGCCGTGGCGGCCGGCCTCGCGGTCGCGCTCTCCACCGGCCACGCGCCGAGCCTGGCGCTCACCCTCGCGCTGTCCGGCGTCATCGCGACGGCCACGGCCCTGCGCCCCGACCGCCGCCCGGTCTCGTACGCCGCCGGAGCGCTGTTCGCCGCGGCGTGCTGGGTGCGCCTGGCCGCGTGGGACGTGACGGCCCCGGAGGCGTACACGCTGCCCGTCACGCTCCCCGCGCTCGTCCTCGGGCACCTGCGCCGCCGCCGCGACCCCGAGGCGTCCTCCTGGCCCGCGTACGGCCCCGGGCTCGCCGCCACGCTGCTGCCGAGCCTGGTCGCCGCGTGGAGCGACCCGCACTGGCTGCGCCCGCTGCTCCTCGGCACCGCGGCCCTCGCGCTCACCCTGCTCGGCGCGCACCACCGCCTGCAGGCCCCGCTGGCCCTCGGCGGCACGGTCCTTGCCCTGGTCGCGACGCACGAGCTCGCGCCGTACGTGGTCCAGGTCGTCGGCGCCCTCCCCCGCTGGCTCCCGCCGGCCCTGGCCGGACTGCTCCTGCTCGGCGTGGGCGCCACGTACGAGCAGCGACTGCGGGACGCGCGACGGCTGCGGGACGCCCTGGGCCGGATGCACTGACGGCCCGCCCGGACACCCGGGAACGACGAAGGTCCGTGAGACGAGATGTCTCACGGACCTTCGGCCGGGTGGGCGATACTGGGTTCGAACCAGTGACCTCTTCGGTGTGAACGAAGCGCTCTCCCACTGAGCTAATCGCCCGGGCGCACGGAGAACATTACCGCACTTCAGACGGGCCTTTGACCACACCTGCGAGCAGCGCCCCTACTCGTCGATCTTCCACGGCATGACGATGCCGAACTTCCACACGTAGATGGCCAGCAGCACGCCGATGATCACCAGGCCGATCGACGTCAGGATGATGTTCCGCCGCCGCACCTTCGGATCGAGTGCGCGCTGCGCCGCCTCGGTCACCTTGCGCTTGGTCCAGCGCAGCACGAGCTGCGCCCACACGAACTCCGTCGCCCAGATGGCCATGCCGCAGAAGATCACGACCCAGCCGGGCCCCGGCAGCGGAAGCATGATGATGCCGCCGACCACCACGGCCAGGCCCACGACGAAGACGCCGACCTGCCAGCTGAGGTGCAGGGCACGGCGGCTCTGGATGAACTGTGGCGCCTTGGACCCGAGCCCCTGCTCGTCCTCGGCGGATGCGGCCGGTTCGGCAGGCGGCTGCACCTCGTGGCGCTCGTCACTCCCCGTATTCATGCAGCCAGACATTACCGGACAGGAACGGGTCACCGGAATGGACGCATGAACGAACAGCCCGACGGCTGTACGAGCTACCGAAAGCCGCTCAAATCCCTCAGAGGGGTTTACAACGGCACCGTAGGTGGCATGTCGATTTCGCCGACGTGCGAATCCCCGAGCGCACACTGAGCGAAAGGCCCTGGCGCTTATGAACACCACGGTCAGCTGCGAGCTGCACCTGCGCCTCGTTGTGTCGAGCGAGTCCTCACTCCCTGTACCCGCAGGACTGCGGTATGACACGGCCGATCCCTACGCCGTGCACGCCACCTTCCACACCGGAGCCGAAGAGACGGTCGAGTGGGTCTTCGCCCGCGACCTTCTCGCCGAGGGCCTGCACAGGCCCACAGGAACCGGCGACGTCCGAGTCTGGCCGTCGCGCAGTCACGGTCAGGGCGTCGTCTGCATCGCCCTGAGCTCCCCGGAGGGCGAGGCTCTGCTCGAGGCCCCGGCGCGGGCCCTGGAGTCCTTCCTCAAGCGGACGGACGCAGCGGTGCCACCCGGCACCGAACACCGTCACTTCGACCTCGACACGGAGCTCTCACACATCCTCGCCGAGAGCTGACGAGGCCCGACGAACAAGCAGCCCGCAGCCGTCCGACTCGGGGAGACGGCGCGGGCCCCGACAACCGCATACCGGCAGTCATCGGCGCCGTCGCCGTGGGTTCGCCCACAGCGGCGGCGCCGACCGTGTTCGAGTCGAGCCGCTAGGGTCTCCGGCACGGCCCGCCCGAGAGGCCCTAGCATCGGCGGGCATCAGCGGGCGCCCGCCCGACTCAAGGCCAGGGAGCGATTCGTGCTGATCACCCACGACACCCGATGCGCGCTCGAAGCGGTGTGCGCGCTGGTGAACTCCGCGCCGGAGGACGACGGCCCCGACGGCCTCGGGGACGTCGCGGCCCTCGACGCGTTCGTACGGACGCACGCCATCAGCGACGTCGGGCGGCTCACCGAGGACGACCTGGCGGCGGTCCGGGGCGTGCGCGGCCGGTTCGCCGAGGTGTTCGCGGCGGCCGATCCGCGGGCCGCGGCGAAGGTCATCAACGACCTGGTCGCCGCCGCCGGCACCACCCCGAGGCTCACCGACCACGACGGCTACGACTGGCACGTGCACTACTTCGCGCCCGGCGCCTCCGTCGCCGACCATCTCGCCGCCGACGGCGGGATGGCGCTCGCGTTCTTCATCGTCGCCGGTGAGCAGGAGCGGCTGCGCAGGTGCGAGGCGCCGGACTGCCAGCACGCTTTCGTCGACCTGTCGCGGAACCGGTCCCGGCGCTACTGCGACAGCCGCACCTGCGGCAACCGGCTGCACGTCGCCGCGTACCGGGCCCGGCGCAAGGAGGCCGCGGCGGGCTGACGGGCGCGCGTCCCACGGCGCGGGGCCGCGCCCCGACCCCGACCCCGACCTCGCCCGCGCCCGGGCCGCGGCTCGGGCGCGGGGTCACAAGAAGTACAGGTCGTGCATCGCCGCCGCCAGGAGGAGACAGCCGACCACCCCGAGGAAGATCATCAGGGGCGGCTGGGAGAGCGCGAAGAGGCAGCCTCGCGGCTCGGACGTGGGTGCGGGGGCCTGGCCCCGGGGTGTTTCCTGCATCTCGCGGCGATGATGGCGCAGGGCACCGCGGGGGCAGGATCAACACGCCCGGCACGAGCGGGAGTTCGCCGGATCACGTGGTCTTTCGCGGCAGCTCTCAGATGCCGTGCTTCTTGAGAATCGCTTCGATGTCCGAGAAGTCGTCCGCGGGGGCGGCCTCGGGCTGTCTGTCCTTGCGCTTCGGCGCGGCCGTCGGCGTACGGCCCGCGCCGAGCGACGGGGCGGAGGCCTGCGGGGCGACGGCGTCCGGACCGGCGGACTCCACCGCTCCGCGTCCGCGGCGCCGCTCCACCGCACGCGTCGTCATGAACAGCAGCCAGGCGAGCCCGAGCACGCCGAAGCCGATCCAGGTGCTGGGCTTGAAGACCAGCTCGGCGACCCACTCGACGACCCCGGTCAGGACCAGGCCGATCGGCACCAGTGAGTACGCCGCGATGCGCGTCGCGGTCAGGAAGCGCTTGCGGTACGCGGTGATCGCGGCGATGCCCAGGCCGGCCGCGGACACGGCGGAACAGATGGTCTCGGCAAGCATCCGGTCCTCCAGCTGGCTGCCCAGGGGTCAGGTTCTGACTCCATCGTGCACCGACGCGGGACCCCGGGGCCACGGTCCGGGCGGACCTCAGGGACATCTCGGGGTCGGGCGCCCCCGGAGCTCGGGGTCGAGTCCGGGTCAGGTCCGGGTTGGGGGCCTCGCGGCACTCCTGTGAGACTGTCCCCCATGAGCGACACCTCTCCCCTCGACGCCTCCGCCCGCCCCGTCCTCGACGTCTGGTGCGAGCTCCAGTGCCCCGACTGCCGCACCGCCCTCGACGACATCCGCGCCCTGCGCGCCCGCTACGGCGACCGGCTCGACGTCCGCCTGCGGCACTTCCCGCTGGAGAAGCACAAGCACGCCTTCGCCGCCGCTCAGGCCGCCGAGGAAGCCGCCGAGCAGGGCCAGGCCTGGCCGTACGTGGAGGCCGTGCTCGCGCGGGTCGACGAGCTGGACCGCAAGGGCGAGTCGGTGCTCGTCGACGTGGCCCGCGAACTCGGCCTGGACGCCGAGGAGTTGGACACCGCGCTGATCGACGGCCGGCACATCCTGATCGTCGACGCCGACCAGGCCGAGGGCAAGGCGATCGGCGTCACCGGCACCCCCACGTACGTGATCGACGGGCAGCGGCTCGACGGCGGGAAGAGTCAGGAGGGGCTGCGGGAGCGGATCGAGGAGATCGTCGACCGGCTGCTCGCCGGCTGACGCAGCACCCCCGGACCGGCTCAGAGCAGGGGTTTGTAGAGGTAGTACGAGAGCGGCTCGTAGCCCAGCGACTCGTACAGGCGCAGGGCCGGGGTGTTGCCCGCGAAGACGTTGAGGCCGATGGTCGCCGCGCCCGCGTCGGCCGCCTCGCGTTCGGCGAGGAGCATCAGGGCGCGCCCGTGCCCGTGGCCGCGGTGCTGCTCGTACACCTCGACGTCGAAGACGAACGCGCCGTCCTCCTGCAGCGCGAGCCAGAGCACGCCGACGTCCGTGCCCTCGTGCGCGAGGACCCGCAGGCGCATGCCGGGGCTGGCCGGGCCGTCGGGCAGGCTGCGGGCGTGGTCCGCCTCCGACTTGGCGCGGGCCTGCTCCTCGGGGACGCCGCGGTCCATCCAGGTCTGCGCGTACGACTCCTTGGCCTGGGCCAGCCACGGTTCGTACTCGGCCTCGGACATCGGGCGGGGCTCGCTGCCCGGCGGGAGTGCGGGCGGGCCGGAGGGCTGGAGCGGCTTGGCCATGCGGCGGTTGCGCTCCACGTACCCGAGGGCCGTGGCAAGGCCGAGGGCCGCCGGGGCCGCGGCCGGGACCGCCGCCTCGACGCGGGTGCAGCCCCAGCCGCGCAGCACCTCCTCGGCGGCGAGCGCGGCGACCGTGCCGCGGCCGCGGCGCCGGTCCGGCTCGTCGATCGCCAGGTACCGGACGTGGCCCACGGTGGGGCCGAAGACGGGGTGCGTGGCGAGCTCGACGGTGCCCACGGGGCGGCTGTTCACGCACACCTGGTAGGTGCGTGAACGCACTCCGTCCGTATCGCGCTGGATCGGCCCGGTCGGCCGCAGGGTCGTGGTCATCACCGGGTTTCTACCCGGCTGTCGGGCCCGTCGTCACCCGATTTCGGACGGGCCGGTCCGGCTCACGGGTCCAGGTCGGCGCCCGAGCGCTCGTCGAAGATCCGCATGGCCTTGGCGGTCACCGGGCCCGGGGCGCCCGGGAGTTGACGGCCGTCGACGCGGTGGACGGCCTGGACGTCGCGGAGCGTGGACGTCAGGAACACCTCGTCGGCGCGGTCGAGGACGTCCAGCGGCAGGTCCGTCTCGCGCGCGCCGGTCCACTCGACGGCCAGGGCGCGGGTGATCCCGGCGAGGCAGCCGGAGGCGACCGGCGGGGTGTGGATCTCGCCGTCCAGCACGACGAAGACGTTGGACCCGGTGCCCTCGCAGAGCTGCCCGACCGTGTTCCCGAACAGCGCCTCGCTGGCACCGCCCTCGTGCGCCCGCGCGAGCGCGACGACGTTCTCCGCGTACGAGGTGGTCTTCAGGCCCGCGAGCGCGCTGCGTTCGTTGCGCGTCCAGGGGACGGTGATCACCGCGGTGCTGTCCGGCCGGCGGACGGTCTCGCCGAGCGCGACGACGAGGGTCTGGCCCTGGTCACCGCGGTCCGAGCCGAGCGGCGAGAGGCCCCCGGTGTACGTGACGCGGAGGCGGCCGAGCGGCATCGGGTTGGCCTCGAGCACGGCGGCGCAGGCGCGGCGCACCTCGTCGAGGTCGGGCTCGGGCAGGCCGAGTCCGCGCGCGGAGCGGGCCAGGCGGTCGAGGTGGCGGGTGAGCGCGAAGGCCCGCCCGTCCTGCGCCTTGAGGGTCTCGAACACCCCGTCGCCCACGGTCAGTCCGTGGTCGAGGACGGATACGCGTGCGGCATCGAGCTCCTGCAGCCCGCCGTTCAGCCAGATCTTCACGTGCGGCTTCCTCCCAGTGCGTCGTACGTTCCCGACGCTACCGCGAGCAGTCGGGATGCCTTGAGCTCGGTCTCACGCCACTCGCGTTCGGGGTCGGAGCCCCACGTGATGCCGGCGCCGGTGCCGAAGCGGAGCACGCCCTCGGCCCGGTCGGCCCAGAACGTGCGGATGCCGACGGCCAGTTCACCGGTGCCGCGGTCCGCGTCGACCCAGCCGATGCCGCCGCAGTAGGGGCCGCGGGGCGCGGTCTCCAGGGCTTCGATGATCCGCAGGGCGCTGGACTTGGGGGCGCCGGTGACGGAGCCGGGCGGGAAGGTCGCCGCGAGCAGCTCCGGCCAGCCGGCGCCCTCTGCTATCTCGCCGCGCACCGTCGACACCAGGTGCACGAGCCCGGGGTGCTTCTCGACGACGCACAGTTCGGGCACGGTCACGGAGCCGGTGGCGCAGACGCGGCCCAGGTCGTTGCGGACCAGGTCGACGATCATCACGTTCTCGGCGTGGTCCTTGTCGAGCAGGTCGGCCTCGGTCTTCCCGGTGCCCTTGATCGGCCCGGACTCGACGACGTTGCCGCGCCTGCGCAGGAACAGCTCGGGCGAGGCCGTGGCGATCTCCACGCCGTGCTCGGGGATCCGGATCGTGCCCGCGTACGGGGCGGGGTTGCCCTGGGCGAGCAGTGCGGTGAGGGCGTCCAGGTCGGCGTCCTGCGGCAGCGGCGCGGAGAGCACGCGGCAGAGGTTGGCCTGATAGACCTCGCCGGCCGCGATGTGCTCGCGGATGCGGCGTACGCCTGCCGTGTACGCGGCGCGGTCGAGCGAGCTCGTCCAGTCGCCTGCCGCGGGCCCGTGCCAGCGGCCGGGGACGGGCAGCGGGACGGGCTCCTCGCGTACGCGGTCGAAGCGGGCGCAGACGAGGCGGCCTTCGAAGTCCGCGGTCACGGCCCAGAAGCCGGCGGAGTCGAGGGCGGTGGGATCGCTGGTGACGTCACGCAGGTCGGTGGCCAGCAGGCTGCCGAAACGTGCCATCGGGGCGAACGTCGACGGGGCGTTGTGCACGGCTGTGAGTCTATGGCGGCGTGCCGGAACCTGCCCCGGGCCGGTGGCAGCGCAGCACGCTGCGCAAACGCGTTTTTGTACTGGCCCCGGAATCCGCTAGAGTTCAACACGTCGCCGGGACGCGCAAGCGGAACGGAAAAGACACGCGAACGTAGCTCAGTTGGTAGAGCGCAACCTTGCCAAGGTTGAGGTCGCCGGTTCGAACCCGGTCGTTCGCTCGGATGTGGGGGATCTTCCCGAACCCCTACGCTCCTGGTGGAGTGGCCGAGAGGCGAGGCAACGGCCTGCAAAGCCGTCTACACGGGTTCAAATCCCGTCTCCACCTCCAAGGACGATTAGCTCAGCGGGAGAGCGCTTCCCTGACACGGAAGAGGTCACTGGTTCAATCCCAGTATCGTCCACTGCCCGGTACTCCGGTACGCTTCACGGGCCCCGCGCGATTAGCTCAGCGGGAGAGCGCTTCCCTGACACGGAAGAGGTCACTGGTTCAATCCCAGTATCGCGCACGCAGTGCCCACGGCCTTCGGATCGTGGTCCCGAGGACGATTAGCTCAGCGGGAGAGCGCTTCCCTGACACGGAAGAGGTCACTGGTTCAATCCCAGTATCGTCCACAGATCGAAGAAGCCCCCGGCCGCTCGGCCGGGGGCTTCTTCGTGTGCGCCTCAGGAGGAGAACAGCATCCGGCCGAAGCTCTTGTGCCGGTACTGGCCGTGGTGGCCGTGGTGACCGTGGTGGCCGCCGTGCTGCGGGGCGCCCCAGGCCGGGGGCTGCGCGGCGGGGTAGGGCTGCGGCGCGGGGGCCGGGGCCGCGGGCGGTGCGGCGGGCGGCGGGGCCTGCTGGGCCCACTGCGACTCGAGGCGGGTCAGGGCCTCCAGCTCGCCGTAGTCGAGGAAGATTCCCCGGCAGCCGTTGCACTGCTCGATCTGGACGCCGTTGCGGTTGTACGTCTGCATGGGTGCGCGGCACTTGGGACACTGCATCGTCGGCTCAACTCCTCGCCGGTCGGGACTGCTTCACCGGGGCCGGTGCCCGGTTGCCTTGCCGGGAACCCTACTTGGCGGCCTGGTCGGGCAACTGGGCCGGGACGCAGGCCATCCGGTCGCAGGCCTCCAGCAGCGCCAGCTCCGCGTCGTCGAGCTCGCGGCGGGCGGCGGTCGCCTTGGCCACGGCGAGCGCGGCGGTCTGGACGGTCAGGGCCCGCGCGGGCACGTCGAGCGCGGGCCAGGGGTCGCCGTCGTACGGGACGGCCGGGCCGGCGGCCGCGCGGTAGGCGTCGAGGAAGCGCAGCCAGTCCTCGGGGGCGAGCAGGCCCGCCGCGAACCAGGACGCGGGGCGGGCAAGGTCCCAGGCCGGGTCGCCGAGGCCCAGGTCGTCCACGTCTATGAGCAGCCACGGGCCGTACAGGGCGGGGTGGCGGACGAGTTGGCCGAGGTGCAGGTCGCCGTGGCAGAGGCGGGGCGGGCCCGGCGGGGACCCCTCGGCGCGGGCCCAGGGCGGCAGGGCGGACCAGGCGCGTTCGACGACGGCGGCGACCTGCTCGGGCGGGCGGGCGCGGCGCATCCGGTCGACGGCGAGGGCGGCCTTGTGCGGTCCGCGCATCGGCGGCAGGGGCCCGGGCAGGGCGTCGACGGGGGTGGCGTGCAGGCGGGCGAGGAGTGCGCCGGCCTCTTCCCAGGGTGCGGCCTGCGGGGCGTCGGGGTCGACGGGGTCGCCGTGCGGCCAGAACGTGACCGGGCGGCCGTCGAGTTCGGTCGCGGGGAGGTCGAGCGGGGCGAGCAGGACTTCGGCGAGCGCGGGGTGGGCGGCGACGGCGAGGCGGGCGGCGAGTGCGGTGCGGTCGGCGTCCGGGGCGTGGGCCTTGGCGACGGTGCGGCCGTGGCGTACGACGGTGCCGTCGGCGCGGTCGGCGAGGACGGCGGGGCTCGCGGGGCAGGCGCACTCGGCGTGCGGGCCGTGGGCGGCGGCCCTGACGGTGGCGGTCAGCGCCCGCGTGACGGAACTGCTCACGGCTCCCCCTGTGTTGGCGCATCGAACGGCGCGCGATCCGGCACGAGCGCGCCGTCTGCGAGCCTACGCTGCGGCCTGGGGCGGGCGTGCGGGGCTGTTCGCCTACCCGCCCCTTCCTGACGGCCTCCGGCGGTGACGGCCTCCGGCGGTGACGGCCTCCGGCGGTGATCGGCTCCCGGTCGGCTTGGCGGTGCCCGCGCCGCTCGGCGTCTGCGACGGAACCTCTTTCGGCTGCGGCTTTCGCCGGGGCCGCTCGCGCAGTTCCCCGATCCGCTGCCGGGGCGCGGCCGACCGATCCCGGGCAGGAAAATGCCCGCGCAGCTCCCCAGCTGCGCGGGCATTCGGTGCCGTCCGCCGCACCCCCGTCCCCACGGGGTTTCATGGCCGGATGTCCCCGCCCGGACCGCTCTTCCGGGCCTGGGGTGCCGCTCAGCGCCCCAGCATCGCGCCCACGGACGACGCTTGCACGACCACCGCTTCCCAGCCGCCGAAGGCGACTACGAGCAGGGCCGCCAGGGGAAGCACCATGGCCGTCGCCACCAGGGGGTGACGGGTGCCGGAACGGCGGCCGCCGAACGCGGCGTAAGCCCTGCGTCCCTGCGTGCGGAGGAGACTCCGCGCTGCCGTGTCCGCCATGGTTCCTCTCCTGTCGTCTCGGCAGCGGCGAGTGCTTGACCTCGGGGGACGAGTGCTGCACCCGCCGCTTGACCTCAAATCTAGGGGCGCGCGCGGCCGCGGGCGTCATGCCCTCGTACCGATTGCCGGGCCTCCCGCAGGATGACCCGGTGCTGCTCCTCCTACTCCCCAGGGTGGAGACCGGGGACTAGGACCTGGGGTTCTCCCGGAGGGGGCGTCTCCCGGAGCGGGCTCACGTCTCGGCGGTGTCCTCGCGCGGGACGGGCTGTTCGACCAGGGCCAGGACGCGGGCCGCCATGAAGCGGGCCGTGCGGACAGGTGTGCCGTTGCGCGTGACTTCGCTCACTTCGACCACTCCTCTGCGGACGGTGGTCTCGACCCGGCGTCCGGCCCGGCTCGCCACCACCTCGTACGTCCTCGTCGTGTCGCCGGCGTCGACCACTATCTCGACTCGGTCACCCTTCATGGCGTCAATCCCCCTTGTGCGACGGTGCGTTGAAGTCCGCTGGGGGCGTGACGGCCCCGGCGGCCAACTCTCCTGACCACGCTCCGAGTTTCCCACCCGGCACTGACAATCGACCGGGCCGTGAAGGCGCGGCCTATGAGCGCACGCGGGCGCGGAAACGTAAGCTGTGGCACGTCAATTGGTCAGGCAACAGGGCGACGAGGCGGCAGGGATTCGGATGGCGATGATGCGGCTCCGGCGCGAGGATCCGCGTGTCGTCGGCTCGTTCCGGCTGCACCGGCGGCTCGGCGCGGGCGGCATGGGTGTCGTCTACCTCGGTTCGGACCGGCGCGGGCAGCGGGTCGCCCTCAAGGTGATCAGGCCCGATCTCGCGGAGGACCAGGAGTTCCGCTCGCGGTTCGCGCGCGAGGTGTCCGCCGCGCGCCGGATCAGGGGCGGCTGCACGGCCCGCCTGGTCGCCGCCGACCTGGAGGCGGACCGCCCGTGGTTCGCGACGCAGTACGTTCCGGGCCCCTCGCTGCACGACAAGGTGGCGGAGGACGGCCCGTTGACCGCGGCCGAGGTGGCCTCGGTGGGCTCGGCGCTCTCGGAGGGCCTGGTCGCGGTGCACGAGGCCGGGGTGGTCCACCGGGACCTGAAGCCGTCCAACATCCTGCTGTCGCCGAAGGGCCCGCGGATCATCGACTTCGGCATCGCCTGGGCGACCGGCGCGTCCACGCTCACGCACGTGGGCACGGCGGTCGGCTCGCCCGGCTTCCTCGCGCCCGAGCAGGTGCGCGGGGCGGCGGTGACCCCGGCGACGGACGTGTTCTCGCTGGGGGCGACGCTCGCGTACGCCGCGATGGGTGACTCGCCGTTCGGGCACGGCAGTTCCGAGGTGATGCTGTACCGCGTGGTGCACGAGGAGGCGCAGCTCGCCGGGGTGCCGGACGCGTTGGCTCCGCTGGTGCGGGCCTGCCTCGCGAAGGACCCGGAGGAACGGCCGAGCACGCTCCAACTGTCGCTGCGGCTCAAGGAGATCGCGGCCCGCGAGGCACAGGGGCTCGGCGCGGTGGACACGCGTCCGCCCGCGCCCCGGCGCACCCCCGACCGGCAGGGCGCCGAGCGTTCCACGGGCCGCCTGGCCGACACCCGCCAGGACCGCGACCGTGACCGTGACCGCACCGCCGAGCACGCCGCGCAGCGCACCCGCCGGGCCCCCGGCACTCCCCCGCCGTCCCGCACGAACGGCACGGGAAGGCGCACGGCTCCGCCGCGTACGGGCGGGCGTTCCGGGAGCAGGCCCGCGCCGCGCAGCAACGGCGGGCGTACGGCGCCGCCGCGGACGACGAGCACCGGGCGCCGCGGGCCCGCGAATCCGCGGCTGCTGCGGCAGCGGCTGATCGTGTTCGTGGTCGTGACGCTGCTCGTGGCGCTCGGCATCGCCGCCGCGCAGGGCTGTCAGGGTCCGGCGCGCGGCCTGGAGCAGAGCTCCCCGCAGGGCGCGGTGACCACGGCGGCCGCCGCGACGGACGCGCGGTCCCTCGGCTCCGCCCCGTGAGCAACTCGCGTAAGCGGTACGCCCCGGACCCAACCTCCGGGCGGGTACGGGGCGTTGGGCCCTGCGTCGTACGTCCTCAGGCCTGCGGGCGGCCCGTCGTCACCGCGTAGAACGCGACCGCGGCGGCCGCGCCCACGTTGAGGGAGTCGACGTCGTGGGCCATCGGGATGCGGACCCATTCGTCGGCCGCGATCAGGGCCTGGCGGGAGAGGCCGTCGCCCTCCGCGCCCAGCATCAGGGCGACCCGGTCCATGCGGTGCGGGGCGAGGTCGTCGAGGGTCGAGGCCTTCTCGTCCGGGGTGAGGGCGAGCAGTTTGAAGCCGGCCTCGCGGACCGACTCCAGGCTCTTCGGCCAGGCTTCGAGCCGCGCGTACGGCACCGAGAAGACAGCGCCCATGGACACCTTGACGGAGCGGCGGTACAGCGGGTCCGCGCAGTCCGGGGAGAGCAGGACCGCGTCGATGCCGAGGGCGGCGGCGCTGCGGAAGATCGCGCCGATGTTGGTGTGGTCGTTGACCGCCTCCATGACGGCCACCCGCCGGGCGTCGGCGAGGAGTTCGGCGGCGGTCGGGAGCGGCTTGCGCTGCATGGAGGCGAGGGCGCCGCGGTGCACGTGGTAGCCGGTGACGCGTTCGGCGAGGTCCGGGCTGACCGCGTACACGGGGGCCGGGACCTCGTCGATGACGTCGCGCATCACGTCGACCCACTTGGCCGAGAGCAGCATGGACCGCATCTCGTAACCGGCGTGCCGGGCGCGTCTGATGACCTTCTCGCCCTCGGCGATGAACAGGCCCTCGGCGGGCTCGCGGCGGCGGCGCAGCTCGACGTCGGTCAGTCCGATGTAGTCGCTCAGGCGCGGGTCGTCGGGGTCGTCGACGGTGATGAGATCAGCCACAGGGTGATACTGCCTTGTCCAGGGGGTGGTGCCAACGGCTCGGGAGAATTGTGTTACCCGAGGTTACAGATCGAGGGTTCGCCGGGGCACGCCCCGGACTCGGCCGAGGTCACGCCCCGGACTCGGCCGAGGTCACGCCCCGGGCTCCGCCGAGGTCAGGCCCGGGGCGCCCGGGTCACGCCTCCGGCTTCGCCGGGACGCCGACGCCCACGACCTCGCCGATCACGATGACGGCGGGCGGCCGCACGTCCTCGGCCTTCGCCTTCTCGCCGACCGTGCCGAGGGTGGCGTCGACGCGGCGCTGGGACGCGGTCGTGCCCTCCTGGACGAGGGCGACGGGGGTCTCGGGGGCACGGCCGTGGGCGATCAGGGCCTCGGCGATCTTGCCGATCTTGTCGACGCCCATGAGGACGACGAGGGTGCCGCGGAGCCGGGCGAGGGCCGCCCAGTCGACCAGGGAGCGCTCGTCGTCGGGCGCCACGTGCCCGCTGACGACGGTGAACTCGTGCGCGACGCCGCGGTGCGTGACCGGGATGCCCGCCGCGCTCGGCACGCTGATGGAGCTGGAGATGCCCGGCACGACGGTGCAGGCGATCCCGGCCTCGGCGAGCGCCTGCGCCTCCTCCATGCCGCGCCCGAAGACGAACGGGTCGCCGCCCTTGAGCCGGACGACGGCCTTGCCGGCCTTGGCGTGCTCGATCAGCGCGTTGTTGATCGCCTCCTGCGCCATGAACCGGCCGTACGGGATCTTCGCCGCGTCGATCACCTCGACGTGCGGCGGGAGTTCGTTGAGCAGGTCGCGCGGCCCGAGCCGGTCGGCGATCACCACGTCGGCCTGGGCGAGCAGGCGACGGCCGCGGACCGTGATGAGGTCCGGGTCGCCGGGCCCGCCGCCGACGAGGGCGACGCTCGGCGTGTGCGGGCGGTGGTGCGGGGCGACGAGGGTGCCGTCGCGCAGGCCCTCGACGACCGTGTCGCGGATGGCGGCGGTGCGGCGCGGGTCCGGGGAGTCGCCGAGCACGGCCACGGTGACACCGTCGGAGTGGCCGGTGGCCGGGGTCCAGGCGGTCGCCGCGGCGGCGTCGTCGGAGCGCACGCACCAGACGCGGTTCGCCTCGCCCTCGGCGGACGCGGCCTCGTTGGCGGCGTGGTCGCTGGTGGCGATCAGCGCGTACCAGGTGTCGGCGAGGTCCCCGGCCGCGTACGGACGCCGGTGCCAGGTGATCTCGCCGGCGTCGGCCATCGCCTCGACCGACGGGGTCGCGGACGGCGACACGAGGTGGACGTCGGCGCCCGCCGCGATCAGGGCCGGGAGGCGGCGCTGGGCGACCTGACCGCCGCCGAGTACGACCACGCGGCGGCCGGAGAGGCGGAGTCCTACGGGGTAGGCGGGGTGTTCAGCCATGTGCTGCGGCTCCTGGTGCGGAGGGCGTGCGCCGCTGCGGCGGTGGAGCGGCACGGGTCTGACGTGGGGATTCGTGGTGCGGGTCCACTCTACGGCGAGGGCCGGCGGGCGCTTTCCCCGAGGCCCGGCCGTTACGGGACCGCAAGCGGGCCCGGACCCCTGCGGAACAGGGACCCGGGCCCGCGGGCGTGGTGCTACTTCTCGGTGACGCCCGCCGAGTCGAACGTCGCCACCTCGTGCATGGCCCGGGCCGCCGACTGCACGACGGGCAGGGCGAGCAGCGCGCCCGTGCCCTCGCCGAGGCGCAGGTCGAGGTCGACGAGGGGGCGCAGGCCCAGCTTGTTGAGCGCGGCCACGTGGCCGGGCTCGGCGCTGCGGTGCCCGGCGATGCACGCGGCGAGCACCTCGGGGGCGATGGCGCGGGCGACCAGGGCGGCGGCCCCGGCGCTGACGCCGTCGAGGATCACCGGGGTGCGCAGCGAGGCGCCGCCCAGCAACAGGCCGACCATCGCGGCGTGTTCGAGGCCGCCGATCGCCGCGAGGACGCCGATGGGGTCGGCCGGGTCGGGCTGGTGCAGCTCCAGGGCGCGGCGTACGACATCGGTCTTGCGGGCGAGGGTCTCGTCGTTGATGCCGGTGCCGCGGCCGGTCACCTCGGCCGGGTCGACGCCCGTGAACACCGAGATCAGGGCGGCGGACGCGGTGGTGTTGGCGATGCCCATCTCACCGGTGAGCAGCGCCTTGTTGCCGGCGGCCACGAGGTCGCGGGCGGTGTCGATGCCGACCTCGATGGCCTCCTTGACCTCCTCGCGGGTGAGCGCGGGCCCGGTGGTCATGTCGGCGGTGCCGGCGCGGACCTTGCGGGGCAGCAGCCCGGGGGTGGCGGGCAGGTCGGAGGCGACGCCCACGTCGATGATGCAGACCTCGGCGCCGACCTGGTTCGCGAACGCGTTGCAGACCGCGCCGCCGCCCAGGAAGTTGGCGACCATCTGGCCGGTGACCTCCTGCGGCCAGGGCGTGACGCCCTGCGCGTGCACCCCGTGGTCGCCCGCGAAGATCGCCACGGCGGCGGGCTCCGGGATGGGCGGCGGGCACATCCGCGAGAGGCCGGACAGCTGCGCGGAGATGATCTCCAGCATGCCGAGCGCGCCCGCGGGCTTCGTCATCCGCTTCTGCCGCTCCCACGCCTCGCCGAGCGCCTTGGCGTCCAGCGGGCGGATGTTGGCGACGGTCTCGGCGAGCAGGTCGTGCGGCTCCTCGCCGGGCAGCGCGCGGCGGCCGTACGTCTCCTCGTGCACGACCCACGACAGCGGGCGGCGCTTGGACCAGCCGGCCTGCATCAGCTCGGGCTCGTCCGGGAACTCGTCGACGTACCCGACGCAGAGGTACGCCACGACCTCCAGGTGCTCGGGCAGTTCGAGGGTGCGGACCATCTCGCGCTCGTCGAAGAAGCTGACCCAGCCGACGCCGAGGCCCTCGGCGCGGGCGGCGAGCCACAGGTTCTCGACGGCGAGCGCGGAGGAGTACGGGGCCATCTGCGGCTGGGTGTGCCGGCCGAGGGTGTGGCGGCCGCCGCGGGTGGGGTCGGCGGTGACGACGATGTTCACCGGGGTGTCGAGGATGGCCTCGATCTTCAGTTCCTTGAACTGCTTGGCGCGGCCCTTGGGCAGGGACTTGGCGTACGCCTCGCGCTGGCGCATGGCCAGTTCGTGCATCGTGCGCCGGGTCTCGGCGGACCGGATGACGACGAAGTCCCAGGGCTGCGAGTGCCCGACGGACGGCGCCGTGTGGGCCGCCTCCAGGACGCGGAGCAGGACCTCGTGCGGAATCGGGTCGTTGCGGAAGCCGTTGCGGATGTCCCGCCGCTCCCGCATGACCCGCAGCACGGCCTCCCGCTCGGCCTCGTCGTACGCGGGCGCGGGCGGGGCGGCGGGCACGTCGGCCGGGGCCTCGCCGGAGGCCTCGGACTGCTCGGCCGACGGTTCGGCCGTCGGCCGGGCCTCGGGGGCGAGTCGGGGCTGCTCGGCCGGTTCGGCCACGGCCGCGTCGTCCGCCTGCGCGGCCTCGGGGGCTGCGGCGGCGGGCTCGGGCTGTACGGCCTCGGCCTGGGCTGCGTCGGCAGGGACGGTCTCGGCTTGTACGGCTTCGGGCCGTACGGCCTCGGGCTGTACGGGGGCCTGCGGGGCGTCGGCCTCGGTGACCTCCACGAGGTCGTTGATGTCCGTGGCTTCGGTCGCCTCGGTGGCCTCGACGTCCGTGGCCCCGGTCGGCTGGGCGGGCACGGGGGCCTGCTCGGCCTCGGACTGCGGCTCGGACTGCGGCAGTTGGGCCGCTTCGGGCTCGGCCTGAGCGGGCTCGGCGGGCTCGGCGGGGGCTTCGGCTTCGGCCTGGGCTTCGACGGCCTCGGGCTGAGCCTCGGCTTCCGGTTCCGGAGCGGTCTCCGGAGCGGTCTCCGGCTCGGGGGCGGGCTGGTCGGCGGCAGCGGCCTGCTCGGGGGCGGTCTGCTCCGGGGTCTCGGCTGCCGTCGGGTCGCCTTCGCCGGGGGCCTCGGCCGCGGCCTCGGGTTCGGTGGCGGGCTGGGTCTTGATCTCTGTCTCGGCTTCCGCTTCGTGCACGTGCTGGGGGGTTGCCGCGGCGGCGGGCTGCGCGCTCTCGCCGTCGCGGGGTGCGGGGACCACGACCGCCTCGTCGTCGGCCTCCGCGGGCTGCTCGGCCGCGGCGGCAACGGGCTGCTCGGCCACGGGCTGTTCGCCGACCGGCTGTTCGGCGACTGCCTGGTCGACCGGCCCGCCTTGCTCGGCCTCCGGCTCCTGCTGCTCCGCCGCAGGGCCCTGCTCCGGGGCCGCGACCTCCTCCTGCGGGATGCGCAGCGGCTGCGGCGGGGTCGGAGCGAGGTGCGGGGTGGACGGGATGACGCCCTCGACCGGGACGAACTGCCCGACCGGCTGCGCCTCCGCAGGCAGTTCACCGGACGCCGCCGGACCCTGGGGTGCCGCGCTCTCGACCGCCTCGGCGGGCAGTTCACCGGCAGCGCCCTCGGGGGAACCCGGAGTCGCGCCCGGAACGCCCGAGTTCTGCGGGCCGTCCGGGACGACCGTTTCTGCACCGTGGGCGGGTCCGACCTGGGACTCCGTGCCCGGAACGGGCTGCGGCGCGCCGCTCTCGTACTGGGCCTGCGGCGGCTGCGGGGACCACGGCACCGCGCCCTGGAGCGGGATCTCGCCGAGCTGTTGGCCCTGCGGTACGCCGTTCTCGGCGCGCGGCACGTCCAGGTACTCAGGGCCGGCGAGCGTCTGCCCCGAGTCCGGCATCTGGGCCTGGGCCTGGACCTGCATCGGCTGCGGCGGCGTGGTGGCCGGGCCGCGGTCGGCGAGGGAGCGGACCGGGCTCGCGGCGGCGGGCGTGGGCGGGCCCATGTGCAGCGGGCGGCGGCCGTTGCCGTGGGCCTGCGCCGCGGCGACGGGCTGCTGCCCACCATGCGTACCGGCGTGCGTACCGGCGTGGGCGACGGCGTGCGTACCGGCGTGCTGCTGCGCCTCGGCGGGGCCGGGCAGTCGTACGTCGGAGAGGTTGACGGAACCGCTGTCGCGGCCGGACATCTCGTGCGCACCGGGCACGTGTGCCACGGCCTCCTGCCCGATCGCCTCCTGCCCCACGGCCTGCTGGGCGGCGGCCTGTTGGGCGGCCTGGGCGGGCTGAGCAGGCGTCTGCTGCGCCACGGCCGCCTCGTACTGCGCGTCCTGCGGCACGCCCTGACCGGCCGTCGGCGCACCCGGAACCTGCTCCGGCTGCAGTCCGCCGACGCCCTGCGGGGCCTGCTCGTACGGGATCGACTCGGCGGCGGCCGGGGCCTGTTCGTAGCCCGCGGCCTCCGGGGCGTACCCCGGCTGGCCTTCCGTCCAGGCGCCCTGGGCGCCCGGCATGAACAGCAGGTCGTCGTCCTCGGCGGGGGCTGCGGCGGGGTCGAGGTAGGTGTACGCGCCGGGTGCGGGAACGACGCCCGGCTGGTCCACCGTGCCTGCGCCCTCCGGCAGTCCCTCGCCCGGAACCTGGCCGGTGTCGGTCATGCGTACCCCTCGCCCATCGGTCGTTCTCCTTCGGCCGGCTCGCCCCTGGCGGCGGCAACCGCCCATGGACAAGAACGAGCGTGCGCGCCGCGCGGCACGGAACGGCCGCGTCCCGCCCTCGGCGTGCTGACGCCTCAGGCATTGTCGCGGTCGGACCACCGCCGTGTCGCCAAGATCCGCCACGGCCCGCTGTGGACTACGCCACGTCGCGCGTCCTCCGATCCCCGCCGTACCGCACACGCCTCAAACCGGGCGCGCTTACCGGACATTGACGTACGAACCGACGAACGTCCGGGAGCAGTACAACGATCGGCCAGCCTACCGCGCGCAGCGGGGCCGTACGGTCACGGGGCGCGATACCACCCGGTACCCGTCGTCAGCGGGGCGACTCGCCGCGGGCTTCCAACTCTCCGCAGATCAGGAAGGCGACCGCGCGTTCGCGTTCCGTCCAGACGCGCGTGTCGAGTTCGACGGTCTGCAGGAGCGCGCACTCCACCGCGTAGCCGTGCTCGGTGAGGTCACGGCCGATCAGCTCGGCCTCGTCGCGGGTGGCGGCGTGGGTGACGATCCGCTGCGGCCTGCGGTCGGCGACGGCCGAGACGACGGCGGCGCCGCCGCCCCCGACGCGTACGACGTCCGGCTCGGGCAGGTCCTCCAGTACGTGGGGGGCGGAGCCGCGGTTGATCTGCAGCGGGACGCCGAAGCGGCGGGCGGCCCTGTCGGTGCGGGCGCAGGCCTCGATGTCCTCGTCGACGGCGATGACGGCGGCGCCGAACCGGGCGGCCTCGACGGCGAAGGCGCCGCTGCCGCAGCCGATGTCCCAGACCAGGTCGCCCACGCGCGGGCCCAGGCGGGCGAGTTGGGCCGCGCGGAGCCGGTCGTTCTCGCCCTCGCCGAGCGGCTCGTGGCCGTAGGCCGAGGCGGGCAGGGCCCAGCCGCGGGGGCGGGCGGCGGGGTCGCGGCCGGCGATCCAGGCGTGCTCGCGGTCGGCGGGGCCGCCGATGACGATGACGACGTTGGGGTCGCGCCAGGTGACGTCGGCGGCCTTGTCGGAGGTGAGCACGGAGACGCGTTCGCGGTCGGTGCCGAGCTCCTCGCAGACGACGAAGGTGCGGTGCACTCCCTGCAGGAGCAGGGCGAGTTCGGCCGGTCCTGCGCCCGGCGAGGTGAGGACGGCGACCTTGGTGTGGGCGCGGCACACGTTGACGGCGCGGCGCAGGGTGCGGCTCTGGGCGACGACGATCTGCGCGTCGTCCCAGGGCATCCCGGCGCGGGCGAAGGCCTGGGCGACGGAGGAGACCGCGGGCACGACCTCGACCTCCAGGCCGTGTTCGGGGGCGCGGAGGGTGCGTACGACGCCGAAGAAGCCGGGGTCGCCGTCGGCGAGGACGACGGCCGTGCCGCGGTGGGCGGCGATGCGGCGGGCGGCGAGGGAGACGCTGCCGAGCCGGATGCGTTCGGCGCCGGCGGGGACCTCGGGCAGTGCCAGGTGGTGGGCGGCGCCCGCCACGAGGGTCGCGGCGCCGAGGGCGGAGCGTGCCGCGTCCGTGAGGGGCGAACCGTCCCAGCCGATCACCGTGACCCGGTCGGCCATCGTCGTCAGTCTCCTGGGGGTTCTCGCAGCTCGTCAGTGGGGTGGCCGGCGGTCGTGCGGACCGGCCGGGCATCGTGAGCGTACCTGGTGGGTGCGGAGCGAACCGGTCCGGTCCCGGGCGGGGCCGGGCGGGGAGACACCCCCCGGGTCAGTTCCACTCGGAGAACGCGGTGTACCCGGAGGCCTCGGCGAGCTGGTCGGCGATGCCGTCGAGGTCCTCGGGGAGCAGGCTCCAGACGATGAGGTCGGTGCGGGTGTCGTTCCAGTCGCCGTTGTCGTCTCTCGTACGCGCTATGCAGGCGCCGCGGAGGATGCCCTCGCTGATGCAGCCGATCTTCTGGGCGACCTGCTGGGAGGCGACGTTGTCGGCGGCGGTGCGCAGTTCGAGGCGCTCGAAGCCCTGGTCGCGGAAGAGCCACTGGGTGACGGCGAGCGCGGCCTCGGAGGCGTATCCCTCGCCGCGGGCCCAGGGGGCGACGACGTACGCGATCTCGGAGGAGCGGACGCGCCAGTCGGTGTGCTGCAGGTGCACGATGCCGACGAGGCGCTGGGTGAGGAACTCGGTGACGGCGAAGACGATGCCGCGGCCCTCGGTGCGCTCGGCGGGGGCGAGTTCGGTGACCCAGGCGCGGGCGTCGGACTCGGTGTACGGCTGGGGGGCGGTGGTCCAGGCGACGACGTGCTCGTCGTTCATCATGTCGGTGAGGCCGTCGACGTCCGCTTCCTCGAACGGGCGCAGCACGAGGCGTTCCGTGCTGATGGAGATGTCCGGGAACATCGAGTTGGCCGTCGTCATCGTGCCGCTCCGTCACTACTGGTCTGCCGCCGAACCACTGCTGGTCTGCTGCCGAAGTGCCCAGCATGCAGCATGCACCCACCGCGCCGCACGACGGGGCCCGTACCTGGGCAGGTACGGGCCCCGTGTTACGTGAGGGTTTGTCAGGTGCTCCTGGCCGGGGCGTCAGTTGCCGGTGACCGGCAGGACCGAGCCCTGGTACTTGTCCTCGATGAACCTCTGCACCTCGGGCGAAGTCAGCAGCTTCGCGAGCTTCTTGACCCTCGGGTCGTCCTCGTCGCCCTTCTTGACGGCGAGGACGTTGTTGTACGGGTTGTCCTCGACGGACTCCAGGAGGATGGCGTCCTTCTTGGGGCTGCGCCCGGCGTCGAGGGCGTAGTTGTTGTTGATGACGGCCGCGTCGACGTCCTTCAACGAGCGCGGCAGCTGGGCCGGTTCGATCTCCTTGAAGGTGAGGCCCTTGGGGTTCTTCGCGATGTCCTCGGGACTCGCGTCGGCGCCCGCGTCCTTCTTCAGCTCGATCAGGCCCTCGGACGCGAGGAGTTCGAGCGCCCGGCCCTCGTTGGTGGTGTCGTTGGGCAGGGCGATCGTGGCGCCCTTCTTCAGCTCGCCGGGGCGCTGCGCCGTCTCGGAGTAGAGGCCCATGGGCGGCAGGTACACCTCGACCACCGGGGCCAGCGTGGTGCCCTTGGACTCGTTGAAGTCGTCCAGGTAGGGCTTGTGCTGGTACAGGTTGGCGCCGAGGGTGCCGTCCTGGAGCGCGGTGTTCGGCAGGACGTAGTCCGTGAACTCCTTGATCTCCAGCTCGAGTCCGGCCTTCTTCGCCAGCTTCTGCTGTACGTACGTGAGGACTTCACCGGCGGGGGTCGGGGTGGCTCCGACGACGAGCGGGCCGCTCTTGTCGTCGGAGCCGGCGCCCGAGCCGCCCGCGCCGCAGGCCGTCAGGCCGAGCGTGAGGGCTCCGGCGAGGACGGCGAGCGGCAGGGTGTGCTTGCGCATGGCGGTTCCGTGTTCCCGGTTCCGAGGGGGCTCAGAAGGAGGGCAGGACGGAGCCGGCGTACTTGTCCTCGATGAACTTCTTCACCTCGGGCGACGTCAGCAGCTTGGCGAGCTTCTTCACGCGCGGGTCGTCCGCGTTGCCCTCGGTGACGGCGAGGACGTTGTTGTAGTCGTTGCCCTTGGTGGTCTCCAGGAACAGCGCGTCCTTGGCCGGCTTGAGGTCGGCGCCGATGGCGTAGTTGCCGTTGATCACCGCGGCGTCGACGTCCTTGAGGGAACGCGGGGTCTGCGCGGCCTCGACCTCCTTGAACTGGAGGTCCTTCGGGTTCTTCGCGATGTCCTGCGGGGTCGCGGTGGCCTCGGAGCCCTTCTTCAGGGTGATGAGGTCGTTGGCGGCCAGGAAGCGCAGGGCGCGGGACTCGTTGTCGGCGTCGTTGGGAAGGGCGACGGTGGCGCCCTTCTTCAGGTCGTCGGCCTTCTTGACCTTCTCGGAGTAGAGGCCGAGCGGCTCCAGGTGGACCGTGGCGACGGACTCGAGGTGGGTGCCGTTCTTCTTGTTGAAGTCCTCGAGGTACGGCTGGGTCTGGAAGTAGTTGGCGCCGACGGAGCCGTCCTCGGTGGCCTGGTTCGGCTGGACGTAGTCCGTGAACTCCTTGACCTCGAGCTTGAGGCCTTCCTTCGCCGCCAGGTTGTCCTTGATGTAGTTCAGGATCTCGGCGTGCGGGACGGGGGTCGCGGCGACGATCAGCGGGTCGGAGGCCTTGGCCTTCTCGTCCCCGCCGCCGCAGGCGGTCAGGCCGAGGGCGAGGGCGCCGGTGGTGAGGACAGCTGCGGTGATCTTGGTGGTGTTACGCACGAAAAGTGCCTTTCTCCATGGGTGGTGCGGTGGTGCACCCCGTCGGTTGCACGGGGAAGCGGGAACGGGTCAGCCGGACTTGGCCGAGGACCCGGCCGTGGCGGTCGCCTCGGCGGTGGCGGGGCCGCCCGCCTTCAGGCCGGTGAACGCCCGGAAGCGGAGCGGTTCGCCGCCCTTGCCCGCACGGCGGTGCAGGACCCGGGCGCCGCTGTCGCCGGCGAACTGGATGAGCGAGATGACGACGGCGAGGACGGCGACGGTGATCCACATCAGGCTGGACTCGAAGCGCTGGTAGCCGTAGCGGATCGCGATGTCGCCGAGGCCGCCCGCGCCGACGGTGCCGGCCATCGCCGAGTAGCCGATGAGGGCGACGATCGTGGTGGTGGTCGCCGAGATCAGCGAGGGCAGCGACTCGGGCACGAGGACCTTGCGTACGACGGTCCAGGTGTTGCCGCCCATCGACTGCACGGCCTCGACGAGACCGTGGTCGACCTCGCGCACGGCCGTCTCGACCAGGCGCGCGAAGAACGGGATGGCGCCGACGGCGAGCGGGACGATCGCGGCCTCCACGCCGATGGTGGTGCCGACGACGGCGCGGGTGAAGCCCATCAGGGCGACCATCAGGATGATGAAGGGCATCGAGCGGGCGATGTTCACGACCTGCCCGATGGCCTTGTTCACGACGGTGTTCTGCAGCAGGCCGCCCTTGTCCGTGAGGACGAGGAGCACACCGAGCGGCAGTCCGCCGACGACGGCGATGAGCGTGGACCAGCCCACCATGTAGAGGGTGTCCAGACAGGCCTGCTCCAGCAGGGGCTGCATCTGAGACCAGGTCACTTGGCGACCCCTTCCTTCACGAGCTGCGGCGCGTCGACGCCGCCTTGGCCCACTACGTCGACCTGCAGCCCCTGCTCGCGCAGGAAGCCGATGGGCACGACGTTCTCCTCGTACCGGCCGGGCAGTTCGATCCGCATCCGGCCGACCTGCTTGCCGCCGACGGTGTCCATCGCGGCGCCCAGGATCGAGATGTCGATGTTGTACGTGCGGGAGAGCGTGGAGATGACCGGCTGGGTGGCGGCCTCGCCGAGGAACGTGACGTCGATGACCGTGCGGTCGTCGCCGGTGACCTCGCCGCTGACCGGGAAGAGGGCGGCGGCGAGTTCGGAGCCGGGGGTGGCGAGGAGTTCGCTGACGGTGCCGGACTCCACGATCTGCCCGCGCTCCATCAGGGCGGCCGAGTCGCAGACGGTCTTGACGACGTCCATCTCGTGCGTGATCAGCAGGACGGTCAGGCCGAGCTGCTGGTTGAGGTCGCGGAGCAGCTGCAGGATCGAGCGGGTGGTCTCCGGGTCGAGGGCGCTGGTCGCCTCGTCGGAGAGCAGCACCTTCGGGTCGCCGGCCAGGGCGCGGGCGATGCCGACGCGCTGCTTCTGGCCGCCGGAGAGCTGGGCGGGGTAGCTCTTGGCCTTGTCGGAGAGGCCGACGAGGTCGAGGAGTTCGAGGGCCTTGCGGGAGCGTTCGCGACCGCTGACGCCGAGGATCTCCAGGGGGAGCTCGATGTTGTCCTGCACGGTCCGCGAGGACAGCAGGTTGAAGTGCTGGAAGACCATGCCGATACGGCTGCGGGCCTGGCGCAGTTCCTTGCCGGCGCGGGTGCCGCGGCCGGCGAGGGCGGTGAGGTCGACGCCGTCGACCGTCACGGTGCCGGAGCTGGGGCGCTCCAGGAGGTTGACGCAGCGGATCAGCGAGGATTTGCCGGCGCCGGACTGGCCGATGACGCCGTACACCTCCCCCTCGCGCACGTGCAGATCGACGCCGTCGAGTGCGGTTACTTCACGACCGCGTGAGCGGTAGACCTTGGTCAGGCCGGAAGTGGTGATCACTGGGGTTTCCGTCACTGTCGAGTGCGGGCGCGGGGTGCGCGCCGGGCACGGGGCATTCTTCTTCGGAAGCCGGGCACGGTTCTCGTACGGGGCACGGGGGAACCGAGGGGAGTAACGCGTGCGCGGGGCGGGGCTCGTTCCGCTCGGGGGTGCTGCGCGGACACGGCTCAGGAGGCTCGCTTCGGGGCGCGAGGCGGGGGTGCGGGGGCCCTCAGAAGGCGCACATTCGACACATACAACGAGCACCGGGCGTGGCGTTCGCCTCGGTCGCAGGGGTGCGGTAGCTCGTCGTGGTCATGCGGACCAGTAAAGCAGACAGCCGTACGAGCCGATCAGAGCTGTCCGAATAGCGGGACGCATGCGCCCGCTGTCCGGACGGCTCCGGGGTTCTCAGCCGGCGGTGACGATCTCCACGCCACCGTCGATGGCCTGCGCGGACACCGCGGAGAGGTCGGGTACGACGACGTCGGCGGCGAGCTCGGCCGCGGTGTGCGTTGTGGTCAACGCCACGGTCCGCATGCCGGCGGCGCGGCCCGCGGCGAGCCCGGCGGGCGCGTCCTCGAAGACGACGCAGCGGGCCGGGTCGACGCCGAGGCGCTCGGCGGCCAGCAGGAACGGCTCGGGGTCGGGCTTGCCGCGGGTGATGTCGTCGGCGGCGACCATCGCGGGGAAGTCGACACCGACCTCGCGCAGCCGGGCCTCGGCGAGCGGGCGGGTGGCGGAGGTGACGACGGCCCAGCGGTCGCGGGGCAGGGCGGAGAGGAGTTCCTTGGTGCCGGGCAGCAGGACGACGCCGCCGGGCACGTCCTCGACCTCCAGCTGCTCGATCCGCTCGAGGGCGGCGGGTATCCGCTCCTCGGGCAGCAGCTCGGCGATGATCTCGACGGCGGGGCGGCCGTGCAGCTCGACCCGCTCGAAGTCGGCGGCGGAGATCCCGTGCTCCTCGGCCCAGCGGCGCCAGCAGCGGTGGACCGACTCCATGGAGGAGATCAGGGTGCCGTCGTTGTCGAAGAGGAGGGCCTCGGCCTGGAATCGCATACGGCCGACCTTAAGCGGAACCATCACCTCCGCCCGCGGCGGGTCCCGACGTCCGCCCCCGGCGGGTCCCGGCCGGCGCCCCGGGCGGTACCCCGGGCCGGGCGCGGGGGGAATTTCGCCCCGTATTAGGGTCTCGGCATGCTCTCTGCCCTGACGGTCGCGACCGCCGTGGCCGCCCTGCTGCTCGCCGCGTGGTGCGGTTTCGCGGCCTACCGCGACCAGCCCACCAAGGACTGGCACTTCATCGGCATGGCCGTGGTGACTCTGCTCGCCGTGGTCCAACTCGTCGTGGGCGTCGTGCAGTTGGCGCGCGGACAGGAGCCGGAGCAGGGCACGGTGATCTTCGTGGCGTATCTGCTCGGCTCGGCCGCGTGCGTCCCGGCGGCGGGTTTCCTCTCGCTCGCCGAGCGCACCCGCTGGGGTTCGGTCACGGTCGCGGCGGCGGGCGTGGTCCTGGCGGTGCTGCAGGTTCGGCTCTACGACATCTGGGGTGGCTGACGATGGCCGCGGAACGCACTCGCCTGATCAAGGGCCCGGGCCTGCTGCTCGTCTGGCTGTACGGGGTGATGGTGGTCGGCGCGCTGTCGCGCTCGCTCTACCAGATCTCCACGGAGTTCGACCGGGCCCCGCTCGCGTACTCCCTGTCGCTGCTCGCGGCGCTCGTCTACGCGTTCATCACGTACACGCTGGTGCGCGGCGGTGAGACGGCCCGGCGGGCGGCGCTCGCGTGCTGTGCGGCGGAACTGGTGGGCGTGGTCGTCGTCGGCGCGTGGACGCTGGCGGATCCTTCGGCCTTCCCGGACGCCACGGTGTGGTCGGACTTCGGGATGGGCTATCTCTTCATCCCGGTGCTGCTGCCGGTGACCGCGCTGTTCTGGCTGCGCCGCTCGCGTACGGAGGGCAAGGCGGAAGCCGAGGCCGTCTGAGCCGAGCGGTTCGGGTGTGCCGAGCGGTTCGCGTGCCGGGAGCCGCCGAGGGGCGCCGATCGGGTGACCGATCCGGCCGATCCCTCGGCGGCTTTCGCGTCAGGCGCTCGTGGTGTACGCCGCCGGGTCGCCGGCTTCCTTGGCGAGGGTCACGAGGGTGAGGCGGTCGTTGACCTGCCGGGTGCCGACGGGGGCGTAGCCGTGCTTGCGGTAGAGCTGCAGGTTGTTCTCGCTGCGGTGGCCGGTGAACAGCTGGAAGCTCTTGACGGCGCCGGCGAGGGCGAGGCGCTCCTCGATCGCGAGCAGCAGCCGGCCGCCGAGGCCGTGGCGCTGCATGCGCGGGTGCACGATCAGCTTGTCGATCCGGGCCGTGCCGTCGGCGTCGACACCGCCGCGCACCGAGGCGACGACCTCCGTGCCGAGCCGGGCCACGAGGACGCAGCCCGCGTCCAGTTCGGCCCGCAGCGAGTCGAGCGACTGGGTGAGCGGCTCGATGGAGTAGTCGCCGTACAGCTCTGCCTCGCTCTGGTAGCAGAGGTACTGAAGTTTCAGAATGTGCTCGGCGTCCGTCGTCTCCGCCGCCGAGATGGTCACGCTCATGCCCATGTGCGCCCGCCTCCCGCTCACCTGTCCGCCGGTTGCTCTCTTCGCACCTTTCCCCAACGTTCCGGGTGCCGCAACCTCCGCGAGCATTCTGCGCAGCCTTCCCAGGCCACGGGAACGCCCGCACCCCGAAACACCTTGTGAGAAACCCAACTCCCCTACGATTTCCCGGTCCGAGCGCGAGGTTTGGCGGGGCGTACGGGGGCGGGACCGGCGGTCGGCGGGCGGGCCTGGGCAAGTCGCGGCAGCCCACACCCTTCCGGCACGGCGGGCGACCTGCGGCGGGCCCGGGGCCTGAGGGCCGGGGGCCATCAAGTGCCGTACCGGCGCGAGGAGTTGGGCACCGACCACCGCCCGGGGCGCCCGAGCCCACGCGACTGGGTACCTCGCCGCGGGACCGCGTACGGCCGCCGCGCCGGAGGGAACGCGACGGTTCGCACCGGCGCGAACCCCTGAGTGCCTGGCACGGCCAGGTCCTCCGGCCATGGGGAAGGCCGACGATTGAGTGTCGTCTGCAACACCCCCACGCGGAGCCCACACGCGCGCCCCGGCCACGACCGGCCGCACCAGCCGCAGGCGAGCCCGAGCGCCGGGCCCCCGGCCCCGCCCCGCCCCGGGCGCGGAGCGCGCGTACGGGCCCTCACCACCCCGTCCCCCTCCCCCTCTCCTGGATGTCGAAGTCGGCCGGGTTCAGGAGGCGGCGCAGGTGTTGGAGGCAGCGGGAGCGTTCCGGGCCGACACTGCCCTGGGAGATGCCCAGCTCGCGGGCGATCTCCCGGTACGTGAGGTCCCTCGGCGAGAGCAGCGCGGCGGCCAGGCGGGCGCAGCTGCCGGGCAGGCGACGGACCGCGTCCCGGACGAGGTGGCGGCGTTCGGCCTTGAGGAGGAGGCGTTCGGGGCAGCAGCTGTCGGCGGGGGCGGCGGGTTCGGCCGCGTACGCCCGCTCCCGTACGGCCGTCGTCCGGTGCGCGTCGCAGGCCTCCGCGTGGACGTTGTCGCGCAGCCATCGTTCGGGGTCGGCGGGCGGGCCGTGGCGGTCGACATGCTCCAACAGGCGTAACCACACGGCCTGTTCGAGATCGCCGGGTTCGAGTCCGAGACCGGACGCCTCGGCCGCCGCTTCGGCGAGGAGGAGCGGACGCAGGGCGGTCACCAGGTGTTCTGCGACGTTCCGGATCATGCGCATGGTGACGCGCCCGCCCCGGCGAGGAGTTTCCGGGACGGACGAGAGTCACCCGCAGTGGGGCCCGGGGCGTACGTGCTTGACGGGGCGTCGGGTTCCACCGCACGCGGGCGGCGAAGCACCCTCAGCCCCTGCCAGCCGTGGCCCGCGCGCACGGCGGAGGTGTGCGCCGTCGACGCCGGACAGCTGACGTCGGCCGACGCCGGGCACGCACACCCCCGCCCCCTGCCTCACCCCCGGGCGAAGTCCGCCGCCGCGAGCAGGGCCGTGTCCGGGTTGTCGGAGAAGATGCCGTCGATGCCGGTGGCGAAGTACGCCTTGAGGGCGCCGAAGACGTCGCCGTAGGCGTTGGGGTCCGTGCCCTTGCGGTAGTCGACGGGGAGGAAGGTGTTCTCGTTGCGCATCGTGTACGGGTGCAGCACCAGGTTCTCAGCGTGCGCGTCCCGGACGAGCGTGGTCGGCTCGGTGAGGCGGCCCTCCGTGTCGCGCGGGATGACCAGGTCGAGCGTGGGCCCGATGCCCTGCGCGTACGAGGCGATCCACTTCAGGCCCTCGGGCTTGATCAGGTCGGCGACGGTGCGCGGGTCGCCCGCCTCGACGAAGTCCCAGGGGCGGCTGGACGCGTTGGAGAGCAGCACCACACGCGGCGCGGCGATCAGCTTGCTCATCCGCTCCATGCTGCTCGGCTCGAAGGACTGCACGAAGTTCGGGGAGTTCTTCTCGTGCCGCCCGTACTTGCGGAGCAGCTTCGCGAGCGGCTCCTCCAGGCCGAGGCCGAGCTTCCGGAAGTACGTGGGGTGCTTGGTCTCGATGTGCAGCCACACCGGGCGGCCCCGCTTGCGGCCCTCCGACTCGGCCCAGCGCAGCACCTCCTCGAACGTGGGCACCGCCCAGCGCCCGTTGTAGAGGGTGTTCTCCTCGCGGTTCTTCGGGATGCGCTCCTTCGCCCGCAGCGTCTGCAGCTCGGCGAGCGTGAAGTCCTCCGTGAACCAGCCGGTCAGGGACACCCCGTCGACGGACTTGGTGGTCTTGCGGGAGGCGAACTCGGGGTGGTCGGCGACGTCGGTGGTGCCGGTGATGTCGTTCTCGTGACGGCATACGAGATGCCCGTCCTTGGTCGGCACCAGGTCCTGCTCGATGACGTGCGCGCCCATGTCCAGGGCGAGTTGGTACGAGCCGAGGGTGTGCTCGGGGCGGTAGCCGCTGGCGCCGCGGTGCGCGACGACGGTCGGCACGGGAAGCGAGCCGATCCCGCTCCCGCCCGCTGCGGCGGCCGCCGTCGTCGACGCCGTCGCCCCGCTCGTACGCTCGGCGGCTCTCGCGGTCCCGCCGAGGCCGAAGGCCGCTCCGCCCGCGCCGAGGACGGCGGCGCCGAGCAGGGAGCGCCGCCCGGGACCGCCCGTACCCGACTGACCCGCCGTCATGTCCTGCCGGTCCTGCTTGCCGTGGCTCATATGCGCTCCTCGCGCTCGTCGTGTGCACGCACCTGTCGGCTGACGGGCAGATGTTAGGGCCCGTCAGATGACGTGAGGGAGCCCTCGGCGCCAAGGAACGGCCAACGGAGCGCGAACGGGGGTCAACACTCCGTGTCGGGTGCGTTAACCCCCATGTGCATTCCGGACGTGTCCGCGAGTATCGTCCTCACCTGCACAGTCGCCCGTACAAATCCTTTGACATACCCTTGACACCGGAGGAACCGTTGTCCCGCTTCGCGTTCATCAAGGCAGTGCTCGGACCGGTCATGCGCCTGATGTTCCGCCCACAGGTGGAGGGCGCGGAGCACATTCCGGGCGACGGGCCCGTGATCCTCGCGGGCAACCACCTGACGTTCATCGACTCGATGATCCTGCCGCTGGTCTGCGACCGGCAGGTGTTCTTCATCGGCAAGGACGAGTACGTCACGGGCAAGAGCCTCAAGGGCCGGCTGATGGCCTGGTTCTTCACGGGCGTCGGCATGATCCCGGTGGACCGGGACGGCGGCCGCGGCGGTGTCGCGGCCCTGATGACCGGCCGCCGCGTCCTGGAGCAGGGCCGTATCTTCGGCATCTACCCGGAGGGCACCCGCTCCCCCGACGGCCGCCTGTACCGCGGCCGCACCGGCATCGCCCGCCTCACCCTGATGACCGGCGCCCCGGTCGTGCCGTTCGCGATGATCGGCACGGACAAGCTGCAGCCGGGCGGCGCGGGCCTGCCCCGCCCGGGCCGCGTCACGGTCCGCTTCGGCGAGCCGATGGAGTTCTCCCGCTACGAGGGCATGGACCGCGACCGGTACGTGCTGCGCGCCGTGACCGACTCCGTGATGGCCGAGGTCATGGCCCTGTCGGGGCAGGAGTACGTGGACATGTACGCCACGAAGGCGAAGGCCGCGTAAGAGCGTCCACGGGAGGAGAGCCTCCCGCCGGAAGGGGCAGTGCTTCAGCCGAGGCGCTGCCCCTTCAGCATGAACCACGCCGCGACCGCAGTCGCGAACAGCACGGCCGCCGCGACGCCCGCCGCCGTCTCGAAGCCCGCCGTGAACGAGTCCTGGGCCGCCTGCAGGAGCGCGGCGCCCTGTTCGGCGGGCAGTCGGTGCGCCGCCTCGACCGCGCCGCCCAGCGAGTCCTGCGCGGCGGCGACCGCGTCGGCCGGTACGCCCGCGGGGACCGTGAAGCCGCGGTAGATGCCGGTGACGACCGAGCCGAGCAGGGCGATGCCGAGGGCCGAGCCCAGTTCGTACGCCGTCTCGGAGACCGCCGATGCCGCGCCCGCCTGCTCCTTGGGGACGCTGGACAGGATGACGTCGGCGGTCACGGTGAAGGCGAGGCCGGCGCCGGCGCCGCCGACGAACAGGGCGCTGCACATCAGCACGACCGACGTGTCGGCGGTGAGCGCCGTGCACGCGCCGAGCGCGAGGCCGAGGGCCGCGAGTCCGCCGGACACGGTGACCCGCACCGAGGCGCGCCGGGCGACGGCGCCCGCGACGAGGCCGGTGCCCACCGCGCCCAGGGCGGCGGGCAGTTCGATGAGCCCGGCGCCCAACGGCGAGCGCATCTGCACCAGTTGCAGGAACTGCGACAGGAAGAACACCAGGCCGGCCAGGCCGAGGATGGTCAGCAGGTCGGCGAGGACCGCGCCGGAGAAGCCGCGGTGCTGGAAGAGGCGCATGTCGAGCAGCGGCGACCGGAGGGTCAACTGCCGCCTGGCGAACCAGACCAGACCCGTCACGCCGACGACCGCGGCGAGGGCGATGTCCCAGCGGAATCCGTGCACGGCGGCCTCCTTCACCGCGTACACCACCGCGATCATGCCGACGAGCGAGAGCGCGACGCTCAGCAGGTCCCACGGGCCGGGGCTCGGGTCGCGGGACTCCGGAAGCAGCTTGACGCCGACGAGGACCAGGACCGCCATCACCGGCAGGTTGATGAGGAACACCGAGCCCCACCAGAAGTGGTTGAGGAGCGTGCCGCCGACCAGCGGGCCGACCGCCGCGCCGGCCGAGGCGGCGGCGCCCCAGATGCCGATGGCGACGCTGCGCTCCTTGGGGTCGTGGAAGATGTTCCGGATCAGCGCGAGGGTCGACGGCATGAGCGTCGCGCCCGCGACGCCGAGCAGCGCGCGGGCCAGGATCATCGTCTCGGGGGTGGTGGCGTACGCGTTGAGCACGGACACCGCGCCGAACGCGACCGCGCCCGTGAGCAGCAGCTTCTTGCGGCCGATGCGGTCGCCGAGGCTGCCCATGGAGACGAGGAGGCCGGCGATGACGAAGGAGTAGACGTCGCCGATCCAGAGCAGCTGGGTGCCGGAGGGCTTGAGGTCCTCGCTGAGGAACGGGGTCGCGAGGCCGAGCACGGTCGCGTCCACCGCGACGAGCAGGACGGCCAGGACGAGCACGGCGAGCGCGAGCCAGCGGCCGGGGTGCCGGGCGTCCTGCTCCTGCGTCACCTGCTGTGCTGTGCTGGTCATTTCTCCACGCTCCGACGAGCACCGCCGAGCAGCAGCTCGACGATCATGTACTGGAATTCCTTGGCCGCGACCCGCCCGTCCTGGACGGCCCAGGCCCCCGCGCCCACGAGCCCGTAGAAGGCCTCGGTGAGCCAGGCCGGGGTGAGGTCGATCCGGAAGACGCCCTGCTCCTGTCCGCGCCGGAAGAGGGCGGAAACGCGGGCGTCGAGCCGGGCCCAGCCCTCGTTCTGCTGGTCGCCTTCGAAGAGCTGGTTCTCGCTGACGAGGAAGGCCAGGAGCGGGGCCACGGGCTCCACGCCGCCGATGAGCCGTCGCACGGCCTCGTCGGCGGGTCCGTCGTCGAGCGACGCCTGGTCGAGGGCGGCCTCCAGCTCCTGCAGGCACATCTGCTCCAACGCCCTGACCAGCGCCTCCCGCCCGGCGAAGTGCCGGTGCAGGGTGGCACGGCCGATGCCCGCGGCTCGGGCGACCTCGTCCATGGTGGCGGTGGATTTACGGGTCAGCAGGCTCGCTGCTGCCCGCAGCACCTGTTCACGGTCGACTGCCATGGGACGACCATAGCCCATTTGAGACACTCATGTCTCATTCTCAAGGACGAGAAAGGCCCGCCGTACGTGTCGTACGGCGGGCCCTTCCTACGCGCGAGCGCCCCGAGGCGCGCCTACTTCTTGGCGGTGGACCAGGCCTCCTGTACCGCCAGGTCGGCCTTGACCTCGGCGAGCTGGACGGCGACGGCGGACGGGGCCGTACCGCCGCGGCCGTTGCGGGAGGCGAGCGCGCCCGGCACGTTCAGGACCGTGCGCACCTCGGGCGTGAGGTGTTCGGAGATCTTCGCGAACTGCTCGTCGGTGAGCTGGTCGAGCTCCTTGCCCTCGGCCTCGGCGACCTTGACGCACTCGCCGGCGACCTCGTGCGCGACGCGGAACGGCACGCCCTGCTTGACCAGCCACTCGGCGATGTCCGTGGCGAGCGAGAAGCCGGCCGGGGCGAGCTCCTCCATCCGCTCCCGGTTGACCGTGAGCGTGGCCATCATGCCGGTGAACGCCGGGAGCAGGACCTCGAGCTGGTCGCAGGAGTCGAAGACCGGCTCCTTGTCCTCCTGGAGGTCGCGGTTGTACGCGAGCGGCAGCGCCTTCAACGTCGCCATCAGGCCGGTCAGGTTGCCGATGAGACGGCCGGACTTGCCGCGGGCGAGCTCGGCGATGTCGGGGTTCTTCTTCTGCGGCATGATCGACGAGCCGGTGGAGAACGCGTCGTGCAGCGTGACGAAGGAGAACTCCTTCGTGTTCCAGACGATGATCTCCTCGGCGATCCGGGAGAGGTTCACGCCGATCATCGCGGTGATGAACGCGAACTCGGCGACGAAGTCCCGCGAGGCCGTGCCGTCGATGGAGTTGCCCGCCGAGCCGTGCTCGAAGCCGAGGTCCTGCGCGACGGCCTCCGGGTCGAGCCCGAGGGACGAGCCGGCCAGCGCGCCCGACCCGTAGGGCGAGACGGCCGTGCGGTCGTCCCACTGCCGCAGCCGCTCGGCGTCCCGGGACAGGGACTGGACGTGCGCGAGGACGTGGTGGGCGAAGAGCACCGGCTGGGCGTGCTGGAGGTGCGTGCGCCCGGGCATCGCGACGTCCGGGCGGGCCTCGGCCAGACCGATGAGCGCGCCCTGGAGGTCGGCGATCAGGCCGCCGATGATCCGGGCGTGGTCGCGCAGGTACATCCGGAAGAGCGTGGCGACCTGGTCGTTGCGGGACCGGCCCGCGCGCAGCTTGCCGCCGAGGTCCGGGCCGAGCCGCTCCAGGAGGCCGCGCTCCAGGGCGGTGTGCACGTCCTCGTCGGCGATGGTGCCGGTGAACTCGCCGCTCGCGACGTCCTGTTCGAGCTGGTCGAGGCCGGCGAGCATGCGCTGCAGCTCGTCGTCCGTCAGCAGGCCCGCCTTGTTCAGCACGCGCGCGTGCGCCCGGGAGCCCGCGATGTCGTACGGGGCGAGGCGCCAGTCGAAGTGGACGGACGCGGAGAGTTTCGCGAGGGCCTCGGCGGGCCCGTCGGCGAAACGACCGCCCCACAGCCGTACGTCACCGCTGTTGCTGCTCACTGCTCTGCTCCTCGGGGGTGGGTGATGGGCGGCACACGCTACTGCGCTGCGGCAGGATGCGTATGCATGAGTATGCAGGGGTCCGTATGTTTCGTCAATCCAGCCCCGCCGACCCGGCGCGCGAGCCCGAACTAGTTAGACAGGCGAAGGACTTCCGGTCGATAATCCGCGGCATGGGAAAGAGCTACGAACGCATAGACGGCCGGCTGCGCGAGTTCATCGAGGCGCAGCAGATGTTCTTCACCGCCACCGCCCCGCTCGACGAGAACGGCACGGTCAACCTCTCCCCCAAGGGCCTCACCGGTTCCTTCGTGGTCCTCGACGAACACCGCGTCGCCTACCTGGACTTCGCCGGGTCCAACGCCGAGACCGTCGCGCATCTGCGGGAGAACGGCCGCATCACG
Source organism: Streptomyces sp. Da 82-17 (assembly GCF_046098215.1). Lineage (NCBI taxonomy): Bacteria > Bacillati > Actinomycetota > Actinomycetes > Kitasatosporales > Streptomycetaceae > Streptomyces > Streptomyces sp. Da 82-17. The sequence continues at coordinate 210,050 of NZ_JBJURH010000003.1, forward strand.
CTGATGTGGTGCGCCTTCCAGGGTCCCCCCAACATCGTCCGCGTGCACGGCCGCGGCGAGCCCGTCTTCCGTGACGACCCCCGCTTCCCCGAACTCCTCGCCCGTTTCCCGGACATCGACCCGAGCCCGCACGGACTGCGCGCGATCATCGTCGTCACCGCCGAACGCGTCCGCGACAGCTGCGGATACGCGGTGCCCTACATGACGTACGACGAGGACCGCGATCTGCACGGCCGGCGGTTCGCGCGGGAGGACGACGCCTCGCTCAGCGCGTACTTCGCCAAGCGGGACATCGCGCAGAGCATCGACGGGCTGCCCGGGGTGCCGCTGCCGTTGCCGCCGAGCGTCTGAGGGCGGGCCGACGGCGGGACCGGTGTAGCGACCACATATCGAGACGGGATTGCGGGGGCCGCCCGGCAGCACGTTGCATCCTCGCGTGGAAACCGAACAGACGAACCCAAGCAGCACCGCAGCACAGGACCGGACGGCACGCCGGGCCGTCACCGTCTTCCCGGTGCTCGTCCTGGTCGCGGGCGCGCTCGGCCTGCTGCTGCCCGGCGCCTTCACGGACTGGAAGGCGTCGGTGCCGTACCTCCTCGGCATCGTCATGTTCTGCATGGGCCTGACGATGACGCCGGCCGACTTCAAGGGCGTCGCCAAGCGCCCGTGGGTCGTGCTGCTCGGGCTGTGCGCCCAGTACCTGGTGATGCCGGGGCTCGGCTGGCTGATCGCGCACGCGCTGTCGCTGCCGCCCCAACTCGCCGCGGGCGTCATCCTGGTGGGCTGCGCGCCGGGCGGCACCGCCTCCAACGTGGTGACCTACCTGGCCCGCGGCGACGTGGCCCTCTCGGTCTCCGTCACCAGCGTCTCCACGCTCCTCGCGCCGCTGCTCACCCCGGCCCTCACGCTGCTGCTCGCGGGCGCGTTCCTGCCCATCGACGCGGGCACCATGACCACCGACATCCTCAAGACCGTGCTCCTGCCGGTCCTCGCGGGCCTCGCCGTGCGCCTGCTCGCGGGCCGCTACGTGGACCGGGTGCTCGGCGCGCTGCCGTGGCTGTCCGCGGCCACCATCTCCGTGATCGTCGCCGTGGTCGTCGCAGGTAGCGCCACCGCCATCAAGTCGGCCGCCGCCGTGGTGTTCCTGGCCGTCGTCCTGCACAACGGCCTCGGCCTGACGCTCGGATACCTGGTCGGCAAGGCCGCCCGGCTCGGGCAGCCCGCGAGCCGCGCCCTCGCCTTCGAGGTGGGCCTGCAGAACTCCGGCCTCGCCGCCTCCCTCGCCACCGCCCACTTCAGCCCGCTCGCGGCCCTGCCCGCCGCGGTGTTCTCGGTCTGGCACAACGTGTCCGGCGCCCTGGTCGCCGCCTGGATGGCCCGCCGCTCCCGCAGGGCGTGAACCCTCGCTCCCGCTTCCGTACGACGAAGGCCCCCGCGGCAACGGCTGCGGGGGCCTTCTCCGTCCGTACGGATTCTGCTGTTCAGCGGGCGTTCTGGGCCAGGGACAGGAGGTGGTCCGCGAGGGCCTGGCCGCCGTCCGGTTCGCGGCTGATCAGCATGAGGGTGTCGTCACCGGCGATGGTGCCGAGGATGTCGTGCAGCTCGGCCTGGTCGATGGCGGAGGCGAGGAACTGCGCGGCGCCCGGCGGAGTGCGGAGCACGACGAGGTTGGCCGAGGCCTCCGCGGAGATCAGCAGCTCCCCGGAGAGGCGGCGCATCCGCTCCTCCTTCGCCGACTCCCCGAGCGGGGCGCGCGGGGTGCGGAAGCCGCCCTCGCTGGGCACCGCGTAGATCAGGTCGCCGTCGTTGTTGCGGATCTTGACCGCGTTGAGCTCGTCCAGGTCGCGGGAGAGCGTCGCCTGGGTGACGGACAGGCCGTCGTCGGCGAGCAGCTTCGCCAACTGGCTCTGGGAGCGCACCGGTTGGCGGTTGAGGATGTCCACGATCCGGCGGTGCCGGGCGGTCCTGGTCTGCGGTACCGCGGGTCCGCCCTGGTCCTGACCGGGCTCGTTGTCGCGCAGGCTCATCGTCGTCTCATTCTCCGGATCGTCCGTCCCCGTCGGCCGCGGCTGCCGCCTCGTCGAGGATGCCGGGCAGGGCCTGGAGGAACGCCTCCGTCTCGGCGTCCGTGATCGTCAGCGCGGGCATCAGGCGGACCACGTCGGGCGCGGGGGCGTTCACCAGGTAACCGGCGTCCTGGGCGGCCTGCTGCACCCGGGGTGCGAGCGGCTCGGTGAGCACGATACCCAGGAGCAGGCCCGCACCCCTGACGTGGCTGACAAGTGCATGACCGAAGCCCTCGATCCCGTCCCGCAGCCGCTCCCCCTGCCGCTTGACGTTGTCGAGCAGCCCGTCCTCCGCGATCGTGTCGAGCACGGCGACGCCGGCCGCGCACGCCACCGGGTTGCCGCCGAACGTCGTGCCGTGGTGGCCGGGCTTGAGCAGCTCGGCCGCGGCGCCGAACGCGACGGTCGCGCCGATGGGCAGTCCGCCGCCGAGGCCCTTGGCGAGGGTCACGACGTCCGGCAGCACGCCCTCGTGGGCCTGGTGCTCGAACCAGTGGCCGGTCCGCCCGATGCCGGTCTGCACCTCGTCCAGGACGAGCAGCGTGCCGGTCGCGGCGGTGATCTCCCGGGCCGCCTTCAGGTAGCCGGCCGGGGGCACGACGACGCCGTTCTCGCCCTGGATCGGCTCGATCACGACGAGCGCGGTCTCCTCGGTGACGGCCGCCCGCAGCGCCTCGACGTCGCCGTACGGGACGTGCGTGACGTCGCCGGGCAGCGGGGCGAAGGGCTCCTGCTTCTTCGGCTGGCCGGTGAGCGCGAGGGCGCCCATGGTCCGGCCGTGGAAGCCGCCCTCGGTGGCGACCATGTGCGTGCGCCCGGTCAGCCGGCCGATCTTGAAGGCCGCCTCGACCGCCTCCGTACCGGAGTTGCAGAAGAAGACCCGGCCGGTGCGGCCGAAGTGGTGCAGCAGCTTCTCGGCGAGGGCGACGGTCGGCTCGGCGATGAAGAAGTTGGAGATCTGGCCGAGCGTCGCGACCTGGTCGCTGACCGCGCGGACGACGGCCGGGTGGGCGTGGCCGAGGGCGTTGACGGCGATGCCGCCGACGAAGTCGACGTACTCCCTGCCGTCCGCGTCCCAGACCTTGAGGCCCTCGCCGCGGACCAGCGGCATCCGCGGGGCGCCGTAGTTGTCCATCAGGGCGCCCTGCCAGCGCTGGGCGTACTCCTCGTTGCTGCCGGCGGTCACTGCGCTCCCCCTTCGGGCTCGTCGGGCACGACCATCGTGCCGATTCCTTCGTCCGTGAAGATCTCCAGGAGGATCGAGTGCTGGACCCTCCCGTCGATCACGCGGGCGGTGCGCACGCCGTTGCGGACGGCGTGCAGACAGCCCTCCATCTTCGGCACCATCCCGGAGCTCAACTCCGGGAGCAGCTTCTCCAGTTGGGCCGCGGAGAGGCGGCTGATCACCTCGTCGCTGTTCGGCCAGTCCTCGTAGAGGCCCTCGACGTCGGTGAGGACCATGAGGGTCTCGGCGCCCAGCGCAGCAGCGAGTGCCGCAGCCGCCGTATCAGCATTGACGTTGTAGACATGGTGGTCGTCCTCGGAGCGGGCGATGGAGGAGACGACCGGGATGCGGCCGTCCTCCAGGAGCGCCTCGATGGCGCCGGTGTCGATCTCGGTGATCTCGCCGACCCGGCCGATGTCCACCAACTCGCCCTCGATGCGCGGCTGGTGCTTGGTGGCCGTGATGGTGTGCGCGTCCTCTCCGGTGAGGCCGACGGCGAGCGGGCCGTGCTGGTTGAGCAGCCCGACCAGCTCCCGCTGCACCTGCCCGGCGAGCACCATGCGGACGACGTCCATCGCGTCCTCGGTGGTGACGCGCAGGCCGGCTTTGAACTCGCTGACGATGCCGTGCCGGTCGAGCGCCTTGCTGATCTGCGGTCCGCCGCCGTGCACGACGACCGGCCGGAGCCCGGCGTGGTGCAGGAACACGACGTCCTGTGCGAACGCGGCCTTCAGCTCCTCGTCCACCATGGCGTTCCCGCCGAACTTGATGACGACGGTCTTCCCGCGGTGCCGGGTCAGCCAGGGCAGCGCCTCGACGAGGATCTGCGCCTTGGGCAGTGCGGTGTGTTTACGGGTGCTCATCGGCTTCTGCGTCCCCGGGGGTTCAGGAGGAATGGGCGTCAGGAGGAGTAGGCGCTGTTCTCGTGCACGTACTCCGCGGTCAGGTCGTTGGCCCAGATCACGACGGGCTCGGCGGTGCCCGCGGCCAGGTCGGCGGTGATGGCGACCTCGCGGTAGCGCATGTCGACCTTGTCCCGGTCCTCGCCGACGGCGCCGTTCTTGCAGACCCAGACGCCGTTGATGGCGACGTTCAGCTCGTTCGGGTCGAAGGCGGCGGAGGTGGTGCCGATGGCGGAGAGCACCCGGCCCCAGTTGGGGTCCTCGCCGTGGATGGCGCACTTGAGCAGGTTGTTGCGGGCGATGGAGCGGCCCACCTCGACGGCGTCGTCCTCGCTCGCCGCGTTGATCACCTCGATGCGGATGTCCTTGCTCGCGCCCTCGGCGTCCCCGATCAGCTGCCGCGCCAGGTCGGCGCACACGGCACGCACGGCCTCCGCGAACTCGCCCTGGTCCGGGGCGATTTCGGAGGCGCCGGAGGCGAGGAGCAGCACGGTGTCGTTGGTCGACATGCAGCCGTCGGAGTCCACCCGGTCGAAGGTCGTACGGGTGGCGGCGCGCAGGGCCGCGTCCAGGTCCGCGGCGGGCACGTCGGCGTCGGTGGTGAGGACGACGAGCATCGTGGCGAGGCCGGGGGCGAGCATGCCCGCGCCCTTCGCCATGCCGCCGACGGTCCAGCCGGCCTCGCTGGTGACGACTGCGGTCTTGTGCACGGTGTCGGTGGTCTTGATGGCGATGGCGGCCTTCTCGCCACCGTGCTCGGACAGCGCGCCCGCGGCCTGCTCGACGCCCGGGAGCAGCTTGTCCATCGGCAGGTTGACGCCGATCAGGCCGGTCGACGCGACGGCCACCTCGCCCGCGTTCAGGTCGAGGACCTCGGCGACCTTCTCGGCGGTGGCGTGCGTGTCCTGGAAGCCCTTCGGGCCCGTACAGGCGTTGGCGCCACCGGAGTTGAGGACGACGGCCTGGACCTGGCCGCCCTTGAGGACCTGCTCGGACCAGAGGACCGGGGCGGCCTTGACGCGGTTGGAGGTGAAGACGCCCGCGGCGGCCAGTCGGGGCCCGTTGTTGACCACGAGGGCCAGGTCGGGGTTCCCGTTCTCCTTGATCCCGGCGGCGATGCCCGCGGCCGTGAATCCCTTTGCTGCCGTGACGCTCACGGTGCGACTCCGATCGTGGAAAGTCCGGTGCTCTCGTCGAGTCCGAGGGCGATGTTCATGCTCTGCACCGCGCCGCCCGCGGTGCCCTTGGTCAGGTTGTCGATGGCGCTGATCACGATGACGCGGCCGGCGTTCTCGTCGTACGCGACCTGCAGCTGCACGGCGTTCGAGCCGTACACGGAGGCGGTCGCGGGCCACTGGCCCTCGGGCAGCAGCGTGACGAACGGCTCGTCCGCGTACGCCTTCTCGTACGCGGCGCGCACCGCTTCCGCCGTCGCGCCGGGGGCGGCCTTGGCGCTGCAGGTGGCGAGGATGCCGCGGGCCATCGGCGCGAGCGTCGGCGTGAAGGAGACGGAGACCTTCCGGCCCGCTGCCGCGCTGAGGTTCTGGCTCATCTCGGGCGTGTGCCGGTGCCCGCCGCCGACGCCGTACGGCGACATGGAGCCCATCACCTCGGAGCCGAGCAGATGCGGCTTGAGCGCCTTGCCCGCGCCGGAAGTACCGGTGGCAGCGACGATCACGGCCTCGGGCTCGACCAGGCCCGCCGCGTACGCGGGGACGAGGGCGAGGGAGACGGCGGTCGGGTAGCAGCCGGGGACGGCGATGCGCTTGGTACCGGTCAACCCGTCGCGGGCGCCGGGGAGTTCGGGCAGTCCGTAGGGCCAGGTGCCGGCGTGCTCGGTGCCGTAGAACGTCTCCCAGTCGGCGGCGTTCTGCAGCCGGAAGTCGGCGCCCATGTCGATCACGAGGACGTCCGGGCCGAGCTGGTCGGCGACGGCGGCGGACTGGCCGTGCGGGAGGGCGAGGAACACGACATCGTGGCCGGAGAGCACCTCCGCGGTGGTCGGCTCCAGGACGCGGTCGGCGAGCGGCAGCAGGTGCGGCTGGAGCGCACCGAGGTGCTGCCCGGCGTTGGAGTGCCCGGTGAGGGCGCCGATCTCCACCTCCGGGTGCTGGACGAGCAGACGCAGCAGCTCCCCGCCCGCGTATCCACTCGCTCCTGCGACTGCCGCACGTACTGCCATCGGATCCTCCTCGGTGATGGCATGACTATACGTAGCTTCGAAGTTTTATGCAAAGGAATACGGTTCCCCCGCCTCCCTCGGCCGTCGGGGCCGGTTGTCAGTGGCGGGGATTACGGTCGGGGGCATGACTGATCAGGACGCCAACTCGCCCTCGCTGCACGCCTTCTCGACGTGGGAGCCGTTGCTGCGGCTGCTGCGGGAGCGGTTCACGCCGGAGCCCGGAGGCGCGGCGGAGTACGCGTCGGGGCGGATCGCCAGGGGCGGCTGGAGTCTGCCGTCGCGGACGCGGGGCCGGCGGCCGACGGAGGCCATCGACGCCGAGGTGGCAGCGCTCGAACCGGTGCACGGGGCGCTCGCGGCGGCCGGGGTGGAGGACGTGACGTTCACGGCGAAGCTCGCGGCGTCGGGGCCGGTCACGGTCCGCGTGATGGGGCAGAGCCCGGCCGTGGAGTCGGGGCTCGGGGCGCAGCCGGGAGCGCTGCTGCTGGTCGAGGGCGCGGTCCCGGAGCCGTGGCGGCGGCTGCCCGAGCCGCCCGGGCCGGACGCGGGGCCCGCCCCGTCCGCGGACCCGGCGCTCCTGGAGCGGACGCTGCGCGAGCGGATACCGGCGAGCGCGGTCGGGGCGACGGACGCGGAGATCGCCGAGACGGAGGAACGGCTGGGGATCGCGCTGCCGGAGGAGCTGAAGGCGCTGTACCGCGTGACGCGCGGCCGGTGGCAGGACTGGGGCGAGGACGCGGAGGCCGCCGAGGCCGCGTACACGGCGCTGCGCTGCGAGCTGTTCCCGCTGACCGAGGTGTACGTGGCGGACACGGCGTCCCGGCCGACGCTGTGGAGGTTCGGGGCGATGGAAGCGGTCGTCACGACGCCCGAGGACGCGGTGCAGGGCCTGGTCGGCTCGCCGGGCTGGATCGTGTTCGCGGACAACGGCGGCGGGGACCGGATCGCGGTCGACCTGACGCCGGGGCCGCGGGGGCACGTCGGGCAGATCGTCATGCTGAGCCATGAGTACGACATCGGGGCGGAGCTGATCGCCGACTCGCTGACCGACCTGATCCTCGGCCGGGAGAGCGAGCCGAGCGGCGGCGGCCCCGCTCCGGACGGCCCCGCGGCCGTGGCGCACGTCAACCGGCGGAGCCTGCCGAGCGTGGCGGCCGCGGCCCACCCGGATCTGGAGGTCCTGTCCATCGGGGTGTGGGATGCGGCCCCGCTGAGCCTCGCCCCGGTCCTGGACCTGCCCCGCCTCCGCACCCTCACGGCATACCCGGGCACGCTGGCGGACCCCTTGGAAATAGCCGAACTCAAGGGCTTGGAGTACCTGGAACTCGCCCCGGAGGACTGGCGCACCCTCCTGGACGCCGGAGCGGTCCCGCGCAGCCTGTCGGCGGCGGGCATCACGACCCGGGGAGCCCAGTCACCGACGTCGACGGTCACCCTGGCCAACGAGATCCTCGCCCTGTGGGGACGCCCGCCGATCGTGCAGGTGGTGCTGGAGGGGGAGTTGGAGTAGAGGGCGGGGGCGTTCGGCCCCATGTCCCTCGGTCCCGCCCGCCGACGGCCGCTTGCCCCGCTGCCCTCCGCAGGAACAGCTCGCGACGACTTCTGCGGAGGGCAGCGGACGGAAAGCCCCCGCCGGCGGAGCGTGCTGCCGCGCCCCGTGGGGGGGCAACTGGGGCTGCGGTTCCGCGGGGGCGAGCTCGGGCAGACGGACTCGGGGCAAGGCGGGCTCGGGCGGGGCAGCTGGGCGGAGCCGGGGGCGGCAAGCCGACCAAGGCCGGGGGGCCGGGGTGCATGGCAGACCCGCAGGCATCGGAGGCCGCCGCTGCCGGAGCACACCGGTCTCCGCCCGGGCCCGGGCGCCCCGTCGGCCCTCCCCCGGACGAGGGCTCGCACGTCACCCTCGGGCCTGGGTTCGGTGCGGGCTCCGCCCCGCGTGCCCAAGCCCCCACCCCCTAGCCCTGCGGCGCCGCCGAGGAACCGTCCAGCAGGGCCAACTCCTGGCCCGTCAGGCGCACTTCGGCCGCGCGGAGGTTTTCCTCCAAGTGGTGGGGGTCGCCGGTGCCGGGGATGGGGAGGACGTGGGCACCCTGGTGGAGGGTCCAGGCCAGCTTGATCTGGGCCACGGACACCCCGTGCGTACGCGCGACGGCGACGATGTTCGCGGCCTCCTCCGGAGGCGGGCCCGCCTCCCCGCCCGATCCGGCGATCGCGTAGAACGGGACGAACGCGATGCCGAGGTCGCCGCAGCGGGCGAGCAGGGCCCGGTCCTCGGCGGGCGCGCCGATCCCGTACGGATTCTGGACGCAGGCGACCGGGGCGATGGCCAGCGCCTCCGTCAGCTGGTCGGACGTGACGTTGGAGACGCCGAGGTGCCGGATCAGGCCCGCGTCGCGGAGCTCGGCGAGGGCGCCGACATGGTCGCCGATCGAGTCGGCCCGCCCGCTGCGCGGCACCCGCAGGTTCACCAAGTCCAGGTGGTCGCGGCCGAGTTGGCGCAGGTTCTCCTCGACCTGCCCGCGCAGCTGCTCCGGCCTGGCCCACCACCAGTCGCCCAAGGTGTCGCGGCCCGGCCACACCTTCGTCGCGATGACCAGACCGTCCGGGTACGGGGCCAGGGCCCGGTTGATCAGCTCGTTCGCGGAGCGGGTCGCGGAGAAGTAGAACGCGGCGGTGTCGATGTGGTTCACGCCCAGCTCGACGGCCTTACGCAGCACGGCGATCGACTGCTCACGGTCGCGCGGCACACCCCCGCCGAACGGTTCGGTGCCGGTCAGCCGCATCGCGCCGAAGCCGATGCGCCGGACCGGCAGATCGCCGCCCAGCCGCCAACTGCCCGCTTCCGTCGGAGTGTTCGTACGTACGGTCATGGCGGGGTCTCCTTCGGCAGGGGCGGGCACTGGGGTCCGGAACGGTCCGGAACGCGAAAGAGCCTCCTCGGCGGACGGAATCGGGTCCGCGACGAGAAGGCTCACGTGGCTGCGGGACTCTAACAGGTCGCCACCGCCCCCAACACGTTTGCCCCCGGCCGGAACTTCCCGGAAAGGTAAGGCGTTGGCAAAGTGATGCGTGCGAGCGCACGTACCAGTGAACGGCTAGCCGAGGTGGCACGGATGGCGATGTGGGACCGGATCAAGGACCAGGCCAAGGGTCTGCAGCAGCAGGCGCAGGGGGCGCGCGGCTCCGGCGGCCACGGAAGCGGCGGCGGGGGCGGGATTCCCGGCTTCGGGTCGGGCTCGGGCCACTCCGGCGGCGCGAGCGGCTCCGGCGGCTCGGGCGGCTCCAAGGCACAGCTCGTCGGCATGCTCAAGTCGCAGCTCTCCTCGCTGAAGACGGAGCTGAAGAGCGGTGCGTACCGCGACGCGAGCATGGCCATGTGCGCCCTGGTCGCGGCGGCCGACGGTTCGGTGGACCCGGCCGAGCGGCAGCAGATCGAGTCCCTGATCCTGCAGAACGACGTGTTGCAGAACTTCCCGCCGGAGCAGTTGCGGCAGCGCTTCAACAAGCACGTGGACCAGCTGTCGTTCAACTTCCAGCAGGGCAAGGCCGAGGTCATGCAGGAGATCGCCAAGGCCGCGAAGAAGCCGACCGAGGCGCGTGCCGTCGTCCAGACCGGCGTGGTCGTGGCGGGTGCGGACGGCTATGTCGCCCCGGCCGAGCAGCAGGTCCTGCGCGAGGCATGCGCGGCGCTCAACGTGCCGCCGCACGAGTTCGGCCTCTGAGCCTCCCGGCGGCTCCGCCCGGCCCGCCCGGCGTGCGGTCGCCGGACTCCGCGCCCCTCAACCTCCGGCCCCGGCCGCCGAGTTGAGGGGCGCGCGCTACTCCCCCGCGCCCGCACCGGGGTCCGTGCCCGCACCGCGGTCCGCGCCCGCCTCGCCCAACGCCGCCCCCGTCCGGTAGAGCTCCACGAGCAGGGGGCGCAGGGCGCGGCCCGCGGCGGTCAGCGCGTAGCGGGTGCGGGGCGGGAAGCCGGGGAGGCGGGTGCGGTGCAGCAGGCCGCGTTCCTCCAGGACCCGCAGCCGCTCCGCGAGCACCTTGGCGCTGATCCCGGGCAGCCGTTCCCTCAGGTCGCTGAACGAGTCGGCGCCGGAGAGCAGTTCGCGCAGGACGAGCGTCGTCCAGCGGCCCGCGACCGCGGCCAGGGCCAGCTCGACCGGACAGTCCGGCTCGGGCCGCCGCGTACGGCCGCGCTCGTCGAGCACCAACTCGGCGTCCCAGCACGGGGGTTGCCCCTCCGGCGCCGACCGGTCCGCCGACGACGCCGCCCGGCCTGCCGACGACGCCCGGCCCGCCAGCACCGCCCGGTCCGCCGACGCCGACCGTTCCGTCACCCCTGCCTCGTGGGTTTCCGTTTGGTGACCCATGGCGTCGCCGGGTTGGCTGCGGGCATGAGCATCGAGTCGTCGCACATCGGGCCTGAGCATGGCCCCACTGTTTCCCTGACCGCCTCCCCCGGGCAACACCCCGCCGTCTTCGCGGCGGCCTTCAACTCCGGCAGCCCCGAAGCTCTCGCGCAGGTCTACACCGAGGACGCCGTCTTCGTACCGCGCCCCGGCGAGACCGTCACCGGGGCCGGCCTGCGCGCCGCCAACGCCGAGTTCCAGGGCCTCGGCCTGCCCATCGCCGTCACACCCCGGCACACGTACGTCGCCGACGACATCGCCCTGCTGATCGTCGACTGGGTCATCGACGGCACCGGCCCCGACGGGCAGCACGTCCACATCGAGGGCACGGCGACGGACGTGGCCCGGCGCGGCCCGGACGGCCGATGGCGGTACGTGATCGACAACCCCTGGGGCACGAGCACGGGCGGCGCCCCGAGGCCCTAGACCCGGGGGCCGCAGAACAGGGGCCGCAGAAACGCGTACGCCCCGGCCGACGGTGAGCGGCCGGGGCGTACCCCTGTGCGGGTGGTGCGAGAGACGTCAGGCGAGCTGCGACAGCGCCTGGTTGAAGGTGGCCGAGGGGCGCATGACCGCCGAGGCCTTCTTCACGTCGGGCTGGTAGTAGCCGCCGATGTCCGCCGGGGAGCCCTGCACGGCGAGGAGCTCGTCGACGATGGTCTGCTCCTGCTCGGTGAGCGTCTTGGCGAGCTCGGCGAACGCCTCGGCGAGCGCGGCGTCCTCGGTCTGCTTGGCCAGTTCCTGGGCCCAGTACAGGGACAGGTAGAAGTGGCTGCCGCGGTTGTCGATGCTGCCGAGCTTGCGGGCCGGGGACTTGTTCTCGTTCAGGAACGTGGCCGTGGCGCGGTCCAGGGTGTCGGCCAGGATCTGCGCGCGGGCGTTGCCCGTGGTCTGCGCGAGGTGCTCGAAGGAGACCGCGAGGGCGAGGAACTCGCCGAGGCTGTCCCAGCGCAGGTAGTTCTCCTTGACCAGCTGCTGGACGTGCTTCGGGGCGGAGCCGCCGGCGCCCGTCTCGAAGAGGCCGCCGCCGTTCATCAGCGGGACGACGGACAGCATCTTGGCGCTGGTGCCCAGCTCCAGGATCGGGAACAGGTCGGTGAGGTAGTCGCGCAGGACGTTGCCGGTGACGGAGATGGTGTTCTCGCCGCGGCGGATGCGGTCGAGGGAGAACTTGATCGCGTCGACCGGCGCCAGGATGCGGATGTCCAGGCCCTCGGTGTCGTGCTCCGGCAGGTAGGCGTTGACCTTGGCGATGAGCTGCGCGTCGTGGGCGCGGTTCTCGTCCAGCCAGAACACGGCCGGGTCGCCGGTGGCGCGGGCGCGGGTCACGGCGAGCTTGACCCAGTCCTTGATCGGCGCGTCCTTGGTCTGGCAGGCGCGGAAGATGTCGCCCTCGGCGACCTCCTGCTCCAGGACCACGTCGCCGTTGGCGTCGACCACGCGGACGGTGCCGGCGGCCGGGACCTCGAAGGTCTTGTCGTGCGAGCCGTACTCCTCGGCCTTCTGCGCCATCAGGCCGACGTTCGGGACGGAGCCCATCGTCGACGGGTCGTAGGCGCCGTTGGCGCGGCAGTCGTCGATGACGACCTGGTAGATGCCCGCGTAGCTGGAGTCCGGCAGGACGGCGAGGGTGTCGGCCTCCTGGCCGTCGGGGCCCCACATGTGGCCGGAGGTGCGGATCATCGCGGGCATGGAGGCGTCCACGATGACGTCCGACGGGACGTGCAGGTTGGTGATGCCGTTGTCCGAGTCGACCATCGCGAGCTCGGGGCCCTCGGCCAGCTCGGCCTCGAAGGACGCCTTGATCTCGGCGCCGAGGTGCGGCACGGAGTCCAGGCCCTTGAGGATCGAGCCGAGGCCGTCGTTCGGGGACAGGCCGGCGGCGACCAGGGCCTCGCCGTACTTGGCGAAGGTCTGCGGGAAGAAGGCGCGGACCACGTGGCCGAAGATGATCGGGTCGGAGACCTTCATCATCGTCGCCTTGAGGTGCACGGAGAACAGGACGCCCTCGGCCTTGGCGCGCTCGATCTGCGCGGACAGGAACTCGCGCAGCGCGGCGACGTGCATCACGGAGGCGTCGACGACCTCACCGGCGAGCACCGGCACGGACTCGCGGAGGACGGTGACGGTGCCGTCCTGGGCGACCAGCTCGATGCGGAGCGAGCCGTCCGCGGCGATGGTGGCGGACTTCTCGGTGGAGCGGAAGTCGTTCTCACCCATGGTGGCGACGTTGGTCTTGGACTCGGGAGTCCAGGCGCCCATGCGGTGCGGGTGGGCCTTGGCGTAGTTCTTCACCGAGGCGGGGGCGCGGCGGTCGGAGTTGCCCTCGCGCAGCACCGGGTTGACGGCGGAGCCCTTGACCTTGTCGTAGCGGGCGCGGATGTCGCGCTCCTCGTCGGTCTTCGGGTCGTCCGGGTAGTCGGGGAGCGCGTAGCCCTGGGCCTGCAGCTCGGCGACCGCGGCCTTCAGCTGCGGGATGGAGGCCGAGATGTTCGGCAGCTTGATGATGTTGGCGCCGGGGGTCTTGGCCAGCTCACCGAGCTCGGCGAGGGCGTCGCCGATGCGCTGCTCCTCCTTGAGGTACTCGGGGAAGACGGCGATGATCCGGCCCGCGAGGGAGATGTCGCGGGTCTCCACGGCGACACCGGCCGTCGAGGCGTACGCCTGGACCACCGGCAGGAACGAATGCGTCGCCAGGGCCGGGGCCTCGTCAGTGTGGGTGTAGATGATGGTCGAGTCAGTCACCGGGTGCTCCGCTCCACGTCTACTGCATCGGTCGGAATTGCTCGACATCAAGATATCTCGTGTCGGGGGTTCCGCGGACAGGGCCCTCTTCGCTGACGGCGAAGCCTGTACGAATTCCTCGTGTCGGGCTGTCGATCCGGGCGCGGCTCGTTCGTATAGGGGGTGAGAGAGCCCGTACGAGAGCGGCGCTCGCCACGATGATCCGCGAGGAGTGAGCACCATGCAGCACACGCAGCACACACAGCGCATGCAGGACGCCGGGAACGCACAGGACACGCAGCAGTACCTGCTCGGCATCTACCAGCCCGACGGGGAGCCGCCGGCGCCGGAGATCCTGGAGCCGATCATGCGGAAGGTCGCGGCCCTGAACGAGGAGCTGCGGGCGGCCGGGGCCTGGGTGTTCGCGGGCGGCCTGCACGCGCCGGACACCGCGACGGTCGTACGCGTGCGGGACGAGGAGGTCCTCACCACCGACGGCCCGTACGTGGAGGGCAAGGAGCACCTCGGCGGGTTCACCGTGATCCGGGCGGCCGACCTGGACGAGGCGCTCGCCTGGGGACGCAGGCTCGCCGAGGCGACGACGCTGCCGATCGAGGTGCGGCCCCTGAAGTACGGCACCTGCGGGTGAGCGAGATGGACGGGCCGGAGCCGGGCGGCCAGGAGCAGGTCTCCCGGGTCTTCCGGGAGGAGTACGGGCGGGCCGTCGCCGTCCTGATCCGCACGTTCGGGGACGTGGACATCGCCGAGGAGGCGGTGCAGGACGCGTTCACCGAGGCGGTACGACGGTGGCCCGAGCAGGGCATGCCGCCCAGCCCGGCCGGCTGGATCATCACGACGGCCCGCAACCGCGCCGTCGACCGGCTGCGCCGCGAGGCCGCCCGCGCCGACAAGTACGCGCAGGCCGCGCTCCTGCACGCGCAGGGCGAGCCACCGGAGGAGGGCCCCGTGCGCGACGACCGGCTCCGCCTGATCTTCACGTGCTGCCACCCGGCACTCGCGCCCGCCGCCCGGGTGGCCCTCACGCTGCGCCTGATCGGCGGCCTCAGCACGGCCGAGATCGCCCGCGCCTTCCTGGTGCCCGAGCCGACGATGGCGCAGCGGCTGGTGCGCGCCAAGGGGAAGATCCGGGCGGCCCGCATCCCGTACCGGGTGCCGCGGGACGCGGATCTTCCGGAGCGGCTGCGGGCGGTGCTCGCGGTGGTCTACCTGATCTTCAACGAGGGTCACACGGCGGGTTCCGGCGAGGCCGCGGTGCGCGCCGACCTGACGGCGGAGGCGGTGCGCCTCGGGCGGCTGCTCGCGGAGCTGATGCCGGACGAGCCGGAGGTGCTCGGGCTGCTCGCCCTGATGCTGCTCGGCGAGTCCCGCCGGCCCGCGCGGACCGCCGCCGACGGCTCGCTTGTGCTGCTCGGCGACCAGGACCGCACACTGTGGGACCGGCAACTGATCGCGGAGGGGCAGGAGTTGGTGCGCCGCTGCCTGCGCCGGAACGCGCCGGGCCCGTACCAGATCCAGGCCGCGATCCAGGCGGTGCACAGCGACGCCCCGTCCACGGCGGCCACGGACTGGGACCAGATCGTCCGGCTCTACGACCAGCTGCTCGCGCTCGCGCCGAGTCCGGTCGTCGCCCTCAACCGCGCGGTCGCCGTCGCCGAGACGGACGGCCCGGGCCCGGCCCTCGCCCAGGTCGACGCCCTGGAGGGCCTGTCCGGCTACCACGTCTTCCACGCCGTACGCGCGGATCTGCTGCGCCGGCTCGGCCGGTACGAGGAGGCGGGGCGCGCGTACGAGGAGGCGATGGCGCACACCCGGAACACGGCGGAACGTGCCCTTCTGGCAGGCAGGCGCGAGGAGTTGGGCCGCACCCGGCACACCGGGCACACCGGGGACACCGGGGACACCGGGAGCACGGGGCAGGCGGAACGGGCGGAACGGGCGGAACGGCAGGATGCGAGCCATGACGACTAGCGACTGCGCCGACGGCACCACCGGCATGCCGTCCCGGGTCCCCGGCATCGGGCGCCCGCGCATGGAGCCGCCTTCGACGCGGGCGTGGTGGACCTGGTCGTCCCGGTGCGGGACGCCGCCACGTTCGCGGGCGCCCACTGGCTCAACTCCCGCCCCGGGCAGGGCCTTTCGGTGGACCCGGCGGCCGGGGCCGGCCTGTGGGGCGCGTGCCGTCCGGCGTCCCGGATGCGGGAGGCGGGCGAGCGGGGAGACGTGGTGCTGGTGGCGGGGGACGGCGCGGAGGCGTACGGGGCCGGGGCCTGGCCGGAGGTGGACGAGGGGCAAGTGGCGCTGTACGAGCGGCACTTCGGGCCCGGACCGCCGAGCCGACGGCCCGGGGCTGACGGCCGCGGGCGCTACACCCGCAGACTCCACCGCCCCGCCTGCCCGGTGAGGGCGACCGTCGACAGGGGGCGGACGTCGATGTTCCAGTACGTGGCCGGGGGTGCCTTCAGGGCGTACACGAGGGCCGCGCGCACCACCGACGGCTCCGCGACCGTGACGATGCTGCCGCCGTCGGCGGCCGGGCGGGTGTCCAGCCACTGCCCGACGCGGGCGATGAACGCGAGCAGCGACTCCCCGCCGTGCGGCGTCGCGCGCGGGTCGGCGAGCCAGGCGTCCACCGCGGCGGGCTCGCTCGCCGTGACCTCCGCGAGGGTGAGCCCGCGCCAGCGCCCCATGTCGCAGTCCCGCAGGGCGACTTGGGAGAGCGGCGCGTACCCGAGCGCGTCGCCCGTGGCGCGGCTGCGCACCGTCGGCGAGCAGTAGCGCAGCTCGGCCGCGGCCAGCGGGACGAGTCCGGGCGCCGCCGACTGCACCTCGTGCCAGCCCGCCTGGTCCAGCGGCCGGTCGTCGTCGAAGCGCTCGGCGAGCAGGGAGGAGCTGCGGGCGGCGGCTACGAAGGTGGCCCGAACATGCATGCGGCGATCGTGCTGGGAGGGGCTGCGCAGGTCAAGTGGTGAAGACGTGAAGGAACCCACCCCGTGAGGCTCACCACGAACGCCCCGGCCCGCAGCCGACCGCGCGCCCTCACCTCTTCTTGCCGTACACCATCCACGCCTCGGGGTCGTCCACCTGCCGGAAGCCGACCTTCGCGTACACCCCGTGCGCGTCGCCCGTGGCGAGCAGGATGCGGCGCAGGCCGTACGGCTCCAGCTCGGCGCGCACGGCCGCGGCGAGCGCGATGCCGAGGCCCTTGCCGCGGGCCTTCGGGGACACGTACACGTCGCAGAGCCAGGCGAAGTCCGCGTAATCCGTGACGACTCGGGCGTACGCCACCTGTTCCCCCGAAGCCTCCTCGTACGCCCCGAAGTTGAGCGATCCGGAGATCGCGCGGTCCTGCTTCTCGCGGCTGCGGCCGACGGCCCAGTACGCGTCGGTGGAGAGCCACTCGTACACGCGGTCCGCGTCGATGCGGGCGGGGTCGGTGGAGATCTCGTACCCGGGAACGGCGGCGAGGCCGGCGAGGTCGGAGGCGGTGTCGTCGTACGTCGTCATGGCGGCAGAGTTCCAGGTCGGGCGCGGGCGGGCCAGCGAGTTTCGGATGACGAACGGCGCGGGCGGTCACCCCAGCACTTCGTCGCAGGCCCGCCGCAGCCGGCGCACCCCCTCCGCGATCTCCGCCTCGCCCGCGAGTCCGGCGAAGCTCAACCGGACGTGTCCGGCGGGCGGTTCGGCGCAGAAGTACGGGCGGCCGGGGGTGATCGCGACGCCCGCGCGCAGGGCCGCCGCGGCGAGGGACGCCTCCTCGGCGCCGTCGGGCAGGCGCAGCCACAGGTGGTAGCCGCCGCTCGGGACGTGCGGCAGGGCGAGTTCGGGGACGTCGCGCAGGAGCGCCGACGTCATCCGGTCCCTGCGGTCCCGCAACTCGCTTGCCACGGCGCGCAGATGGCGCCCCCAGGCGGGCGAGCCGACGAGCTCGACCGCGGCCTCCTGCAGCGGGCGCGGCACGAAGAAGTTGTCGACGATCTGGATGGCGCGAAGGCGTTCCAGGACCGGCCCCCGGGCCACCAGCGCGCAGACCCGGAAGCTCGGCGAGGTCGCCTTGGTGAGCGAGCAGACGTGCACGACCACGCCGTCCGGGTCGTCGGCGGTGAGCGGCGCGGGCAGCGGCCCGGCGTCGGCGTGCACGAGCCTGCGCACGAAGTCGTCCTCGACGATGAACGCGCCCGCCTCGCGCGCGATCCGCAGCACCTCGCCCCGCCGGTGCGCGGCGAGCACCGCGCCCGTCGGGTTCTGGAACAACGGCTGGCAGACGAACACCCGCGCCCCGGTCGCCTCGAACGCGGCGGCGAGCAGCTCGGGCCGCACCCCGTCGGTGTCGACCGGCACCGGCACGGGCCGCAGCCCGGCGGCCCGCGCGATCGCCAACATGCCGGGGTACGTGGGCGATTCGACGAGTACGGGCGCGCCGGGCGGGGCGAGGGCGCGCAGCGCGGTGGTGAGCGCGGACTGGCCGCCCGCCGTGATCAGCACCTCGGACGCGGTGATGGCGCCGCCGCAGCCGCGCGCGAACCACTCGCGCAGCTCCGGGATGCCGTCGAGCGGCGGCCTGGCCCACGCGCCGGGGCGGCGGGCCGCGCGGGTGAGGGCCGCCGCGAGGGCCCGCTCGGGCTGGAGGGCCGGGTGCAGATAGCCGGTGTTGAACTCGATGACGCCGGACGGCGGCGCGGCCAGGCTCGCGAGCACCCCGCTCGCGTCGACGCTGCGCGGCACCGTCTCGGCCGCCGCTGCCGCACTCAGCGTGAGCTGCTGCCACGAGGTGTCCCCGGCGGGCGCCTCGACGGTACGCGGCTCCGCCCGGAAGGCGCCCGCGCCGGGACGGGTCACGACCAGGCCCTCGGCGGCGAGCTGGGCGAGGGCGCGCGAGACGGTCACCGGGCTGACCCGGTAGCGCTCGACCAGCGCGCGACTCGACGGCAGCTTCCCACCGGGCGAGTAGCGCTTCACCTCGTCCCGGAGCAGTTTTGCCAAGTCACCTACGCTGCTACGCTGTTGCATGACAGCACAGGATAGCGCTACTCCCCCGAGCCGGATAGCAGTCGGTACGGAGACGACGAGCCGAGGCGCCACGGCAGGCACCCCGCGCGGAGGCAACACCGGCGGCACCCTCCTCGCCGCGCTCGGCGTCACCGCGTTCTCGCTGACCTTCCCCGGCACCGTCTGGGCCCTCGAAGGCCTCGGGCCCTGGACCCTCGTCGCCGTCCGCATGGTCCTCGCCGGGCTGCTCGCGGGCGGCTGCCTGCTCGCCCTGCGCGTACGACTGCCCGAGCGCCGCCACTGGGCCGGGCTCGCGGTCGTCGCGGCCGGAGTGGTCCTCGGGTTCCCGCTGCTGACCACGCTCGCCCTGCAGACGTCGACGACCGCGCACGCCGCCGTCGTCGTCGGCCTGCTGCCGCTGACCACCGCGCTGTTCTCGGCGCTGCGCACCGGCGCCCGGCCCTCGCGCACCTTCTGGACGGCCGCGCTCGCCGGGGCCGCCGCCGTGATCGCGTTCACGGTGCAGCAGAGCGGCGGCGCTCTCACCACCGCCGACCTGTACCTCTTCGCCGCGCTGCTGATCTGCGCGGCCGGCTACACCGAGGGCGGGCGGCTCGCGCGCGTCATGCCCGGCTGGCACGTCATCGGCTGGGCCCTCGTGCTGTGCCTGCCGCTCGCCGCCGTCGGCGCCTGGATCGCCGTCGGGTACGAGCCCGTCCACCTGACCGCGCGCAGCGTCGCCGGGCTGGCCTGGCTCGCGGTCGGCTCGCAGTGGGTCGGCCTGATCGTCTGGTACCGGGGCATGGCCGCCATCGGCATCCCCAAGGCCAGCCAACTCCAGCTCGCCCAGCCGCTGTTGACGCTCGTCTGGTCCGTGCTGCTGCTCGGCGAGCACATGCCGTGGGCCGCGCCCGTCACCGCCGTGGCCGTGCTCGTCTGCATCGCGGTCACCCAGCGCTCCCGGGGCTGAACGGCCCGTACCCCGCGTACGGCGAGGCCACCCGGCCGCCCTCGTCGCCGCGCCCGAACCGCACCCCCCGCCGTAGACTTACGGCCACGGACCGCCCACCGTTCCCGGCCGGCCGGGCAGGGCGGCGGGCGCCCCTCCTAGGCGACAGGGAGGTCACCTCCGATGCAGGCAAGTGTGGGCGACACGCTCCTGGTGCACGGCAGGATCGTCGGCCAGCACGACCACGAGGCAGAGGTCGTCGAAGTGCTCGGCGACAAGGGCGAACCCCCGTACCGCGTCAAGTTCGACGACGGACACGAGGCAGTGCTCTCGCCCGGCCCCGACACCGTCGTACGCCACCGGGAACAGGCGTAACGCAGCACCGAACAGACGTGACGCGGGGGCGGCGCCGGGGTGCCGGGGCCGCCCGTCGCGGGGTCAGCTCCGCTCGTAGTGGTCGGCCACCACGCGGGCCATGGCACCGAACGGATCGGTCACGACCTCCTTCCCCGAGAAGAAGACGTGGCCGCGCGCCTCGCGGTACCCGCTCGCGAACGCCAGATGGCGGGACAGCTCCCCCGGGTCCTGCCAGGGGGCGGGCTGCGCCGGATCGCCCTGCTTGTACAGCGCCTCGCCCAGGTGGAGCCGCACTCCGGTGTCCCGCACCACGCCCGCCCACCAGGGCAGCAGCTTCGCGTAGTCCGCGGCCTGGAAGCCGATGTTCCAGTACAGCTGCGGCACGACGTAGTCCAGCCAGCCGCGGCGCACCCAGCCCCGGGTGTCCGCGTACAGGTCGTCGTACGTCTGCACCCCCGCCGCCGTGTCCGAGCCCAGCGGGTCCGTGCTGCGGTTGCGCCACACGCCGAACGGGCTGATCCCGAACCGCACGCCCCGCCGCACCCGCGGAATCCGCTCGGACATCTCCCGCACCAGCCGGTCCGTGTTGTGCCGCCGCCAGCTCGCCCGGTCCGGGAAGCCGCCGCCGTAGCGCGCGTACGCGGCGTCGTCGTCGAAGACCTGGCCCGCGACCGGATACGGGTAGAAGTAGTCGTCCCAGTGCACCGCGTCCACGGGATAGCGGCGGACCGCGTCCAGCATCGCGTCCTGCACGAACCGCCGGACCTCCGGCAGCCCCGGGTTGTAGTACAGCTTCCCGCCGTACGGCACGACCCAGTCCGGGTGCACCCGCGCCGGATGCCCGGGCGTCAGCTTCGTCACGTCGGTGTGCGTGGCCACGCGGTACGGGTTGAACCAGGCGTGCAGTTCGAGGCCCCGCCGGTGCGCCTCCACCACGGCCGTGCCCAGCGGGTCCCAGCCCGGGTCCCGCCCCTGCACCCCGGTCAGATACACCGACCACGGCTCGTACGGGGACGGCCACAGCGCGTCCGCCGACGGCCGGACCTGGAACACCACCGCGTTCAGCCGCCGCCGCACCGCCCCGTCGAGATAGGCGATCAGCTCGGCCCGCTGCTCGGCCGCGCTCAGGCCCGGCCTGGACGGCCAGTCCCGGTTGGCGACGCTGGCCAGCCACATCCCGCGAAGGTCGCCGCGCCCCGCGTCCCCTCCGTCCCCGCCGCCCCGTAAGCCTGCCGTTTCCGTGGGCCGGCCGGCCCGCGCCACCGCCTCCGAGACCATCGCGGCCTGTGTGACCAGCGCCACTGCCGCCGCTCCGAACGCCCTGCGAGAGATTCGCACCGAATGCCTCCGCCTGCGACCGATGTCCATGTGTGAACGGACAGGATGCCCGCCCCGCCCCACGGGGCACCAGGAGGCGCGGAGTAACGTCGGGACCGAGGCCGGCGCTGTACAACGGCGTCGCTGCCGGGCCGAAGAACAGTGAAAGGCACAAGGTGACCGACCTTATGGGCGATATCGCACGCGTCGGAGTAGTGGGCTGTGGCCAGATGGGCGCGG
The DNA here is from genome assembly GCF_046098215.1 of Streptomyces sp. Da 82-17. Lineage (NCBI taxonomy): Bacteria > Bacillati > Actinomycetota > Actinomycetes > Kitasatosporales > Streptomycetaceae > Streptomyces > Streptomyces sp. Da 82-17. Next base: position 231,419 of record NZ_JBJURH010000003.1, read on the forward strand.
GCATCGCGGAGGTGTGCGCGCGCTCGGGACTCGAGGTCAAGGTCGCGGAGACCACCGGCGAAGCCCTGGAGATCGGCCGCACGCGGCTGTACAATTCGCTCGCGAAGGCCGCCGAGCGCGGGAAGATCACGGAGGAGGAGCGGGACGAGACGCTGGCGCGGCTCACCTTCACCACCGACCTCGGCGAGTTCGCCGACCGTGACCTGGTGATCGAGGCCGTCGTCGAGAACGAGGCGATCAAGACCGAGATCTTCCAGGTCCTCGACCAGGTGGTGACCCGCCCGGACGCGATCCTCGCCTCCAACACCTCGTCGATCCCGCTGGTCAAGCTGGCCGTCGCGACCTCCCGCCCGGACCAGGTCATCGGCATCCACTTCTTCAACCCGGCGCCGGTGCAGCAGCTGGTCGAGCTGATCCCCGCGCTCACCACGTCCGAGGGCACGATCAGCCGCGCCGAGGCCGCCGTCGAGAAGATCCTCGGCAAGCACGCGATCCGTGCGCAGGACCGCTCGGGCTTCGTCGTCAACGCCCTGCTCATCCCGTATCTGCTCTCCGCGATCCGGATGTTCGAGTCGGGCATCGCCTCGCGCGAGGACATCGACAACGGCATGGAGCTCGGCTGCGCCCACCCGATGGGCCCGCTGAAGCTGGCCGACCTGATCGGCCTGGACACGGTCGCCTCGGTCGCCGACTCGATGTACGCCGAGTACAAGGAGCCGCTGTACGCCGCTCCCCCGCTGCTGCAGCGCATGGTCGACGCGGGCCGCCTCGGCCGGAAGACGAGCTCGGGCTTCTACACGTACTGATCGCGCACTGATCGCGTACTGATCACGTACTGATCGCGTACTGATCCCAGGGCTTTCCAGCCACGCTGCGTATCGATCCGGCCAGAACGGGCCGTCTCCGAAGGGCCCGGCACCGCTTCCCGCGTGCCGGGCCCTCGCGCTTCACACAGGGTGTGCGCCACGGGCCCGCATATGCCGTGCGCACCCGCTTCCGCCACGACGACCAGCCGTATTGACTGTGCGTGCGCGTCAGGGGGATGCGAACCGAAGGTGAATCGACGCCGGATTCCCGGCCGGAGAGGAGCGCAGTCGTGACCACCGACCCCGAGCAGAGCGTGGTCCCGGAGGAACACGCGGAGTTACGACGCTCGATCGACGTGGGTCTCGCCCAAGTGGACGGAAAGCTCGCCCTGTTGACCCAGCGCGACGAGCAGTGCGGCAAGGACCTGGACGACCTGAGCGCACGCGTCGCCGCCCTGGAACGCACCCGCTGGCCCCTGCCTGCGCTTGCCGTCCTGGCGGCCTTGGGCGCGCTGGCGGTGGCGATCTGGCAGGCGGTGGGCCACTGAGACGCGGTTTTCGATCCCCTCCCCGCCCCTTCCCGAAAGACTGCCGTCGGCACGGGGGCCAGCCCCCGGACACCCGCTCCTCAAACGCCGGAGGGGCTGTTTTCAGGGGCGCGGGGAACTGCGCGACCAGCCACGACGGCGCAGCAGACGAACGAACACCGCCGGAGGCTTTCGGGAAGGGGTGGGGAGGGGAACTGATAGAGCCCGCAGGGCGAAGCAGGGGCGGCGCCCGAGTCGACGGCACGGCAACCCGCCCTACCCCAACCGGAGTTGATGCAGCATCAGCAACGCCGCCACCATGTTCGCCCCCGGCACCTCCCCCCGGGCGATCAGGTCCGGCACCACCTTCAGGTGGACCCACTCCCGCCGTGACGACTCGAACGCGTCCTGCGGGGGCCCGGTGTACGCGGCCTCGTCCGACCAGTAGACGTGGTGCACGGCGTCGGTCAGGCCGTTGGACGGCTCCACGCTCATCAGGTGCCGCATCGGCCCTGGCCGCCAGCCGGTCTCCTCCTCCAGCTCCCGCGCGGCCGCGACCGCGACGTCCTCGCCGTCCTCGACGACGCCCGCGGGCAGTTCCCAGCCCCAGCTGTCTGTGATGAAGCGGTGCCGCCACAGCAGCAGGACCTCGTTCGCCCCGTTGACCACCGTGGCCACTGCGACCGGCCGCATGCGGATCAGGAAGTGGTCGAGATGCCGGCCGTCGGGCAACGCGACGTCCGCGAGGTTGACCTGGAACCAGCGGTTCTCGTACACGGTTTGTTCTTTCATGTTCGTCCACTGCACGGTTCTGCCACCTTCCGCCGAAGTAGTGGCAATATCGCAGCAGCGGACGGGAGTTCGGGAGCCGCGCGGGCCCTACAGCGGCACCCGCAGCGCCCCGTCGATCAGCGCCGCCGCCTCCGCCGTGCCGCGGCAGCCGTTGCGTACGAGGTGCTCGCGGACCGCGCGCAGCCGGTCCCGCAGCCGCTGCGACTCCATGCCCCGCGCCTGCTCAGCCATCTGCACGGCCGTCGCCACCGCCTTGTCCGCGTCGCCCTGGCGCAGCTCGATCTGGGTGAGCACCGCGAGCCGGTGCACCCGGCCGCGGTCGTGGGCCGGGGTGTCCACGGCGGCCGTGGAGTGCTCCCGCGCCGCCGGCAGATCACCGAGGCTCAGCAGGGCTTCCGCGACCTGGACGTTGACCAGGCCCGGCTGCACGTACCCCGTCTCGTCCGGCTCGCGGCCGCGGTGGATGCGGTCGGCCGCGGACTCGGCGCGGCGGATGCAGGCCAGCGCGCTGCCGCCGTCGCCGAGGTGCGCGTACGCCTTGGCCTGCATCGCGTACAGGTCGGCGGCGAGCGCGGGCGTGATGTGCGGGCCCGCCGCGCGCAGGGCCGCCTCCGCGAACGCGACGGCCTGCCGGAACTCCCGCATGTACAGCGACTGGTTGACGAGCAGCGCTATCACGTACGCCCCGAGCCCCCGGTCCCCGCTGGCCTTGGCCAGCCGCAGCGCCTGGTGGAAGTAGCGCTGCGCGAGGCCGTGCGCGTCCGAGTCGTACGCGCAGATCCCGGCGACGGCCACCAACCCGCCGGTGGCGCGGTGCAGTTGGCGTCCGGTGGCGTCGGTGTAGCAGCCGCGGAGCAGCGGGGCTGCCTCGGCGTTGAGGAAGCCGACGATCCGGGCGCGGGTCGCGACGCCGCCGGTCTTGCGGTACATCTGCTCGTAGTGCGCCCGCGCGGAGCGCAGCATCTCGATGTCGGTCATGCTCACCCGGTGCCGCCCGCCCCGGGACACGTCCACGTCCTCCGGCGGGTTCTCCCACTCCCAGACGGGCATCACGGCGGGGGTTCCGGTCACGGCGGGGGCGCCCAGTATGTGCGGGCGCTGCTGCTCGTCGGAGCGCCACAGCGCCGTGGCCCGCTCCACGAAGCCGGACAGCGTGCCGCCGCCGGAGCCGTGCGGATCGGCCGGGCCGCCGGGCACGCCGAGGCCGATGTCGTCGAGCGTGACGCTGCGGTGCAGGCGGGCGGCGAGCACCTCGCAGATCAGGTCGGGCACCTGGCCGCGCGGGCGCTGGCCCTTCAACCAGCGGGCCACGGCGGTGTGTTCGTACCGCAGGGCGAGGCCTCTGGCCTTGCCCGCCTGGTTGACGTGGGCGGCCAGTCCCGCGTGGGAGATTCCGGCCTCGTCGAGGATCGCGTCGAGCAGAGTGTTGGGCTGCATCTCGCCTCTCGCCCTCCGGGCAGCGTCACGGCTCAATCGTCCGTGTGTTCAGGGTAGTTGAGCCCGGTTCACACGGGGTGTGAACCAAGTGCCCGGATCGGGGCGGTACGTACTCTGCCCTCGGTGCCCCGGGCTCGGTTGACTGTGCTTCGTCCGGCTCCCCTGGGCCGGATCTCTGGCCGAGCCAGAGAGGCCGGGCCGCCGGCTCCCCCTCGACAATGCGGCGGCCCACCCACACGCGTCGCCCGTCGGACCGTCTGCCAGGTACGTCCGCGGTCCGGCGGACGGCGCGTCGCAGCTCCCCGCACCGTGGGGCCGCTCGCACCGTCAACTGCTGGTCGGCGCCCGGAACTTGACGGACACCGCAGCGCCCTGCTGCGGCACCCGGTGCCGGTCGTTGCGCAGCGCGAGGAGGGCCATGTCGTCGCCTGAGCGCCCGCGCGTGTGCCGTTGCAGTGCGCCCTGCAGCGCGCCGACGAGCGCGTCCGGGTCGGGCGTGCGCGCACCGGCCGCCTCGGCGAGGGCCCGGTCGAGCGGGAAGAACCGGCCGGCCGTGTCCCGCGCGTCCTCCACCCCGTCGGTGTGCAGCAACAGCACTTCGCCGGGCAGGATGCGCCCGCAGTACCGGGCGGGCAGCACCTCCGGCAGCGGGAACGGCCCGAGCGGCGGCAGCGGCTCCCCTCCCGGCACCCGCTCCACCCCGGCCCCGCCCGCCCCCGCATGCGGCCCGCGGCCGAGCCGGTACGGCCACGGGTGCCCGCAGTTGAGCGCGAACACCGAGCCGTCCACCCGGATCTCCAGAAGCAGTACGGTCACGAACTCCTCGCCGTCCGCGCCCTCCCCCGCGCCGACGTGCCGGCCGAGCGCGCGCTCCAACCGCCGCAGCACGCCCGCGAGTTCGCCCTCGTCGTGCGCCGCCTCCCGGAACGAGCCGAGCACCGCCGCGACCGTGCCGATCGGGGCGAGCCCGTGCCCGCGCACGTCGCCCATCACCACCCGCACCCCGTGGTCCGTGGCGACCGCCTCGTACAGGTCGCCGCCGACGTCCGCGCCCCGGTGCGCCGAGAGCTGTCCGGCGGCCACCGCGAGGCCGTCGATCCGGGGCGGCAGCGGTCTGAGCAGCGCCCGCTGCGCGGCCCGCGCGATCTCCCGCACCTGCGCCAACTCCCGCAGCAGGGCCCGCCGTACGCCCGCTATCAGCCCCGTGCCCACCGCGAAGAACAGCGCACTCGACGCGATCCGCGCCCCGAGCCCGTCCTGCTGGGCGAGCGGGCAGACGAACTTGTACGTGACGGCGACGGCGCCCCAGGTCGCGGGCAGAGCGAAGGCGGCCACCCGGCCACCGGCCTTGATACGGATCATGCCGTGGCCTCCTCGGGCCCCTGGACGATGCGCAGCGGCCTCCCCAGGGCCTTGATCGACACGCGGGCCGGCCCTGACGGCCGCGTTGATTTTGTCGACATAGCCGCACGCCCCGGAATGGATCCCGGCCTTTGCCACCCGAACGAGTGAGGGGCGCACCCGGTCTCCCGGATGCGCCCCTCATCAGGGACGTTGCGCCCTTGCGAGCGCTCGGTCGGTGTCGCTAGGACATCGCCACGACACGGCTCACGCGCCGCGCACCACCGCGCCCGTGCGCTCGCCCGCGAGGGCCGCGGCGGCGTCCCGGGCGGCGCTGGCCTCGTCGACGGTCAGCGTCCGGTCGGCGGCCCGGAAGCGCAGCGCGTACGCGAGGGACTTCTTGCCCTCGCCGAGCTGCTCGCCGGTGAACACGTCGAACAGGCGCAGGGACTCGAGCAGTTCGCCCGCACCCTCGCGCAGCGCGCGCTCGACCTCGACGGACGGCACGTCCGCGTCGACGACCAGGGCGACGTCCTGCGTGGCCACCGGGAACGTGGAGATCCGCGGCGCCTGCAGCACCTCGTCGGTGACGAGCGCGTCCAGCTCCAGCTCCATCGCGCAGGTCCGCGCGGGCAGGCCCAGGGCCTTGATGACGCGCGGGTGCAGCTCGCCCGCGTACCCGACGACCTTCTCCGCGCCGTCGGCCTCGATCACCAGCTCGGCGCAGCGGCCGGGGTGCCACGGACCGTACTGGCCCTGGCGGACGGTGAGCTCGACGCCGGTCTCGCGGGCCACGACACGGGCGGCCTCGACGGCGTCCGCCCAGTCGGCCGGGCGGCCCTTGCCCCACCAGCCGGCCTGCTCACGGGCGCCGGTGAGGACGACCGCGACGTTCCGCCACTGGTACGGCAGCGCCGCGTCCAGGCCCGCCAGCTCCTCCTCGGTCGGGCGCCGGTCCACCGGGAGACGCACCGCGGTGCGCTGCTCCTCGCGGGGGTGGAAGACGGTGCCGGTCTCGAAGAGAGCCAGGTCGTGGCTGCCGCGGCTGTCGTTGCGGCGCAGCGCGGCGAGCAGGCCGGGCAGCAGCGTCGTACGGAGCGCGGGCTCCTCGTCGGAGAGCGGGTTGACCAGCTTCACGACGCGGCGGTTCGGGTCGTCCGCCTCCAGGAGCAGCTCGTCGAAGACCTGCTCGCCGATGAACGGGTAGCTCAGCGCCTCCACGTACCCGGCGCCGGCCAGGGCGCGGCCGACGCGGCGGTGCGTGCGCTGCCGCTCGGTCAGGCCGAGCCCGGCGGGCGGCGAGGGCAGCGTGGAGGGCAGGTTCTCGTACCCCTCCAGGCGGATGACCTCTTCGGCCAGGTCGTTCGGGTCCGTCAGGTCGGGCCGCCAGGACGGCACGGTGACGGTCAGCGAGTCCTGCCCGTACACGTCGCAGCCGACCTGCTGCAGCCGTCGTACGACGGTCTCCCGGCCGTACGCGACGCCCGCGACCTTGTCCGGGTGGTCGGCCGGGATGGTGATGGTGCGCGGGGCGCTCGGCGCGATGACCTCGGTGACGCCGGCCTCGGCGGTGCCGCCCGCGAGCAGCACGAGGAGGTCGACGGTGCGCTGGGCCGCGGCGGACGTGGCCTCCGGGTCGACGCCGCGCTCGAAGCGGCGGGACGCCTCGGAGGACAGCTTGTGCCGCCGGGAGGTGCGCGCGATCGCCAGCTGGTCGAAGTGCGCGGCCTCGATCACGACGTCCGTGGTGCCCTTGACCTCGCCCGTCTCCGGGTCGGGCGCGGCGTCGGCGATCTCGGTGTGGGCGCCGCCCATGACGCCGGCGAGGCCGATCGGGCCGCGGTCGTCGGTGATGACCAGGTCCTCGGCGTCGAGGACGCGCTTGGCGCCGTCGAGCGTGGTGATCTTCTCGCCCTGCTCGGCACGGCGCACGCCGATGGTGCCCTCGACCAGGGAACGGTCGTAGGCGTGCAGCGGCTGGCCGAGCTCCAGCATCACGTAGTTGGTGATGTCGACGGCGAGCGAGATCGGGCGCATGCCGGCCTTCTGCAGGCGTCGCTTGAGCCAGATCGGGGAGTGCGCCTCGGGGTTGAGGCCGGTGACGGTGCGGGCCGTGAAGCGGTCGCAGCCGGCCGGGTCGGAGACCTTGACCGGGTAGCCGTGCGCGTTCGGCGCGGGCACGTCGATGAGTGCCGGGTCGCGCAGCGGCAGCCCGTACGCGGTGGCGGTCTCGCGGGCGACGCCGCGCATCGACAGGCAGTAGCCGCGGTCGGGCGTGACGGCGATGTCCAGGACCTCGTCGACCAGTTCGAGCAGCTCGATCGCGTCGGTGCCGACCTCGTGCTCGGGCGGGAGCACGATGATGCCGCCGGAGCCGTCGTCGCCCATGCCCAGCTCGTCGCCGGAGCAGATCATGCCGTGCGACTTCTTGCCGTACGTCTTGCGCGCGGAGATCGCGAAGCCGCCGGGCAGGACGGCGCCGGGCAGGACCACGACGACCTTGTCGCCGACGGCGAAGTTCCGGGCGCCGCAGACGATCTCCTGCGGCTCACCGGTGCCGTTGGCCTGGCCGACGTCGACGGTGCAGAAGCGGATCGGCTTCTTGAAGCCCTCCAGCTCCTCGATGGTGAGCACCTGGCCGACGACCAGCGGACCCTTGAGGTCGGCGCCCAACTGCTCGACGGTCTCGACCTCGAGGCCGACTCCGACGAGCTTCTCCTGTACGTCGCGGCCGGACTCGCCGGCCGGCAGGTCGACGTACTCCCGCAGCCAAGAAAGCGGGACCCGCATCAGATCTCCATCCCGAACGGCCGGGTGAACCGGACGTCACCCTCGACCATGTCTCGCATGTCTTCGACGTTGTGGCGGAACATCAGCATCCGCTCGATGCCGAACCCGAAGGCGAATCCGCTGTACTTCTCGGGGTCGACGCCGCACGCGGTCAGCACGCGCGGGTTGACCATGCCGCAGCCGCCCAGCTCGATCCAGCCCTCGCTGCCGCAGGTGCGGCACGGCCGGTCCGGGTTGCCCACGGACTCGCCCCGGCACACGTAGCACACCATGTCCATCTCGGCGGACGGCTCGGTGAACGGGAAGTAGTTGGGGCGGAGCCGGGTCTTCATGTCCGGGCCGAAGAGCGCCTTGACCATGTGGTCGAGGGTGCCCTTGAGGTCGGCCATGGTGAGGCCCTCGTCGACGGCGAGCAGCTCGATCTGGTGGAAGACCGGGGTGTGCGTGGCGTCGAGCTCGTCCGTGCGGTACACGCGGCCGGGGCAGACGATGTAGACCGGCGGCTCGCGGTCGAGCAGCGCGCGGGCCTGCACGGGCGAGGTGTGCGTACGCAGGACCACGCCGGACTCGTCGCCCTTCGTGCCCTCCGGGCCCTGGACGAAGAAGGTGTCCTGCATCTGCCGGGCCGGGTGGTCCGGCACGAAGTTCAGGGCGTCGAAGTTGAACCACTCGGCCTCGGCCTCGGGGCCCTCCGCGATCTCGTACCCCATCGACACGAAGACGTCGGCGACGCGCTCCATGATCGTGGTGAGCGGGTGGCGGGCGCCGGCCTGCGCGCGGTCGTAGGGCAGCGTGACGTCCACGGCCTCCTCGACGAGCACGCGGGCGTCCCGCTCGGCCTCGAGTTCGGCCTGGCGGGCGGCGAGCGCCTTGTTGACCGCGCCGCGGGCCATGCCGACGCGCTTGCCGGCCTCGGCCTTGGCGTGCGGCGGCAGGGCGCCGATCTCGCGGTTGGCGAGCGAGAGCGGGGAGCTGGGACCGGTGTGCGCGACCTTGGCGGCCTGCAGCTGCTCGAGGTCAGCGGCCACGGCGAAGGCGTCGAGCGCCTCGCCCTGCATCCGCTCGATCTCTTCCGGTTTCAGGGCCTCGACCTCAACAGGGTCGTACGACTTATTGGGTGCCGACATCTCTTCCCGTGCTTCCGATTGGCTGGCGGATGGCCCCGTCCACGACTCGTACCGGCCTCGATGACGAGCCGCCCCTTGATTCGAGACGCAATGTGCCAAAGGCCGAGTCTAACGGGGGTGAGGGGTGTGCAGACGCCCGTGGGTGCCGGTGCTCAGCTGGTGAGATACGCCGGTGCCGCCACGGGCAACGTAAATCGGAACTCGGCGCCGCCCGCGGGGCCGCGGCCGACGGTGATCGTCCCGCCGTGCGCCTCGACGATGCCCTTCACGATGTACAGCCCGAGTCCGGTGCCGCCGCGCTTGCTGCCCCGCCAGAAGCGGGTGAAGACGCGGTTCATGGATTCCTCCGGGATGCCTGGGCCCTCGTCGCTGACGGTGACGGTCGTGCCGGCCGAGTCGGCGGGCTCGACGTCAATGGTGACGGTTCCCTCGCCGTGGCGCACCGCGTTTTCCAGGAGGTTGCTGAGCACCTGGTCGATCTTGTCGGGGTCGGCCCACAGGTCGGGCAGCGGGTGCCGGACGCGGACGAGGAAGCGGTCGGCGGGGCTGCCGGCGGCGACGTGGGCCTGCACGTGCCGGCCGACGGCGGCGCCTATGTCGACGGGCTGGCGGCGCACTTCGAGGCGCCCGGAGTCGATCCGGGAGATGTCGAGGAGCTCGGCGATGAGCCGGGTGACGCGGTTGGCGTCGGCGTCGACGGTCTCCAGCATCAGCTTCTTCTGGTCGTCGGTGAACCGCTCCCACTTGGCGAGCAGCGTCGCCGTGAACCCCTTCACGGAGGTCAGCGGCGAGCGCAGCTCGTGCGCGACGGTGGCGATCAGCTCGGCGTGGCTGCGCTCGGTGCGCCGCCGCGCCTCGGTGTCCCGCAGGGAGACGACGAGCCGGCGCACGGGCCCGGTCGGCCGGGTGCGCACGTACCGGGCGGTGACGAGGACTTCGCGACCGCCGGGCAGCAGCAGGTTCCGCTCGGGCTGCCCGGTCCGGGTGGCGAGCCCGCCGTACGGATCGGTCAGCTGCCACCAGCGCCGGCCTTCGAGGTCCTCCAGGGGCAGGGCCCGCTCGATGGGCGTCCCGATGGCGTCGGCGGCGCTGACCGCGGTGATGCGTGCGGCGGCGGCGTTGAAGCAGACGACGTGCCCGGACTCGTCGGCGACGACCAGTCCGTCCGGCAGGGCGTCCGGGTCGATGCCGAGCTCGTCCGGGTCGCGGGCGGCTGTGCCGGACACGGCGGGGCGTACGGCGGAGCCACGCACTCCCCCGGTCCTGCTGGTGCCGACGCTCATCCCCGTACCCCACCTCTCGATTGGGCTGGGGTCTCCCGGTGCGGCGCTGCCTGCACCCGGGCCCCCGAGCCCGTCACCCTACTAGCTCGGGGTAACGGAGCGGACCCCATCAGCGGGGGTTCCCGGTGCGCTGGGCGCGCGCGGAGGCGTAGAGGCACACGGCGGCGGCCGTGGCGAGGTTGAGGCTCTCGGCGCGGCCGTGGATGGGCACGCGCACCACCTCGTCGGCGAGTGCGCGGGTCTCCTCCGGCAGCCCCCAGGCCTCGTTGCCGAAGACCCAGGCGGTCGGGGTGCCCATGGTGCCGTGGTCGAGTTCGTCGTCGAGGTCCCGGTCCCCGGCCCCGTCGGCGGCGAGCACCCGGACTCCGGCTTCCCGCAGGCCGGTCACGGCTTCTTCGACGGGCACGCCGACGGCCACCGGCAGATGGAAGTGCGACCCGACGGAGGCGCGTACGGCCTTGGGGTTGTAGAGGTCGACGGAGGCGTCGGTGAACACCACGGCGTCGGCCCCGGCGGCATCGGCGCACCGCAGCACGGTCCCGGCGTTCCCGGGGTCGCGTACGTGGGCGAGTACGGCGACGAGCTTGGGCCGGGCGGCGAGGACCTCCGCGAACGGCTTGTCCAGGAACCGGCAGACGCCGACCAGGCCCTGGGGCGTGACGGTGGTGGAGATGTCGGCGATCACGGCCTCGTCGGCGAGGTGCACCCGGGCGCCGCCGTCGCGCGCGGCCCCGACGATGTCCGCGTACCGCTCGGCGGCGTCGACGGTGGTGAACAGCTCGACGAGGGTCGCCCCGGCGTCGCCGCGGTGCCCGGCGGCTTCCCGTACGGCCTGCGGCCCTTCGGCGAGGAACAGCCGCTCCTTGCCGCGGAAGTTCCGCTTGGCGAGCCGCCGCGCGGCACTCACGCGCGGGGAACGGGGGGAGATCAACTCGGGTACGGCACCCATGTATTCACCTTGAGCTACAGGCTGGGCCCCTGCTTTCAGGGGCGCGGGGAACTGCGCGAACGGCCACGACGAAGCGGCAGGCGGCAGACGACAGTCGACGGCGGACGGGGAGCCGGACGCAGTCGGACCCGCAGACCGGTAGGGGTCTGCGGGTCCGACGAGGCTCAGCTCAACCCGAAACTCAGGCGGCAGCCTTGGGAGCGTTGACGTCGCTCGGCAGCGCCTTCTGCGCGACCTCGACCAGCGCGGCGAACGCGTTGCTGTCGTTGACCGCGAGCTCGGCCAGCATCTTGCGGTCCACCTCGATGTTGGCGGCCTTCAGACCCTGGATGAAGCGGTTGTAGGTGATGCCGTTGGCGCGGGCAGCGGCGTTGATGCGCTGGATCCACAGCTGACGGAAGTCGCCCTTGCGCTTCTTGCGGTCGTTGTAGTTGTAGACGAGGGAGTGGGTGACCTGCTCCTTCGCCTTGCGGTACAGCCGCGAACGCTGACCGCGGTAGCCGCTGGCCTGCTCGAGGATCGCCCGACGCTTCTTGTGCGCGTTGACTGCGCGCTTGACGCGTGCCACTTGTTAACTCCTTGTAGCGGGGCCGTGGTTGTGTTCACACGGCCCGGTGTCGAATGGGTCCCGGTCCAGGCGTCCGGCCCCCTGGTGCGGGGGCCGCGACGTCACTTGCCGAGAAGCTTCTTGATCTTCGCGGCGTCGCCCGGGGCCATCTCGGCGTTGCCGGTGAGGCGACGCGTCACGCGGGACGACTTGTGCTCGAGCAGGTGGCGCTTGCCGGCGCGCTCACGGAGCACCTTGCCGGAGCCGGTGACCTTGAAGCGCTTGCTGGCACCGCTGTGCGACTTGTTCTTCGGCATAGCGCCGTTCTCTCCTCGTCAGTGGCGCTCCCACCGAACCCGGTCGGGCCGGCGGGAGCGTCAGTTGTATCGGTTGCATCCGGAGCCTGGGGTTTTCACCCCGGGGGCCTCGGATCAGGCCTCGGCGGGTTCCTCAGCGGACTGCTCGGCGGACTGCTCGTCCGCGGCACGGTCCCGCCGGGTCGTGGTGCCCGGCGCGTCCGCCTTGCGGGCGGCCTGGGCTTCACGGGCCTCGGCCATCGCCTCGGTCTTCTTCTTGTGCGGACCGAGGACCATGATCATGTTGCGGCCGTCCTGCTTCGGGTTCGACTCGATGAACCCGAGGTCCTGGACGTCCTCCGCGAGGCGCTGCAGCAGTCGGTAGCCGAGCTCCGGCCGGGACTGCTCGCGACCACGGAACATGATCGTGATCTTGACCTTGTCGCCCTGCTTGAGGAACCGGACGACGTGACCCTTCTTGGTGTCATAGTCGTGCGGGTCGATCTTCGGCCGGAGCTTCATCTCCTTGATGACCGTGTGCGCCTGGTTCTTGCGCGCCTCACGGGCCTTCATGGCCGACTCGTACTTGAACTTCCCGTAGTCCATGAGCTTGCACACGGGCGGACGGGCGTTCGCCGCGACCTCGACGAGGTCGAGGTCGTACTCCTGCGCAAGCTCCAGGGCCTTGGCAAGCGGAACAATCCCGACCTGCTCGCCGCTGGGACCGACAAGTCGCACCTCGGGAACGCGAATCCGGTCGTTGATGCGGGGCTCGGCGCTGATGGATCCTCCTCGGTAGCACCACGCGACGGCCTGGCGGACTGCCGCGTAACGTCTCTTTTCGTAAGACCTAACCGCGCCGGCGCACGAAAAATGCCCCGGAGACGATCACATGCGGGGCTCCATCACTTACCGGAGCACCGCCGCGTCGTACGCGGGGCGCAGATGACCGCCACTCGGGGTGGCCGTCGGACCGGTGACCCGCCGCCCTGAGGGCGGCCAGGTGGGAGATCGGAGCCTCCACTTGTGGGCCGGTGCGAATGATTTTGGTCAGTCGTGTCCGGCCGGTCGGTTCCCCAGCATACCAGCGTTCGGGGGCGCGGCAGCCACGCCGATGTCCGGGGCCTAGGCTGGTGCGGCCCCGGCGCACGCCGGACCCCTCAAGCAGCAGCCAGGAAGTAGAAGCAAAGCCATGAGCGACGCGACCCCCGCCCCCGGCGAAGAGACCTCCGCCGACTTCGACGCCATGACCCGTGACATCGCGGAGGTTCCCGCGGTCGAGGTGATCGTGACGGTCGCGGTCAACCTGATGAGCGCCGCCGCCGTGAAGCTCGGCCTGACCGAGGACGGCGACGCGCACAAGGACCTGGACGAGGCCCGCAAGCTGGTGCACGCCCTGGCCGGTCTGCTCGACGCGAGCACCACGGAGATCAGCTCCTTCCACGCCGCGCCTCTGAAGGACGGCCTGAAGTCGCTGCAGCTGGCGTTCCGCGAGGCGTCGATCGTGGCGGACGAGCCGGGTCAGGGCCCGGGCGAGAAGTACACCGGCCCGGTCTTCGGCTGACCGGATCCCCGCGCGGCCTTCACGCGCGTACGTAGAGGGGCTCGCCCGGCGGGGTGGCCTCGGCGGGCAGGAGTGCCAGGTCGAGGCCGCGCACCAGGCGGGCCCTCAGCGTTTCGTCGGCGGCAAGCGCCTCGGCGACGCGGCGGGCGGCCTCGGCGGGGGCGGCGTCGGGGCCGAGGACGAGGGCGAGGGTGCCGTCGGCGCTGCCCGGGCCGAGGTGGGCGCGGAGCACGGCGGGCTCGGCGGCGACGATCGCGCGTACCGCGTCCGTGACGGCCGGGTCGGCGAGCGGGTCCGTGGTCGTGCGGCCCTCGGCGACGGCGAGCAGGGCGGGGCGGGGCAGTTCGAAGGGCACGGGCCCGGCGACGTCGAGGACGATCGTGTCGGCCTTCTCGTGCACGGCGGCCTGCAGGGCCTGGTGCAGGGGTACGGCGACGGGGCGGGCCTCGGGGTCCCAGAGGGCGAGGGCCTCGGTGGAGGTGAAGGCCGGCAGGGCGCTGCGGTCGCCGGCCTTGAGGATCGGCACGGCCATGTCGCTGGTCTTCTCGCGGCGAAGCCCGTTCTCGTCGGTCTCGACCTCGCCGAGCACGGCGACGACGGGGACGAGGAGGCGGGTGCCGGGCAGGTGCTCCAGGACGGCGCGGCCGTTCTCGGGGGTGCGCTCGGCGGCCCAGGCGGCGAGGGCCGCGCTCAGCTTCGGGTCGGCGGAGCCGTCGTCGTCGGAGTAGCCGGAGTCCGGGATGTTCTTGTTCGCCACGGTCGTCGACCCTACCGGGGGCGTGCGCGGGCGGGCCGTGGTGGTCGGGGGCGGGGGCTCAGTACGGGCGGGGGCGGCCGCGCCACAGGACGACCGCCGCGACCAGGCAGATCGCGCCGAGGCTGCCGGCGAGCGGGCCGAGCCAGGCCGCGGTGGAGTCGTCGGGGTCGGCGTCCGGGCCGGGGCCGAAGAACTTGTCCCCGTACGCCGCGGGGCGGAGCTTCTCGGGCTTGAGCTCGCCGCCCTCGGCGATGGCGGCGGCGGGGTCGACCAGGCCGTGGCCGCGGGAGTCGTCGCGGCCGCCGTCGGGGGCGTTGCGGGCGGTGTCCTCCAACAGCCGTTTGATCTGGGCGGGTTGGAGGTTCGGGTGGGCGGCGCGGACGAGTGCGGCGGCGCCGGAGACGAAGGCGGAGGCGGCGCTGGTGCCCCAGCCGCGGTAGTACTCGCGGTCCGGGTCGGCTATCACGATGTCCTTGCCGGGGGCGCTGACGGTCGCGTACCAGCGGCGGGTGGAGAACGGGGCGCGGTCGCCGTACCGGTCGACGGCGGCGACGGCGATGACGCCGGGGTACGCCGCCGGGTAGGAGATGTGGTCGCCCTTCTCGCCACCGTTGCCCGCGGAGGCGACCACGACGACGCCCTTCTTCAGGGCGTACTGGACGGCCGCGTCCTCGGTCGGGTCGGCGTGGGCGGACTCGCTGTCGTCGCCGAGGGAGAGGTTGATGACGTCGGCGCCGTTGTCGGCGGCCCAGCGGATGCCTTCGGCGAGGGCGCCGGCGCGGCTGGAGCGGGCCTTCTTGCGGGACTTGTCACCGTCCTCCAGGATCACCCGGACCGGGAGGATCTTGGCCTCGGGGGCGATACCGAGCACGCCCTCGTCGTTTCCGGGGCCGTGGCCGTGACCTGCGATGATGCCGGCCATGGCGGTGCCGTGCCGGGCCCAGGGGCGGTCGCCGCGGGAGGCGCCGAAGCCGATCATGTCCTTGCCGGGCAGGACGTTGTCCGCGAGGTCGGGGTGCTGGTCGTCGACGCCGGTGTCGAGGACGGCGACGGTCATGCCCGCGCCGCGGGTGCTCTGCCAGGCCTCGGCGGTGTTGAGGGCGGCGAGGCCCCACTGCTGGGTGCGGATCTCGTCGGCGCGGGCGGTGGCGGCGGGCAGCAGGGCGAGCGCGGCGGCGGCGATGAGGGTGCCGCTCTTGCGGAGCGGGCCGATGCGCCGGGCGGTGGGCTGCGTACCGGTGCTCATGAGGGCTTCTCCGTGGCCGCGGTGACGGTCTTGCGCAGGGTGCGCTCCACCCGGTCGGCGAGGCCCTTCGCCTCGTGGCCGAGGCCGGACTGGGCGGGTGCGCTGGTGGCGCCGGACTTCATGGCCTCGGCGGCGGGCTCGGGCTCGGAGACCTCGCGGCCGTCGGCGAAGCCGGACACGGCGTACACGACGACGGGGGCGTCGGTGAGGATCGAGACCGTCCAGCTGGCGCGCTGCTCGTCCCCGAACCCGGCGGCGACGGTGCCCTTCTTCGCGTACGGGCGGGGCATCAGGTCGTCGCGCCGGTCGAGGCCCTCCTCGGTGAAGCGGGTGCGCAGGGCGCCCATGGAGGCGGCGTCGGCCTTGGTGAAGAGCATGCCGACGGTGGTGAGGTGGCTGCGGGTGGCGTCGGTGTACGTGGCGCGCAACAGCCGTTCGCAGCCCACGGGTTGGAGTGCCTTGCGCAGCAGCGGGTCGAGCGCGGACCTGCAGTTCGTGTCGGGGGCGACGGCGATGCGGGTCCAGACGCGGTCGGCGCCGCCGGGGCCGGCGCCGTCGCCCTTGAGGACGGGCGGGAAGAGGGTGTCGACCTTCTCGTTGTGCCAGGCCTGGCCCGCGGCGGCGTAGACGCGCTCCGCGCCGGGGGCGCCGTCGGCCTCGCCGGTGAGCCAACTCCCGGTCACTGCACCGCCGATGAGCCCGAAACCGAGCACGAGGCAGGCGGCGACGGCGGCGATCCGGGGCTTGCTGCGGGCCGGTACGGGGCGGAGCTGCGTGGTCCGGTCGTCGAAGGCGGCGGGCTGCCCGAAGTACAGCGGCCGGCCGGCGCCGGGTTGCGGCGTGAGGTCGACGGACCCGACGGGCCGTCGGCTCGGCGCGGTACGCGGCGGCTGCTGCGGCTGGGGCCGGGTGTGCGGCGTCGGCGGCTGCTGGGGTCTGCGGGGCGCCTCGGGCGGCAGCGGGGCGGCGCCGGCCCGGGGCGCGGGCCGCTCGCCGGGCGCCGGAGGCACGGGCCGCAGACGCGCGGTGGTCTCGCTGGGCCGCGGGGCGGGCGGCACGGAGCCGGCGGGCTGGGCGGGGACACGGCCTGTGCCTGTGCCTGTGTCTGTTCCCGTTGCCGTCGCGCTTCCGGCGGGGCCGGGCTGGGGCGGCGGGCTCGCGGGGCGCGGCGGCACGGCGGCTGCGGGACCGCCGGCAGGCGCGGGCGCGGCCGGGCCCGTACCGCCCGAGGAAGGCGACGCGGCACCGGCCGGACCGGACGCGGCCGGACCAGCGGCGGGCGAACCGGAAGCAGCCGGACCGGCGGCGGGCGAACCGGAAGCAGCCGGACCAGAAACAGGCGAACCCGAAGCAGCCGGGAGGGCGGGGTCCGTGCGTGGGGGCTCGTCCGGGAGGCGGGTCGAGGGGTTGGGCGGGGGCGGCGAGGAGGGGCGCGGGGGGACGTCGGCGCGTCGCGCGTCTGTGCTCATGCACCCCCCGTCCTCGAGCACGGGCGCTGTTCGATCTCCGTGGAGGAGCGGCCCGTTCTTCCCTGCCTGCGCGTCACTCTACGGGCTGATGCAGGTCGGACGAGAACCTGCACGAGACCCACGGGTGTTCTGTCCGGATCATCCCCCTACCCCTGGGTAGAGCGGTCTGGCAGGCTGCGCCCATGACGGCTCTCGCTGCAGATCGCGCCCGTTACGACCGGGCCACCGCCCACCTCGACGCGCCCGTCGCGATCGTCGACCTGGAGGCGTTCGACGCGAACGCCGCCGACCTCGTGCGCCGGGCCGGGGGCAAGCCGGTACGGGTGGCGAGCAAGTCGGTGCGGTGTCGTGCGCTGCTCGAACGGGCCCTCGCGACGGACGGGTTCGCGGGCGTCATGTCGTTCACGCTCGCCGAGTCGCTGTGGCTGGCGCGCTCGGGCTTCGAGGACGTGCTGCTCGCGTATCCGTCGGCGGACCGCGCGGGCTTCGCGGAGCTGACCGCCGACCCGAAGCTGGCCGCGGCGGTCACGGTGATGGTGGACGACCCGGCGCAGCTGCGGCTGATCGACGCGGCGCGGGACGGGGGGCGCGGGCGGGAAGAGGTGCGCGTGTGCCTGGAGTTGGACACGTCGCTGCGGCTGCTCGGCGGCCGGGTGCGGATCGGCGCGCGCCGCTCGCCGCTGCACTCCCCTGAGCAGGTCGCGGAGCTGGCGCGCGCGGTGGCCCGCAGGCCGGGGTTCCGGCTGGTGGGCGTGATGGCGTACGAGGGGCATGTGGCCGGGGTCGGCGATCTGCTCGCCGGGCGGCCGGTGCGGTCGCGGGCGATCCGGGCGATGCAGTCGGCGGCCCGGCGGGAGCTGGCGGTGCGGCGGGCCGAGGTGGTGCGGGCGGTGCGGGCCGTGGCGCCGGACCTGGAGTTCGTGAACGGCGGCGGCACGGGCAGTGTGCAGCACACGGCGGCGGAGGCGGCGGTCACGGAGATCGCGGCGGGCTCGGGGCTCTATCTGCCGCGGCTGTTCGACAACTACACGTCGTTCAGCGGCCGTCCGGCGGCGCTGTTCGCGCAGCCCGTCGTGCGCAGGCCGGGCGTGGGCGTGGTGACGGTGCTCGGCGGCGGCTATCCGGCGTCCGGGGTGGCGGGCCGGGACCGGTCGCCGGTGCCGTATCTGCCGGAGGGGCTGCGGTACGACCCGCAGGAGGGCGCCGGCGAGGTGCAGACGCCGCTGCTCGGCTCGCCCGCGGACGACCTGCTGATCGGCGACAAGGTGTGGTTCCGGCACGCCAAGGCGGGCGAGCTGTGCGAGCGCTTCGAGCAGCTGCACCTGGTCGAGGGCGACCGGATCACGGCGACGGTCCCGACGTACCGGGGCGAAGGCCGGACGTTCCTGTAGCGCCGTACGCGGTGCGGGCTCAGCGGGTGGCGCGGATGCCGCGGGTGATCTTGTCGATGGCGGAGAGCGGCGGCCCGTCGGGGCCCGCGTCGAAGGCGAAGCGGACGACGACCATGCTGCCCGCGCCGCCCCCGGGCGGCGGGAAGGCGAGGGACTGGACGTATCCGCCGGGGCCGGAGGCGGTGGTGACGCGCCAGCGCACGAAGTACCCCTCGGCGCCCGCGACTTGGACACGGCCCGCGGCGGCCGGGCGGTGGTCCTCCATGCCGTTGTAGGGCCTGCGGCCGACGGCGTCGCGGTCGTACGCGCGCTCCGCGGCCTCGGCGATGTCCTGCTCGGCGACGCTGAGCGGGGAGGCGCCGTCCTCGACGGTGACGGAGTACGTGCCGACCCGGCCCGGGTGGCAGAAGCCGCTGGTGCCGGGGCAGTCGTACTCCTCCTCGGTGACGGCGGTCGGGACGCGGTCGACGGGGCGTTCGGCGCGCTTCCAGCCGTCGAGGAGCGGCAGGGAGACGCCGTTGAGCTGGTCGACGAGGACCTTGCCGTCGTCCTCGGCGGGCGTGGCCGTCGGGGTGGTCGCGGAAAGCGCGGGGCCGTCCGTGTCCGTGGGGCCGTCCGTGGGCGTGCCCGTGGCGGAGGCCTTCGGTCCGGGGCCCGGCCGGTCGCCCTCGCCGCCGAGGACGAAGGCGCCGGTGACGATGGACGCGACGAGCACGAGTCCGGCGGCGCCGAGTGCGACGCCCTTGGCCCGGCGCGAGGCCTCACCGGCACGGGGCGTCGCCGGCACGGGCGGGGCGGCGCCCTGCGGTCCTGCGGCGCGGGCGTGCTCGGTCCACGCGGCGCCGTCCCACCAGCGCTCGATGCCCGGCGCCGCGGGGTCCGGGTACCAGCCGGGCGGGGTCGTCATGCTCATCCGCCCACCTTAAGTCGGGCCCCGCCGGGCCGGGCGAGAGCCCTCGGACGCCGTACGAGCAGGGCTCCGGACGCCGTACGAGCAGGGCCCGCGCCCGTACGGCGTCCACGGAGCCGGGGGCTACAGCGGGGTGACGTACGCCCCCGCGATGCCGCCGTCGACGAGGAAGTCGGTGGCGTTCACGAAGGAGGAGTCGTCGCTGGCGAGGAACGCGACCGCCGCGGCGATCTCCTCGGCCTCGGCGAAGCGGCCCACCGGGACGTGCACGAGGCGGCGCGCGGCCCGCTCCGGGTCCTTGGCGAACAGCTCCTGGAGCAGCGGGGTGTTGACCGGGCCCGGGCAGAGCGCGTTGACGCGGATGCCCTCGCGGGCGAACTGCACGCCGAGCTCGCGGGACATGGCGAGGACGCCGCCCTTGGACGCGGTGTACGAGATCTGCGAGGTGGCCGCGCCCATCCGCGCCACGAACGACGCGGTGTTGATGATCGAGCCGCGGCGCTGCTCGCGCATGTACGGGATGGCCGCCTTGCAGCACAGGTACACGGAGGTGAGGTTGACCTCCTGCACGCGCTTCCACGCCTCCAGGCCGGTCTCCAGGATCGAGTCGTCGTCGGGCGGGGAGATCCCGGCGTTGTTGAAGGCGACGTCGACGCTGCCGTACGTGTCGTACGCCGTCTTGAAGAGGGCCTCGACCTGCTCGCCGTCGGTGACGTCGACCTGGACGAAGGTGCCGCCGACCTCCTCCGCGGCGGCCTTGCCGGCGGCGGGGTCGATGTCGGCGCAGACGACGTCGGCGCCCTCGGAGGCGAGGCGGCGGGCGGTGGCGAGGCCGATGCCGCTGCCGGCTCCGGTGACGACGGCGGTACGGCCGACGAGGCGGCGGCAGAGGGGCTGTTCGGTCACTGTGCGGAACCTTCCGTGCTGATGAAGACGTTCTTGGTCTCGGTGAAGGCGGTGAGGGCGTCGGGGCCGAGTTCGCGGCCGAGGCCGGACTGCTGGTAGCCGCCGAAGGGGGTCCAATAGCGCACGCTGGAGTGCGAGTTGACGGACAGGTTGCCCGCGCGGACGGCCTGCGAGACGCGGATCGCGCGTCCCGAGTCCCGGGTCCAGATGGAGCCGGAGAGGCCGTACTCGGTGGCGTTGGCGAGCCGTACCGCGTCCGCCTCGTCCTCGAACGGCAGGACCACGGCGACGGGCCCGAAGACCTCCTCGGCGGCGACGGGCGCGGCCGGGTCGACGCCGGTGACGACGGTCGGCGGGAACCAGAACCCGGGCCCCTCCGGCGCGCTGCCGGTGATCGTCTCCAGGTCCCCGGTGACGTACGAGCGCACCCGCTCCAGCTGGACCTTGGAGATCAGCGGGCCCATCTGGGTCTTGGTGTCGCCGGGGTCGCCGACGACCACCGAGGCGATGGCGGGTTCGAGGAGTTCCATGAACCGGTCGTAGGCGGAGCGCTGCACGAGGATGCGGGTGCGGGCGCAGCAGTCCTGGCCCGAGTTGTCGAGGAAGGACATCGGGGTGGCGGCGGCCGCGGCCTCGATGTCGGCGTCGGCGAAGACGATGTTGGGGCTCTTGCCGCCGAGTTCGAGGGTCACGCGCTTCACGCGGTCCGCGCACTTGGCCATGATCTGCTTGCCGACCCGGGTGGAGCCGGTGAACACGATCTTGGCGACGCCGGGGTGCTCGACGAGCGCGTTCCCGGTGACGTCCCCGGCGCCCGGCAGGACCTGGAAGAGATGCTCCGGAAGGCCGGATTCCAGGGCGAGTTCGGCGAGGCGCAGGGCGGTGAGCGGGGTGGTCTCGGCGGGCTTGAGGAGGACGGCGTTGCCGGCGGCGAGCGCGGGCGCGGTGCCCCAGGCGGCGATCGGCATCGGGAAGTTCCACGGCGCGATGACGCCGACGACGCCGAGGGGTTCGAGGAGGGTGACGTTGAGCCCGCCGGGCACGGGGATCTGGCGGCCGGCCAGGCGCTCCACTCCCCCGGCGGCGTAGTCGAGGAGGTCGCGGACGTTGCCGGCCTCCCAGCGGGCGTTGCCGAGGGTGTGTCCGGCCTCGCGGACCTCCGACTGGGCGAGTTCTTCGAGGTGTTCGTCGACCTTCGCGGCGAAGCGGCGCAGCGCGCGGGCCCGGTCGGCGGGGGCGAGCGCGGACCATTTCTGCTGGGCGGCGGCGGCCCGGGCGACGGCCGCGTCGACGGCTTCCGGGCTGGTCGCCGGGACGGTGGCGACCAGTTCCTCGGTGGCCGGGTTCAGTACGTGGTGCTCGTACGACAACAGGGGCCTCACATGCGTTCGAAGGAGCGGCGCAGCTCCCAGTCGGTCACCGCGGCGTCGAACGCGTCGAGTTCGACCCGCGCCATGTTGCGGTAGTGGGCGACGACCTCGTCTCCGAAGGCGGCCTTGGCGATGGTGCTGTTCTCCCAGAGTTCGGCGGCCTCCCTGAGGGTCGTGGGGACGTGCTCGAAGTCGGCGGTGTACGCGTTGCCGGGGCAGGCGTCGGGCAGTTCGAGCTTCTGCTCTATGCCGTACAGGCCTGCGGCGACGAGGGCCGCGACGGCGAGGTGCGGGTTGACGTCGCCGCCCGGCAGCCGGTTCTCGAACCGCATCGAACGGCCGTGGCCGACGACGCGGAGCGCGCAGGTGCGGTTGTCGTACCCCCAGGCCACGGCCGTCGGGGCGAACGAGCCGGCCTGGAAGCGCTTGTACGAGTTGATGTTGGGGGCGTACAGGAGGGAGAAGTCGCGCAGGGCGGCGAGCTGGCCGGCGAGGAAGTGCCGCATGACCGGGGACATGCCGCCGGGGCCGTCGCCGGGCATGGCGTTGGCGCCGTCGGCGTCGGCGAGCGAGAGGTGGATGTGGCAGGAGTTGCCCTCGCGCTCGTTGTACTTGGCCATGAAGGTGAGGGAGACGCCCTCCTGCGCGGCGATCTCCTTGGAGCCGGTCTTGTAGATGGCGTGCTGGTCGCAGGTGACGAGGGCCTCGTCGTAGCGGAAGGCGATCTCGTGCTGGCCGGGGTTGCACTCGCCCTTCGCGGACTCGACGGTGAGCCCGGCGCCGGCCATCTCGTTGCGGATGCGGCGGAGCAGCGGCTCGACGCGGCCGGTGCCGAGGACGGAGTAGTCGACGTTGTACTGGTTGGCCGGGGTCAGGTCGCGGTAGTTCGCGTCCCAGGCCTGCTCGTAGCTGTCCTTGAAGACGATGAACTCCAGCTCGGTGCCGACGTTCGCGGTGTATCCGAGTTCGGCGAGGCGGTCGAGCTGGCGGCGCAGGATCTGCCGGGGCGCGGCGACGACGGGTGAGCCGTCGTTCCAGGCGAGGTCGGCGATCAGCATCGCGGTGCCCTCGTTCCAGGGCACGCGGCGCAGGGTGGACAGGTCGGGGATCATGGCGAAGTCGCCGTAGCCGGTCTCCCAGCTGGACATCGCGTAGCCGTCGACGGTGTTCATCTCGGCGTCCACGGCGAGCAGGTAGTTGCAGCCCTCCGTGCCGTGCTCCAGGACGTCGTCGAGGAAGAAGCGGGCGGCGAACCGCTTGCCCTGAAGGCGGCCCTGCATGTCGGGGAAGGCCAGGACGACGGTGTCGATCTCGCCGCTCGCCACGAGGGCACGCAGCTCCTCCACTGCGAGCGGCGGTGTGCGGTCTGCCACGGGGGTCTCCTCCTTGGGCGGTCCGGAGGCCATAAGGTATGCACGAGAACCATTCCTTGGGAAGGGGGAAACGCTCGATGTCCACGACCGAGTCCGCGAACGCGGGAGCGCAGCGGCTCCCGCAGGTCCTTCGCCCGGTGCGCGCGGGCAACGGCTTCGAGGAGGCCCTGGAGCAGATCCTCCAGGTGGTCCGGCTCGGCCTCGTGCCCGCGGGTGAACGGCTGCCCGCGGAGCGGGAGTTGGCCGAGCAGCTGGGCATCAGCCGGGTCACGCTGCGCGAGGTGCTCAAGGTGCTGCAGGACCAGGGCCTGGTGGAGAGCCGGCGCGGGCGGTACGGCGGCACGTTCGTGAAGGCCCGCGAGGGCGGCGCGGCCGGCGAGGAGGAACTGCGGCGCCGCCTGGAGGACGTGGACCTGGAGGACGCGCTGCGCTTCCGCGAGGTCCTGGAGACCGGGGCCGCCGAACTCTGCGCAGGCCAGGGCCTGTCCAAGGAGCAGGAGGACCGGCTCCTCGACGCGCTGGCCGCCACGCAGGACGCCCCGCTGACCGACTACCGGAGGCTCGACACCCTCTTCCACCTCACGCTCGCCGAGCTCTCCGGTTCGCCGACGCTCGCCGCCCAGTACGCGGCGGTCCGCGCCACGGTCAACGACCTGCTCGACTGCATCCCGCTGCTCGTGCGCAACCTGGAGCACTCCCAGCAGCAGCACGCGGCCCTGGTCGCGGCGGTCCTGGACCACGACGCGGGCGCCGCGCGGCGCGTGATGCGCGAGCACTGCGGCGGCACGGCGGCGCTGCTGCGGGGGTTTCTGGCGTGAGGGAGCGGGTCGTCCGCAATGCACCGCCGTACGGCCCGCTCGTAACCCGAAAGTAACGCAGAGGTCTTGCGCTCCCCGGAGTGCGCCGCAAAGGTATGGAGCCATTCCATTGGCGAATGCGGGGAGCCCCTGCCATGACGGACGAACGCACCACCGCCCCACCCGGCACCACCGCCCCACCCGGCGCGGGCACCGGCGACGACTACCTGGAGCGCCGGGCGCTGCGCCGCGGCAGCGCCGGCTGGCTGCTGCTCACCGGCCTCGGCGTCGCGTACGTCGTCTCCGGTGACTTCTCCGGCTGGAACTTCGGCCTCGCGGAGGGCGGCTTCGGCGGCCTGGCCGTCGCCACGGTCCTGATGGGCCTGATGTACACCTGCATGGTCTTCTCGCTCGCCGAGCTCTCCTCGATCCTGCCGACGGCAGGCGGCGGCTACGGCTTCGCGCGCCGCGCCCTCGGCCCCTGGGGCGGCTTCCTCACCGGCACGGCGATCCTCATCGAGTACGTCCTCGCCCCCGCCGCGATCTCCATCTTCATCGGCGACTACGTCGAGTCCCTCGGACTGTTCGGCCTGGAGGCGGGCTGGCCGCTGACGCTCGCCTGCTTCGCGATCTTCATCGGCATCCATCTGTGGGGCGTCGGCGAGGCCCTGCAGTTCAGCTTCGTGGTGACCGGCATCGCGGTGGCGGCACTCCTTGTGTTCGCGGTCGGCGCGTTCATGGAGTTCGACGCGTCCGGCCTGAACGACATCAAGGCGGACCCGGACGCCTTCGGCTCCAACTCCTGGCTGCCGTACGGGATTCTGGGGATCTGGGCGGCGTTCCCGTTCGGGATGTGGTTCTTCCTCGGTGTGGAGGGCGTGCCGCTCGCCGCGGAGGAGACCAGGGACCCGGCGCGCACACTTCCGAAGGCGATCCGCTGGTCGATGCTGATCCTCGTCGGCCTCGCGCTGCTGACGTTCTTCGCGTCGGCGGGCGCGCGCGGCTCCGCCGCCATCCAGGACGCGGGCAACCCGCTGGTGGAGGCGCTGCAACCGGACGGCGAGCCGACGGCGCTCAGCCGCATCGTCAACTACGCGGGCCTGGCCGGTCTGGTGGCGTCGTTCTTCTCGCTGATCTACGCGGGCTCGCGTCAGCTGTTCGCGCTCTCCCGGGCCGGCTACCTGCCCAAGTCCCTCTCCCTCACCAGCCGCCGCAAGGCCCCCTACCTGGCGCTTCTGGTGCCGGGCGCGATCGGCTTCGCGCTCGCCGCGGCCAGCGGGAACGGCGCGCGGATGCTGAACGTCGCGGTGTTCGGCGCGACCATCTCGTACGCCCTGATGTCGCTCTCGCACATCGTGCTGCGCCGCCGCGAGCCGCACCTCGAGCGGCCGTACCGCACGCCCGGCGGTGTCCTGACCTCGTCGGTCGCGCTGGTCCTGGCCTGCGCGGCGCTCGTGGCGACGTTCCTCGTCGACGTGACGGCGGCGTTCATCGCGCTCGGCGTGTACGTGGTGGCGATCGCGTACTTCGGGTTCTACAGCCGCAAGCATCTGGTGGCGAAGGCCCCGGAGGAGGAGTTCGCGGCCCTCGCGGCGGCCGAGGCAGAGTTGGAACGGAACTAGGTGTGACGGAACCAGTGGCGAGGGAGTACGCGTCGTGAGCAGGCCGTTGATCGGGGTCAGCACCTACCTGGAGGCGGGTGCGCGGTGGGGCGTGTGGGAGCTGGACGCGGCGCTGCTGCCCGCCGGGTACCCGCGCCTCGTGCAGGACGCGGGCGGCATCGCGGCGATGCTGCCGCCGGACGACCCGGCGCACGCGGAGGCGGTCGTCGCCCGGCTCGACGGCCTGGTGATCGCGGGCGGGCCGGATGTCGAACCGGTGCGGTACGGCGCCGAGCCCGAGCCGCACACGGGCCCGCCGAACCGGGCCCGGGACACCTGGGAACTCGCCCTGATCGACGCCGCGTTGGCGTCCGGCACCCCGCTGCTCGGCATCTGCCGCGGCATGCAGCTCCTGAACGTCGCCCGCGGCGGCACCCTCGTCCAGCACATGGAGGGGCACGCCGTGCAGAAGGGCGTCTTCGGCAGCCACCCGGTGAAGCCGGTCCCCGGCACGCGGTACGCGTCGCTCGTCCCGGACGAGGACCACGTCCCGACGTACCACCACCAGGCCGTGGACCGCCTCGGCACCGACCTGACGGCCTCCGCCCACGCGCCGGACGGCACGATCGAAGCGATCGAACTCCCCTCCCCCGCGTGGGCGTTGGGCGTCCAGTGGCACCCGGAGATGGGCACGGATCTGCGGGTCATGCGGGGGTTGGTGGAAGCGGCGGGAGGCGAGCGCTGAGGACCGGGAAGGTCAGGCGGGACTCCGCCGGGCGGTTCGGCACGACGGCCCCGCGCGGCGGGGTGGTGGGCCGCGGGGGCCGATGTCGGCTCGGTGGTGGGGTGGTGCGGGGCGGTCGCCGGAGGCCGAACGGCGGACCCGTGCGGCGGGGCAGTGGGGCGCGGGGACCCTGAAGGCTCGGCGGCGAGGTGGTGGGCCGATGCCGGCTCGGCGACGGGATGGCGCGGGGCGGTCGCCCGAGGCCGAACGGCGGACCCGTGCGACGGGGCGGCGGGCCGCGGGGACCATGACGGCTCGGCGGCGGGGCGGTGGGCCGCAGGGGCCGAAGTCGGCTCGGCGGCGAGGCGGTGGGCCGATGGCCGCTCGGCGTTGGGATGGCGCGGGGCGGTCGCCGGAGGCAGGACGGCGGACCCGTGCGACGGGGCGGCGGACCGCGGGGACCATGACGGCTCGGCGGCCGGGTGGCGCGGGGCGGTTGCCCGAGGCCGAACGGCGGGCCCGTGGTCCGAGCTCCCGGTGGGTTGCATCTGCTCGTGCGGGTCGGCAGTGGCTCACCGGCCGTGAGGGCAAGTTCCGCTCCTGCGGGGCCCGTTGGCTGCCGGGGGTGGCTGGCCCGTACAGCGCACGCGGGTGGGCGCCGCGCCGACTCGTACAGCCCCTCCGGCTCGTACGCCCGGTGCGCGGCGGCACGCTGTCGCCGGCCCACCGCCGGTCACGACCAGCCCCACGCCCACTCCGGGAACGGCGTAAGCCCGTACGGCCCCTTCGGACCGTGCAACCCGGCCGTACGGACCGCCCGTAAGTCCCGTGCAGGAGCCGTAGCCTCCGGCTCGCGAGGGGCCGCGGGAAGGCCGTGCGGCGAGCAGTCGTGCTCAGCTGGTGCGGCGCGTCAGCGAGAGCAAGTCGCGGCCCGGGCCGGTGGGGCGTTGGCCGGAGCGCCAGACCGCGCGGAGGGCGCGGCGGAGGTCGACGCCCTCGACGGGGATGTGGATGAGCCGGTGCGCGGCGAGCTCCTCCGCGACGGCGAGTTCGCTGAGGACCGCCGGGCCCGCGCCGCTGGCGACGGCGGCCTTCAGGGCGGTGGTCGACGTGAGTTCGAGGAGCGGCGCGGCGAGGCCGCCGTGCCCGGCGAGCGCCGCGTCCAGGACCTCGCGGGTGCCGGAGCCCTCCTCGCGCAGGATCAGCGCGGTCCCGGCGAGCTCGGCCGGGGTCAGCGGGGTGCGCCGCCGCGCCCACGGGTGGTCGGGCCCGACGACCACGACGAGCCGGTCCCGTGCGACGACCGCTCCGCGCAGCCCGCGGGGCGCGGTGAGCCCCTCGACGAAGCCGAGGTCGGCCTCGTCGGCGAGGAGCCGCTCCACGACGGCGGCGGAGTTGCCGGAGAGCAGCGACACCGCGGTGTCCGGCCGCTCCCGGCGCAGCGCGATCAGCCAGCCGGGCAGCAGGTACTCGGCGACGGTCATGCTCGCCGCGACCCGCAGCCGCGAGTCCCGCCGGTCCCGCAGCGCCTGCGCCCCCGCGTCGAACGCCTCCGCCGCCTCGACGACGCGGCGGGCCCAGTCGGTGACGAGGACGCCCGCGTCGGTGAGCCGTGAGCCGCGCGGCGAGCGCTCGACGAGCCCGACGCCCAACTGCCGTTCCATCGCCCGCACTCGGCTGCTCGCGGCGGGCTGCGTGATCCCCAGCTCCTGCGCGGCCCGCCCGAGGCTGCCGAGCCGGGCCACGGCGAGCAGCAGTTGCAGCGCGCCCAGCTCGGGCACCCGATGCGCGAGGTTCGCGTCCACCGCGTGCGCCGCGTCCCCGGCATCCGTCGGCCCCGAACCGTTCACCGCGTCGTCCCGCCCATTGCTCATAACCCCAGCTTATGCCCTCATAGACACATACCCCCTGGTGAGGGCGGGATCGGCGCAGGAATCTGGGGGCATGGCAAGCTACGCGCACCCGCAGCACCTTTCCCCGGCTCCCCCGCACCTTCCCGACCTTCCGGCCACTCCCCGGCAGGTCTCCACCCCCGCCCTTCCGGCTGCGGAGCGCGGTGCCGCCTCGCCGCTGCGGCACCTCGGCCCCAACTGGTACGCGGCCGTCATGGGCACCGCCATCGTCGCCTCCGCCGGGGCCGCGCTGCCCGCGCCGGTGCCGCACGCCGCGGCTGTCGCCGTGTGGGCCCTGTCGGCGCTGCTGCTCGCCGTCCTGCTCGTCGCCCGGGCCGGGCACTGGCTGCGCCACCGGGACCAGGCCAGGGCGCATCTGCTCGACCCGGCGGTGGCCCCGTTCTACGGCTGCCTGTCGATGGCGCTGCTCGCGGTCGGCGGGGGCACGCTCACGCTGGGCGGCGGTGTCCTCGGGGAGCGTGCGGCTCTCGCCGTCGACGTGGTGCTGTTCTCGGCCGGCACGGCGGTCGGCCTGCTCGCGGCGGCGGCGATCCCGTACCTGATGGTGACCCGGCACAAGGTCGACCCGGGCACCGCGTCGCCGGTGTGGCTGCTGCCGGTGGTGGCGCCGATGGTGTCGGCCGCGCAGGGCCCGCTGCTCCTTCCGCACGTCCCGGCGGGCCAGTGGCGGGAGGCCCTGCTGTTGGGCAGTTACGCGATGTTCGGCCTGAGCCTGCTCGCCACGCTGCTGATGCTGCCGCTGATATTCGGCCGGCTCGTGGTGCACGGGCCGCTGCCGCTGGCCCTGACTCCGACCCTGTTCCTGGTCCTCGGCCCGCTCGGGCAGTCCACGACCGCCGTCAACTCCCTTGCGGACGTGGCCCCTTCCGCGATCGGCGGCTCGTACGCGGGCGCCTTCGAGGCCTTCGCGGTGGTGTACGGGGTGCCGGTGCTCGGCTTCGCCCTGTTGTGGCTGGCGTTTGCCCTGGCCCTGGTGGTGCGCGCGGCGCGGTCGGGGCTGCGGTTCGGGATGACGTGGTGGGGCTTCACGTTCCCGGTGGGCACCTGCGTCACGGCCGCCGCGGGCCTGGCACGCCATACGGGCCTCACGGCGTACGAGTGGCTGGCGACGGCCCTGTACGTCTTCCTCCTCGCGGCCTGGGCCACCGCCACGATCGGCACAGCCCACGGCCTGGCCAAGGGCCGCCTGCTGACTCCGCAGCCCTGCGCGTAGGGGCACGTCCGACCGGGGGTCGGGTGCCGTACGACGTCGGCTCCCGCGCCGACGCCGTCGGCATGGCGCGCTCCGCCCCGGGCTCCCCGGCCGACGCGGACGCCCTCGCGACCACGCGCCGGCGAACGCCTTCACCGCCACTCCCGCCTGACCGGCCGCACCCCCTCGCCCCTCGGCCCACGGAAGCACCACGCCCCCGCCGGAGCCGCCCCTTCCTGCGCCCAGGCGGCCCAGCCTCCCGCCGCGGTCGGCCGAGGCCTACTCGCCGACGAAAGACCGGTCCGCGACACGGCACGGGACGGCACGCGCGGCCCCGACCTGCTCTGCACGACCGGGGATCGCGTGGGAGGGAAACCGCCCCCTCCGTCTCCCCCGCCAAGCCGCGCCCCGAGCACCCCGGGAACGGCACCGGCTACGCGTGATGAGGCCCGGCCGAACCGGGACGCGAGCGGGGCCGATGGCCTGCTCGCAGTAGGCCGAGGCAGCCGCGGGAGGGGCCGTGCATACCGGGCGTACAGCAGCGGCCGTTGCCGACCCGCCCCAACTACCCCACCGCACCCCGCAGTTGCCTCGCCAGCACAGCCCCCGCCTGCACCAGCGAAGGCCCGTACCACGTGAGTTGGCGGCCGTCGACCAGGGCCGCCGGGAGGTCGGGGAAGGATTCCGGGCCGTCGGTCGGCGTGAAGCGGTACGGCTCGTCGGGGAGGACGACCAGGTCCGCGCCGGATGCGCGCAGCTCGGCGAGCGGGATGCGCGGGTAGCGCTCCGCGTGGGCGGCGTGGACGTTCGTGACGCCGAGCCGGGCCAGCAGGTCACCGGCGAACGTGTCGCGGCCGAGGACCATCCAGGGGCGCCGCCAGATCGGCACGACGGCCCGTACCCCCAGCGGCGCGGGCGGCGAAGCCCAGGCGTCGGCGGCCGCGTCGAGCCAGTCCGGGCGGGGCAGGCCGCAGCCGCGGACGAGGACCCGGTCGAGTTCGCGCAGCGCCGACGGCAGGTCGCGGATCTCCGTGACGAGGACGTCGAGCCCGGCGGCGCGCAGCGCGGCCAGGTCGGGGGCGCGGTTCTCCTCCTCGTTGGCGATCACCAGGTCGGGGGCGAGCCGGACGATGCCGGGCACGTCGGGGTTCTTCGTGCCGCCGATGCGTACGACTCCGGTCTCGGCCAGGTCGGGCGGGTGGCTGCACCAGTCGGTGGCGCCGACGAGCAGGCCGGGCGCGCTGTGCGCCACCGCCTCGGTGAGGGACGGCACGAGCGAGACGACCCGCCGCGCGCTCACTTCGGCCCCTCGGCCGCCGCCGAGCCCTGCGCAACTCCTGCCCCGCGCAGAGACAGCACGGGCGGCACGGCCCGCCGTGGGCTCACCGACACCTCCACCACCGCCGAGCCCCGGCGCACCCCGGCCGGCCGCGCGCTCACTCCGGCTCGGCCCTGATGTGCTCGCCGACGGCGACGACCAGGACGCGGGTCTCGGGCACGGCCGCCCGCCACCGGTGCCGCACCCCGCCGGACAGGAACAGCGTGTCGCCCCGCCCCAGGCGGTACGCACGCCCCTCCGCCTCGACCTCGACGGCGCCCTCGGCCACGTACAGCAGCTCGTCGTTGCGGTGCTGGAACTCGCGGCCGGAGTCGTGGTCGCCGATGAACTCCCGGGCGTGCAGCTGGTGTTGGCCGTGCACGAGGTTCCGCATGCCGGGCCGCTCCTCGTCGGTGTCGGCGCGGACCACCTCGACGGTGCGCTCCGCGTCGGCGGCCGAGAGCAGCTCGACGGCGGTGGTGCCGAGCGCGTCCGCGACCCGCTCCAGGGACGTGCGGCTCGGGCGGGCCCGCTCGTTCTCGATCTGGCTGAGGAAGGGCACCGAGAGGCCGCTGCGCCCCGACACGGCGGCGAGCGTGAGGCTCAGCGCACGGCGGCGGCGCCGGATGGCCACGCCGACCCGCGCGGATTCCTTCTCGTCCATGATCCGGCCCCCCTCTGTCGCTTCGGTCCGATCGTGTGCTCAGCACCCTACGCAAGCAGCGCGGCCCGCGCCCTGCCAACCGTCCTGCCGCTGCGGGCACCCGACGGAATCCAGCCGGGGTGGGACCGTACCGGCCTGCGGCACGGTCGTACACCGTCCGGTCCGTCCTTCCAGTGTGCGCCCGGCGATCAGTTCTCCGGAGGGGGGCCGGGAAAACCCCGAGGGGTGGGCCCGCCGCAGGCCGTACGACCTGGGCGGAACCCACCCCTCGGGGGTGCCACGTGCGAACGCGGTGCTACTCGATCGGCGCCATCCGGTCGACCATGCCCGGGTGGTCCTTCATCCACGCGGCGACGGCTTCTTCCTCCTTGCCCTTGCCGCGCTTCTTGATCTCGTTCTCCAGGCTCGCGAGCTCCTCCTCGTTCATCTTGAAGCCCTTGAGCCACTTGGAGAGCTGCGGGTACTGCTTCGGGAACTCCTTGCTGGCGACGTTGTAGAGCTTGTCGCCCTCGCCGAACAGCCCCTTGCCGTCCTTCAGCTTGGTCAGCTCGTACTCGCTGTAGGCCCAGTGCGGCGTCCACAGCAGGACGGCGACCGGTTCCTTCTTGGCGTACGAGCGCTTCAGCTCGGCCAGCATCGCGGGGGTGGAGCCCTCGACGAGCTCGTACTCCTTGTCGAGGCCGTACCCCGGAAGGATCTTGTCCTTCATCGTGGTCATGATCCCGGCGCCCGGCTCGATGCCGATGATCTTGCCCTTGAACTCGCCGGAGCGGCCCTTGAGGTCCTCGATGGACTTGACGCCCTTGACGTAGGACGGGACCGCGATCTCCAGGGAGGTCGGGCTGTACCAGGAGCCGAGCTTGGTCAGGTCGTTCTTGTGCTTGTCCCAGTACTGCTTCTGCGTCGTCGGCAGCCAGGCGTCGAAGTTGACGTCCAGGGAGCCCGAGGCGAGACCGGCGTAGACGGGGCCGACGTCGGACTGCTTCAGGTTCAGCTTGTAGCCGCGCTGCTCCAGGACGTTCTTCCAGAGGTACGTCACGGCGACGTCCTCGTCCCACGGGAACCAGGCCACGTTGACGGGACGCGCGGCCTCGCCCCTGCCGCCCTCGGTGGGCGCCTTCTTCTGGACGGGGGCCAGCTTGTCGACCAGGCCGGGGTTCTTCTTCAGCCAGGCGCGGACGGCCTCCTGCTGCTGCCCCTTGCCGGCCTTGTTGATCTCCGACTCGAGGCTGGTGAGCTGCTTCTCGGTGAGCTCGAAGTCCTTCAGCCACTTGGCGAGCTCGGGGTTCTCGGCGCCGAAGCCCTTGCGGGCCACGGTGTGCACCTGGTCGCCCTTGCCCCAGGCGCCCTTCGGGTCCTTGAGCTTCTTCAGGTCGAAGTCGCTGTACGCCCAGTGCGGCGACCACAGCGTGGTGACGATGGGCTCCTTCTTGGCGTACGCGCGCTTCAGCTCGGCCAGCATCGCGGGCGTCGAGCCGTCGACGACCTCGAACTCGCCCTCCAGGCCGTACTCCTTGAGGACCTTGTCCTTGAGGAGCTTCATCATGCCGGCGCTGGGCTCGATGCCGATGATCTTGCCCTTGAACTTCTTGCCCTGACCCTTGAGGTCCTCGAGCGAGTCGATGCCCTTCAGGTACGAGGGCACGGTGAGTTCGAGGGAGGTCGGGCCGTACCAGTCGCCCATGTCCTCCAGCTTCGAGCCGTACTTCTTCCAGTACTCCTCGTGCGTGGTGGGCAGCCAGGCGTCGGTCTGGAAGTCCAGCTGGCCCTGCGACAGGGAGGTGTAGAGCGGGCCCGCTTCGAGCTGCTTGACCTCGGGCTTGAAGCCGCGCTGCTCCAGGATCTCCTTCCAGAGGAAGGTGGAGGCCACGCCCTCGTCCCACGGGATGTAGCCCATGGAGATCTTCTTGCCCTGGCCGACGTTCGTGCCGTCGCCGGCCGCCTCGGTCTCGGACTTGCCCATGAAGTTCAGGCCGCCCGCCACGAGGGCGAGGATCACGACGCCGACGACCGCGAACGCGGGGCGCGGACGGTAGTTCCAGATCTTCAGGCCCTGCGCGGCGCGCGCCTTGGCGGCGGCGCGGCGGCCGAGCGGCGAGACCTGGCTGCCGAGCGAACCGGTGATGCGGTCCAGGTAGATGGCGAGGATGACGATGGAGAAGCCCGCCTCGGCGCCGAGGCCGACGTCGAGCTGGCCGATGGACTGGTTGACGTCGCCGCCGAGGCCGCCGGTGCCGACCATGCCCGCGATCGCGGCCATGGACAGGCCCAGCATGATGACCTGGTTGACGCCCGCCATGATCGTCGGCAGGGCCAGCGGGAGCTGGACGCGGAGCAGGGTGTTGCGCGGCGTGGTGCCGAACGCCTCGGCCGCCTCGACCAGTTCCTCGTCGACCTGGCGGATGCCCAGCTCCGTCATGCGGACGCCGGGGGCCAGGGCGAAGATCAGGGTCGCGATGATGCCCGCGGATGCGCCCATGCCGAAGAACAGGATGGCCGGGATCAGGTAGATCATCGCGGGCAGCGTCTGCATGAAGTCCAGGACGGGCCGGACGATTCCGCTGACGGTGTTGGAGCGCGCCGCCCAGATGCCGAGCGGCACCGAGACGACGAGCGCGATGATCGTGGCGACGAGCACCAGGGACAACGTGATCATCGCGTTGTCCCAGAGTTCCATCGAGATGATCAGCCCGAAGCCCGCGAAGGTGAGCACACCGGCGAGCAGGCCGCGCAGCCAGAACGCGATCACGGCGAAGATGCCGACGAGCAGCAGCGGCTCGGGGGCGGACAGGACGGCGTTGATGCCGTCGTAGAGGCCGGTGACGACCGCCTTGACGGCGTCGAACAGCCAGTTCATGTGGTCCAGGAGCCAGCTGACTCCGCTGTTGACCCAGTCACCGAGGGGGACCCTAGGCATTGGCGGGCACCTCCTCGGCATCGCCGGCACCGTCTTCGTCGGGCTTCACGCCTTCGACCGGCTTCTCGACGGGCTTCTCGTCGCCGGACTTGTCGTCGCCGGGCTTCTCATCGCCGGGCTTCTCGACGACCGGCTTCGCGTCACGCTGCTGCGGTACGGGGGCGGCCTCGGGGGAGCCGCCCTCCTCACCGAGCGCGGCGAGCAGGCGCGTGCGCGTGACCTGGCCGACGAGTTCGCCCGCGGCGTCGGCCACGGCGACCGGGGCGTCGGCGGCCGCGCACAGCGAGAACAGCTCGACGAGCGGCGTGTCCTTGCCGACGGTCGCGGGCGCGGCGGCGCGTACGGCCTCGGCCTTGCCCTCGACCGGCTCCATGACGGCGCCGGCGGTGAGCACGCGGGAGCGGTCCACGTCCTGGATGAAGGACGCGACGTAGTCGTTGGCGGGGCGCACGAGGATGTCCTCGGAGCTGCCGATCTGCACGATCCGGCCGTCCCGCATGACCGCGATCTGGTCGCCGAGGCGCATGGCCTCGTTGAGGTCGTGGGTGATGAAGACGATGGTCTTCTTCAGCGTCTTCTGCAGCTCCAGGAGCTGGTCCTGCATGTCGCGCCGGATCAGCGGGTCGAGCGCGCTGAACGACTCGTCCATGAGCAGCAGGTCGGCGTCCGTGGCGAGCGCGCGGGCCAGGCCCACGCGCTGCTGCATACCGCCGGAGAGCTCGTCGGGCCAGGACTTCTCCCAGCCTTCGAGACCGCAGAGCCGCAGCGCCTCGGTGGCGCGCCGCTCGCGCTCCTTGCGCGGGACGCCCTGCACCTCCAGGCCGTACGCGGCGTTCTCCAGGACGCTGCGGTGCGGGAAGAGCGCGAAGTGCTGGAAGACCATGCTGATCTTCTTCGAGCGGACCTCGCGCAGCTTGCGCGCGCTGATGTGCGTGATGTCCTCACCGTCGAAGAGCACCCGGCCCGCGGTCGGCTCGAGCAGTCCGTTGAGCATGCGCAGCAACGTGGACTTGCCGGATCCGGACAGACCCATGACGACGAAGATCTGGCCCGGCTCGACGGTGAACGAGGCGTCGATCACCGCGGCGGTGGTGCCGTCGGCGCGGAGCTCGTCGCGGTCGGCGCCGCCCTCGAGCCTGCGCACCGCGTCGTCGGGTCGTCTGCCGAACACCTTGTAGAGATGCTCGGCCTGCAGCCTGGACATAAAGCCTCTCGGTTCGTACCTGAAACGGCCCGCCTCCCCCGCCGGCGGGCCGTGGAGCGGCGCGGAATCCTCCCGCTCGCCGTTGCAATCGGACTAGTTGAATCCGTCAATCGGTTCGCTCCGGCTCCGCGCCTGCCCTGGCCAACTCGCTTGAAACGCAAGAGTGTTCCAGCTCACAGCACACGTCGTTCATCTTCCGTTTGCGCGTACGACCGAACACTCCGCGTGATCGTTCCGGCGCGGCACTCCGCGCGGCCGGCCTTCGTACGGCGGACGGCGGGGCGCTGTCGGTGGGGTGCGGCATGATGCCCGTGTGACGCAGCAAACACGACGGCTCATGCTCCTCGACACCGCTTCCCTGTACTTCCGGGCGTACTTCGGAGTCCCGGAATCCGTGAAGGCCCCGGACGGCACGCCGGTGAACGCCGTGCGCGGGCTGCTCGAATTCATCACGCGCCTCGTCCTCGACCACCACCCCGACGAGCTGGTGGCATGCATGGACGCGGACTGGCGCCCGCAGTGGCGGGTGGACCTGATCCCCTCGTACAAGGCGCATCGCGTCGCCGAGGAGGTGGCGGGCGGCGCGGACGAGGAGGAGATCCCGGACACGCTCTCGCCGCAGGTCCCGGTCATCGAGGACGTCCTGGACGCCCTCGGCATCACCCGCATCGGCGCGGCCGGGTACGAGGCGGACGACGTGATCGGCACGCTCGCCGCCCGCGCGACCGGCCCGGTCGACATCGTCACCGGCGACCGCGACCTCTACCAGCTGGTCGACGACGAGCGCGGGATCCGCGTCCTCTACCCCCTCAAGGGCGTCGGCACCCTGCAGGTCACCGACGAGGCCTGGCTGCGCGAGAAGTACGCGGTCGACGGCGCCGGCTATGTCGACCTGGCGCTGCTGCGCGGCGACCCGAGCGACGGCCTGCCCGGCGTCCCCGGCATCGGCGAGAAGACCGCGGCCAAGCTGATCGCCCAGTTCGGGAACCTGGACGGGATCATGGCCGCCGTCGACGACCCGAAGTCGAAGCTCACCCCCAGCCAGCGCAAGCGCCTGGACGAGTCCCGGCCGTACGTGGCGGTGGCGCCGAAGGTCGTCCGCGTCGCCTCGGACGTGCCGGTGCCGGACGTCCCGCTCACGCTGCCCCGCGAGCCCCGCGATCCGGCGGCGCTGGAGGAGCTGGCCACGCGCTGGGGTCTGACGGGTCCGGTGAAGCGGCTGCTCGCGGTTCTCGAGGGTTAGGCGGTTCGGTTCGGTTCGGTTCTCGGAGTGGGAGGCATCCCGGGCCGCCAGGTGTTAACTTAGGCTTACCTAAGCGACTTACCTGAGCAACGCCCTCACTGGTCTGGGAGGCCTCCGTGGCAGAACGTCCGGCCCGTAAAGCACCGAAGGCCCACCTCGCGGAGGTGCTCCGCACCGAGCGCCTCACCCCGCACATGCAGCGGGTGGTGCTCGGCGGCCCCGGACTCGGCGAGTTCGAGGCGGGCACGCACACCGACCACTACGTCAAGCTGCTGTTCCCGGTCCCCGGCGTCACGTACCCGGAGCCGTTCGACATGCAGCAGATCCGCGCGGACTTCCCGCGCGACCAGTGGCCGGTGACGCGGACGTACACGGTGCGCGCCTGGAACCCGCAACTCCGCGAGCTGACCGTCGACTTCGTGGTGCACGGCGACGAGGGCCTGGCCGGACCCTGG
The DNA here is from genome assembly GCF_046098215.1 of Streptomyces sp. Da 82-17. NCBI lineage: Bacteria > Bacillati > Actinomycetota > Actinomycetes > Kitasatosporales > Streptomycetaceae > Streptomyces > Streptomyces sp. Da 82-17. The sequence continues at coordinate 268,328 of NZ_JBJURH010000003.1, forward strand.
TCCACCGCGGTGCGGCCGGGCGACCGGCTCCGGCTGCTCGGCCCCGGCGGCGGGTACGCGCCGGACGCCGCCGCGGACTGGCATCTGCTCGCCGGGGACGAGAGCGCGCTGCCCGCCATCGCCGCGTCCCTGGAGCAGATGCCCGCGGGCGCGCGCGTGCACGCGTTCGTGGAGGTCGAGGGGCCCGAGGAGGAGCAGGACGTGGTCTCCCCCGACGGCGCCCGGATCACCTGGCTGCACCGCGGCTCCCGCCCGGTCGGCCAGGCCCTGGTCGAAGCGGTCACGGGCCTCGACTTCCCGGCGGGCGACGTGCAGGCGTTCGTGCACGGCGAGGCGGGCTTCGTGAAGGAGCTGCGCCGCCACCTCCGCCTGGACCGCGAGATCCCCCGCGACCGCCTCTCCATCTCCGGCTACTGGCGCCTCGGCCACAACGAGGACGGCTGGCAGTCCTCGAAGCGCGAATGGAACGCCCAGGTGGAAGCGGAACAGGAGACGCGGACTCCGGCCAACGCGGCCTGAGACACGCGCCGACGAGCGGGCAGGGCGACGATCCAGCCCGTCCGGCGCTTGAGGACGAGCCCGGAGGGCGACGATCCAGCCCGTCCGGCGCTTGAGGACGAGCCCGGAGGGCGACGATCCAGCCCGTCCGTCGCTTGAGGACGAGCCCGGAGGGCGATCAACGGCGCCCGGGTCAACGGCGACCGCCCGACCACGGCGACGAAGCCCCGTACTCTTGCCCCCGTGCCCCGACGCAAGCCTCCCGTCCCCGTCTCGCCGCTCGCCCAGCGGGACGGGATCGACCCGGTCCACCTGAAGCTGCCGGTCGACGGGGCGTGGCGGACCGTGCGCGAGTTCCTCGTGGAGCGGCTCCCCGTGGGCCCCGAGGTGGTGGACGGGCTGCTCGCCGCCGGTGAAGTGGCGGGCGTGGACGGCGAGTTGAGCGCGGACAGTGCGTACGCGCCGGGCGGGCACCTCTGGTTCCACCGGCCCCTCGCCCCCGAGCCCCGCGTACCGTTCCCGCTCCGGGTCCTGCACCGCGACGCGCATCTCCTCGTCGTCGACAAGCCGCACTTCCTCGCCACCACCCCGCGCGGCAGCCACATCACCGAGACCGCCCTGGCCCGCCTCCGCCGCGACCTCGGCCTGCCCGAACTCGCCCCGGCGCACCGCCTCGACCGCCTCACCGCCGGCCTCGTCCTTTTCACCCTGCGCCCCGCCGATCGCGGCGCGTACCAACGCCTGTTCGCCGACAAGCTGGTGCACAAGGAGTACGAGGCGATCGCCCCGTACGACCCGGGGCTGGCGCTGCCGCGGACCGTGCGCAGCCGGATCGTGAAGGACCGCGGGATCATCGCCGCGTACGAGGTGCCGGGCGAGCCCAACAGCGAGAGCCGGATCGAGCTCGTCGAGCACCGTACGCACGGCCCCGGCGGCCCGCTCGCCCGCTACCGCCTGTTGCCCCGCACCGGCCGCACCCACCAGCTGCGCGTGCACATGAACGCGCTCGGCGTGCCGATCCTCGGCGACCCGGTGTACCCCGTGCTCACCGATCCCGCCCCGGACGACTACGCCCGGCCGCTCCAACTCCTCGCCCGCACCCTGGAGTTCACCGACCCGCTGACCGGCCGCGCGCACCGCTTCGAGAGCGAGCGCACCCTGCAGGCGTGGACGGACCACGAGGGCTGGAGCACCGGGCCCGCCCGCAGCTGACCGGGGCCGGACACGACAGAGGGCGGCACACCCGCGTGCACCGCCCCTGCCGACCGTAAGAAGGCTCAGCCCACCGACGAGTACGCCACGACCCCGCGCAGCAGACCGTCGACCGCCTTGCGGGCGTTCTTGCCGACCGTGCTGCCGTCCGTCGGGGCGGCGGCCGCGATCTGGCCGAGCACGTCGATGACCTGCTTGCACCAGCGCACGAAGTCGCCCGCCGGCATCTCCGCCTCGCGCAGCACCTCGTCGAGGCCCTTGCCGGACGCCCACATGTACGCCGCCCAGGCGAAGCCGAGGTCGGGCTCGCGCTGCCCGACGCCTTCCGCCTGGCTGATGCGGAACTCCTCCTCCAGGGCGTCGAGCCGGCCCCAGATCCGCACCATCTCGCCGAGCGCGCCCTTCGCCGGGCCGGAGGGCAGCTTCGGCGCCAGCGCGTCGTCGGCGGCCCGCGCCTCGTACACCAACGCCGAGACGCACGCGGCGAGTTCGGCCGGATTCAGGCCCTCCCAGACCCGCTCACGCAGGCACTCGGAGGCGAGCAGGTCCAGCTCGCCGTAGAGCCGGCCGAGGCGGCGGCCGTCGTCGGTGACCTCGTCCCCGCGCAGATAGTCCAGCTCGGTGAGGAGGGCGACGATGCGGTCGAAGGTGCGCGCGATGGTGTTCGTCCGCCCCTCGATGCGGCGCTCCAGCTGGCGGGTGTCGCGCTTCAGCCGGTGGTACCGCTCGGCCCAGCGGGCGTGGTCCTCGCGCTCGTCGCAGCCGTGGCAGGGGTGGGCGCGCAGCGCGGCCCGCAGCCGGGCGATCTCCCGGTCGTCCGCGGCGGGCGAGCGGCCCTTGCGGTGCTTCTCCGGCCGGACGTGCCCCGCCTTGGTGCGCAGCGCGGAGGCCAGGTCCCGACGGGACTGCGGCGAGCGCGGGTTGAAGGACTTCGGGATCCGCATCCGGTCGAGCGCCTCGACCGGAACCGGGAAGTCCATCGACGCGAGCCGCTTGACCTGCCGCTCGGCGGTGAGCACCAGCGGCCGCGGCCCGTCATGGCTCTCGAAGCCGCGGTGCCCGTTGGACCGGCCCGCCGAAAGCCCCGGGTCGAGGACCAGGGCGAGGCCCGCGAACTTGCCGGTGGGGACGTGGATGACATCGCCCGGCTTGAGCTTCTCCAGCGCGGCGGCCGCGGCGGCACGGCGCTGCACGGCGCCCTGCTTGGCCAGCTCGGTCTCCCGGTCCTTGAGCTCGCGGCGCAGCCGCGCGTACTCCTCGAAGTCGCCCAAGTGGCAGGTCATGGAGGCCTTGTAGCCCTCCAGGCCCTCTTCGTTGCGCTGGACCTGGCGGGAGATGCCGACGACCGAGCGGTCCGCCTGGAACTGCGCGAACGACGTCTCGAGCAGTTCGCGCGAGCGGTGCCGCCCGAACTGGTGGACCAGGTTCACCGCCATGTTGTACGACGGCTTGAAGCTGGAGCGCAGCGGATACGTACGCGTGCCGGCGAGGCCCGCGAGGTGCTCGGGGTTCATGCCGCGCTGCCAGAGGACGACGGCGTGACCCTCGACGTCGATGCCGCGGCGGCCCGCGCGGCCGGTCAGCTGCGTGTACTCACCCGGGGTGATGTCGGCGTGCTGCTCGCCGTTCCACTTGACCAGCTTCTCCAACACCACCGAGCGGGCGGGCATGTTGATGCCGAGCGCGAGGGTCTCGGTGGCGAACACGGCCTTCACCAGGCCGCGCACGAACAGCTCCTCGACGACCTCCTTGAACGTCGGCAGCATGCCCGCGTGGTGGGCGGCGATGCCACGCTCCAGGGCCTCCAGCCACTCGAAGTACCCGAGGACGTGCAGGTCCTCGTCGGGGATGGAGGCCGTGCGCTCCTCGACGATCTCGCGGACCTTGCGGCGACCCTCCTCGTCGTTGAGCCTGAGGCCCGCGTACAGGCACTGCTGGACGGCGGCCTCGCAGGCGGCGCGGCTGAAGATGAAGGTGATGGCCGGGAGCAGGCCCTCGGAGTCCAGGCGGTCGATGACCTCGGGCCGGCCCGGCGTCCAGATCCGGGACCTGGAGCGCCGCTCCCGCTCCCGGTCGGCCTCCCGGATCCGCTTGCCCTTGCGCCGGTCCCTGCCGTACGAGGGTCTGCTGTCCTCGAGGCGGGCCATGCGCTGCAGGTCCGGGTTGACGGCGCGCTTGCCGGACTCGGACTCCTCGAAGAGGTCGTACATCCGCCGGCCGGCCAGGACGTGCTGGAAGAGGGGGACCGGGCGGTGCTCGGAGACGATCACCTCGGTGTCGCCGCGGACCGTGTCAAGCCAGTCACCGAACTCCTCGGCATTGGAGACCGTGGCGGAGAGGGAGACGAGCGTGACCGAGTCCGGAAGGTGAATGATCACTTCCTCCCAGACGGCGCCGCGGAAGCGGTCCGAGAGGTAGTGCACCTCGTCCATCACCACGTACCCGAGGCCGCGAAGGGCCTGGGAGCCCGCGTACAGCATGTTCCGCAGCACCTCGGTGGTCATGACCACGATCGGTGCGTCGGAGTTGACGCTGTTGTCGCCGGTGAGCAGGCCGACCTTGTCACTGCCGTAACGGCGGGCCAGGTCGGCGTACTTCTGGTTGGAGAGGGCCTTGATGGGGGTGGTGTAGAAGCACTTCTTGCCCTGTCTCAGGGCGAGGTGGACGGCGAACTCGCCGACGATGGTCTTGCCCGAGCCCGTGGGCGCCGCGACCAGGACGCCCTTGCCCGCCTCGAGTGCCTGGCAGGCCTCGATCTGGAAGGGGTCGAGCCCGAAGTCGTACATCTCGCGGAAGGATGCGAGTGCGGTGGCCTGCTCGACAGCCCGCTTGCGTGCTGCCGCGTACCGCTCGGCCGGTGAGAGGTCCTCTGTCATCTTGTCTTCGAGCCTACCCGCCACCACTGACAGCGTCGCGATCTTTGTTCAGGCCGGCCCCGGGCCGGGGACCGCGCCCGGCTCCGGCCTCAGGCGGTGAGCACGCGGACCGCCCCGGGCACGCACTCGGCGGTCAGCGGCAGCGGGCCGAGCGGCTCCCCGTCGGCGTACCCGGTGATGTCCGGGGCGTCGATGCTGATCTTCGCGGCCCGGTGGACGGTGACCTTCGGGTGGTCGAGGTGGGTGCCCTTGTAGACCCGCGGGAAGACCCGCAGCAGCGTGGCCCGGGAGCAGTCGCCGACGACGGTGACGTCGAACAGCCCGTCGTCCGGCCGGGCCCCGGCGCAGATCCGCATGCCCCCGCCGTACGAGCTGCCGTTGCCGACGGCGACGAGCGTGGCGTCGACCTCCAGGACGGGCCCGTCGTCGAGCCGGATGCGGTACGGGAGGGGCTTGAACGCGGCGAGTTCGGCGAGGATCGCGAGGTCGTACTTGAAGCGGCCGCCGGGCAGGCGCATCCGGTTGCCGCGGTCGTTGACGCGGGAGTCGAAGCCGGAGGCGAGGACGGTGCCGAACCAGCGCCCGTCGACCCGGCCGAGGTCGACGTCCCGGATCCGGGAGCGTTTCAGCGCCTCGGCGGTGAGCCTGCCCGCCGCCTCGGGGGCGCGTACGGGCAGGCCGAGGGTGCGGGCGAAGTCGTTGCCGGTGCCGACGGCGACCACGCCGAGCGGGGTGCGGGTCCCGGCGACGGCCTGGAGGGCGAGGCCGGCCATGCCGTCGCCGCCGACGGCCACGAGCGCGCCGGTCCCGGCGTCGACGGCCTCGCGGGCGCGGCGCAGGGCGTCGTCGGGTCCGTCGCCGACGACGGTGCGTACGGAGAATCCGGCGGCCCGGAGCGCGGAAGCGGCCGGCTGCGCGGCGTGCGCGCCCCGGCCGCGTCCTGCGGTGGGATTGACGAAGAGCGTGATCTCGCTGGTCACTGCGGGCCCCTCCGGGTGGTGTGGGGGCAGGACCTTAACTGATCAGGTGATGTCGTCGTAACCGTTCGTCCTGCGGTCGTTGTGCTCGCCGCTCGCCTGCTCGGGCAGGGCGCGCGGCGGGGCGACGGACTCGACCTCGCCGAGGGCCTCGGGGGTCAGGTCGAGGTCGGAGGCCTCGTCGTCGGAGAGGGCGGCGTCGGGGTTGTTGCGGCGGCGGCGCGCGTCGTTGGCGATGGAGATGCCCACGGCGATGAAGTACAGGACGCAGAGCGGGCCGGCGAGCAGCAGCATGGACAGCGGGTCGCCGCCGGGCGTCGCGACCGCGGCGAACAGGGTGAGCGCGAGGACCATGCCGCGCCACCAGCCGAGCATGCGCTTGCCGGGGAAGACTCCGGCGAAGTTGAGGCCGACGAGGAACAGCGGCAGCTCGAAGGCCAGGCCGAAGACGATCACCATGCGGGTGACCAGGTCGAGGTAGGCGTCGAGGGCGATCTGGTTCTGCACGTTGACCGGGCTGAAGCCCAGCATGATCTCCGCGGTCTGCGGAATGATCTCGTACGCGACCCAGGCGCCGCCGAGGAACAGCGGGGCGCCGACGGCGACGAAGACGTAGGCGTACTTGCGCTCGTGGCTGTGGAGTCCGGGCGCGACGAAGGCCCAGAGCTGGTAGAGCCAGACCGGCGTGGCCACCAGGACGCCGCTCATCAGCGCGACCTTCAGCGCGATGGTGAACGGGGACAGCAGGGTGTCGGTCTTGATGATCGCGCAGGGCTTGCCGTTGGCAGCGACGGAGGCGCCGTCGGGACAGCCGACCGAGCTGAGGATCGGGCGCAGGAGGAAATCGAAGATCTCCTTCTGGAAGAAGGCGGCGACGACCGTCACCACCAGGATCGCGAGAACCGCCTTCATCAGGCGGTTGCGCAGCTCCCGAAGATGCTCCCCCAGGGGCATCCGCCCCTCTGGATCCTTCGACTCCTTACTGCGGCGGGCAGTCTTGAGCAACCCACGTCCCTCTTCTCGTGCGGCAGCCGGCGGGCAGCGACGTCAGTTCTGCGTGGTGGGCTTCGGCTCGTTCACCGGGCGGGCGCTGGACACGTCACCGGGGGCGGCCTGGATGGTGCGCGGGGCGGCCTGCTGCGTCGCCGAGTCGTTGGTGGCGTCGGTGCTCTTCGCCGACTCGTCGTCCTTCTTCATCGCCTTGGCCTCGCTCTTGAGGATGCGAGCGGACTTGCCGAGCGAACGCGCCATGTCGGGAAGCTTCTTGGCGCCGAACAGAAGCAGGATGACGGCGATGATCAGAACGATCTCGAGGGGCTTCAGATTGCCGATCATGTGCGACTTCCTTCTCACGAGGCGGCAGGGGGTGATTGCTGCCGGACAGGCCGGACTGCCATCCGACCACCGTACTCAGTGGATCGTAACGCGTAGGGGTGAACGCCGGGCAATCCCTGTGCGTACTCTCAGTTGCGCCGTCGGCCCGCCGTTCCGGGCCGCCCGAGCAGCGTACTCGTCCCTTTCGCGGCACCGGCACGGCGACTCCTCAGAGGGTGTCGTGCCCCGTCCGCGCCATGTCGGTCGCGGCCCGCTCCAGGTCCTCGGCGGCGCGGTTGATCTTCCGTGCGGTGTCGGCGACTTGGGCGCCGAGGCGTCTGACCTCGAGGAAGACGCGGACGGCGAGCACACCGAGGACGGCGAGCCCGCAGAACCCCAGGGCGATCGCGATCATGGGCCAGAACATGCGCGCCACCCTAGACCGTGGAGTGGAGTCGCAGCGTCCGCACCCCGCCACGGGTGAGGAGTTCGACGATCCGCTCCCCCGCGGGCTTGCGCACGGAGGCCCCGCACTCGGGGCACGTGAACGAGTAGAAGGTCGTACGGCGGCTGGCGCCGATCGCCAACCGGATGGCGCCCGCGGCGAGTTGGAAGCGGGCCCGGCAGTCGGGGCAGGCGGCCTTGAACTGCGTGGGACCGGCCTGGCGCGGTACGGCCGGCAGGCCGGCGAGGGCGCCCGACGCGGCGGGCGCGGCCTCCGAGTCAGTGGGCTGATTCACATCTACCGCCCAGCCTCCGCACCGGTCTCCCGGTCCTCCGCACCGGACTCCCGCGCCTCCGCACCGATCTCCCGGCCGTGCGACTCCTCGTACGCGGCGAGCGCGTCGGCTGCGGCGTCGCGGGCGCTGCGGGCCAGGTCGTCGGGGGCGGTGATGCGGCCGTCGGGTCCGAGGCGGAGGGCCAGGCGCCGCAGCGACGCCGGGTCGGGGGTGCGCAGGGTGATCCGCAGGCCGCCGTCGGGCAGTTCCTCGGCGCTGTCGTGCGGGTAGTACTCGGCGACCCAGCGGCCGCCGGGCCCGACCTCGACGACCACCTCGGGGTCGTCCGCCGACGGCTGGACCAGCGCCTCGGACAGGTCGCGCAGCTCCAGCTCGGGCGGGGCGGCGGGCTCGTCGAGGATGCGGATCTCGGCGACCCGGTCGAGGCGGAAGGTGCGCCGCGCCTCGGAGCGGTAGCACCACGCCTCCATGTACGTGTGGCCGAGCGCGAACAGGCGGATCGGGTCGACCTCCCGCTCGGTCAGCTCGTCGCGTGCGGGCGAGTAGTACCGCACCCACAGCCGGCGCCGCTCGGAGATCGCGCGGTCGACCTCGGCGAAGACGCCGCCCTCGGACTCGAACGTCACCGAGAGGCGGGCGCTGGCCCCGGCGGTCTCGCCGGCCGCGGCCTCCAGCTTGGCGGTGGCCCGCAGCAGCGCCTCGCGGTCGCCCTCGCGCAGGCCGGGCAGCGTCGCCACGGCACGGGCCGCGACGAGCAGCGCGGTCGCCTCGTCCGCGGCGAGCCGCAGCGGGGCGGCGGCCTCGGCGGACAGGGCGGCCGGGTTGTGCCACCAGATCCGCTCGCCGTCCGTGTCGATGTCGAGCAGGTCGCCGCCGCGGAAGCTGGTCCCGCACAGCGGCAGCACGTCCAGGTCGGAGATCAGCTCGTCCTCGCTGATGCCGAACGCCCGCGCCACGTCCGCGATCCGGGCGCCGGGGCGCTCGCGCAGATACGTGACGAGGGACAGCATCCTGCGGGTCTGGTCGATGGCGTTCGCGGCCATGTCTGTCGGTCTCCCCCTCAGCCCTTGGCCACGGCACGCAGCCGGTCCACGACGTCCGCCCGCAGCTCGGCGGGTTCGAGCACCACCACGTCCGGCCCGAACTCCACGAGCCAGGCGTCCATGCCGTGCCCGTACGGAATCTCCAACTCGTCCCAGCCGTCGCCCAGTTCACGTACCGACGTGGCCTTGGCGCGCAGCGGGTAGCCCGCGCCGGAGCGCAGCCTGAGCTTCGCGGAGCGGTCGGCGATCTCCCCGGCCCAGCTCGCCACGGTCTCCCGCACGGTCACGACGTCGGGGACCTCGGCGGTGAACTTCCCGGCGCGGGAGCGGACCTTGCCGGTGATCCGGGAGAGCCGGAACAGCCGCTCGGCGCCCCGGTCCCGGTCCCAGCCCGCCAGGTACCAGTGGCCGCGCCAGCACTCCAGGGCCCAGGGCTCGACGTGCCGGGCCTCGGGGCGGGCCGCGTTGGCCTTGCGGTACTCGAAGACGACGGGCCTGCGGTCCCGGCAGGCCAGCATCAGCGGCTCGAACGCGGCCTCGTGCACGGGGATCCGCGGTTCGAGCGCACTGTGCGGCTCGTACGGATCGACCTCCTCCGGGAGGCCCGCGGCGCGGAGCTTCTGCAGGGCCCCGCTGGCGGCGCCGGCGAGGCGGGCCTGCTGCCACACCTTCGCGGCGAGGCCGAGCGCGGCGGCCTCCTCGGCGTCGAGGGTCACGGGCGGGAGGCGGTTGCTGTCGCGGCGGGCGAGGTAGCCGACGTCCCCGTCGAGGTTCTCCACGGTCTCGATGACCAGACCGAGTTCCCGCAGGTCGTCCTTGTCCCGCTCGAACATCCGGTTGAAGGAGTCGTCCGAGCCCGCTTCGAGGTACGCCTCGATGGAGCCGCGCAGCTCACGCTTGCTCAGCGGCCGCCGGGTCCCCAGAAGGCACAGCGCGAGATTCATCAGCCGCTCTGCCTTGGCAATCGCCATCGACGCCCTCTCCCACCTGCCACGCACCCTGGTCTACGACGCTCGACCGTACCGCTACGGAGTGTCGTGGCAAAGCCGAGGGCCCCCGCCGCAAAGGCAGGGGCCCTCGATCAGATCCGGATCGGCTCCGGTCCGGTCCCGGATCGGGTCCGGTTCGGTGCCGGGCCGGCTCGGGTTAGGCCCCGGGCCGGGTCCGGTCCGGGTTCAGGGTCTGATCAGACCGAGACCAGGTCGCAGACGAAGATCAGCGTCTCGCCGGGGGCGATCCGGCCGCCGCCCGCGCCGTGGTCCCCGTACGCCAGGTGCGGCGGGATGATCAGCTGGCGGCGACCGCCGACCTTCATGCCCTGCACACCCTGGTCCCAGCCGGGGATGACCTGGCCGGCGCCCAGCTGGAAGGCGAGCGGGGTGCCGCGGTTCCAGCTCGCGTCGAACTCCTCACCGCTGGAGAAGGAGACGCCGACGTAGTGGACCTGGACGTTGTCGCCCGCCTTGGCCTCCGGGCCGTCGCCCTCCCAGATGTCCTTGATCTCCAGCTTCGCCGGGGGCTCGCCACCGGGGAAGTCGACCTCGGGCTTGTCCGTGTTCTTCACGTGAATTGCTCCTGCTGTTTCGAATGTGCAGCGGGGACAGTCTTACATCTTGATCGGATCCCGCAGGACTCACATCTTGGCGATGATGTCGACCGTGAAGACCAGCGTGGAGTTCGCGGGGATGCCCTGCTGCTCCTTGTCGCCGTAACCGAGGTCCGGGGGCACCACGATCAGCACACGGCTGCCGATCTTCTTGCCCGTGAGCCCCTGCGACCAGCCCTTGACGACCTGCGCCAGCGGGAACTGCGCGAGCTGCTTCCGCTTGTACGTGGAGTCGAACTCCTTGCCGCCCTCCCACAGCACGCCCTTGTACTGCACGAGCACCGTGTCCGAGGCCTTCAGCTCCGCGCCGTCGCCCTCGATCACATAGTTCGAGACGAGCTTCTTCGGGGCGTCCTTCTTCGGGACGTCGATGGAGGGCGCCTTGCCGTCGGTGTTCGTGCCGGCCTTCGGCAGGTCGATGTTGTCCTGCGCGACCTCCTTGCCCTTGGCGGAGCTCTGCGCACCGAAGGAACCCACGATGTCGACGACGAAGACCAGGGTGTCGGTGCCCTTGATGCCCGCCTGCGGGTTGCCCTGCTTGCCGTACCCGAGCGCCGGCGGGATCGCCAGCTCCACGCGGCTGCCCACCTTCTTGCCGACCAGCGCCTTGTCCCAGCCCGGGATGACCTGGCCGACGCCGATCGGGAAGACCGCCGGCTCCCCGCGGTCGTACGAGTTGTCGAAGACCTTCGCCGAGGCCCAGATCTGGCCCAGGTAGTCGGCCTGCAGCGAGTCGCCCTTCTTGACCTCGGGGCCCTTGCCCTCGATCAGGGTCTTCACCGCCAGGTTCTTCGACGGGTCGCCCGAGCCCTTCGCGACCGTCGGCTTCTGGCGGAACTTGTCGCCCTTGGTGATCTCGGGCAGCGGCCCGTCCACGATCTTCGCGGCGGCGTCCGCCGAGTTGGAACTGCCGTCCGTGTCCTTGGACTTGGCCTTGTCTGCCTTGTCGTCGCCGCAGCCGGCGAGCGTCAACAGTCCGGCGGGAACGGCGAGAAGCAGCGAGCGTCGGCGCACTTGGGGCCTCATCATCGGTAGATCTTGTGTGTGGGGTGCGCGCAACTCTACGACGTGAGAAGGGCGCCGTACGAGAAACGTACGGCGCCCCGCGTTGCGTTCCGCCCTCAACGGACAGCGGAACAACGGCGATTCATCACTTTCCGGAGATCACCCACCGGAGCTCGCATACCGGAACTCACATACCGGCGATGAGTTTCTCCACCCGGTCGTCCACCGAACGGAACGGGTCCTTGCACAACACCGTGCGCTGCGCCTGGTCGTTGAGCTTCAGATGCACCCAGTCCACCGTGAAGTCCCGGCGCTGCTCCTGCGCCCTGCGGATGAAATCACCGCGCAGCCTGGCCCGGGTGGTCTGCGGGGGCACCGACTTGCCCTCGAAGATCTTCAAGTCGTTGCAGATACGGGCGGCTTGCCCCTTCTTCTCCAGCAGGTAGTACAGCCCACGACGCCGGTGGATGTCGTGGTACGCGAGGTCTATCTGCGCGACCCGCGGATGCGACATGGTCATGTTGTGCTTCGTGCGGTACCGCTCGATGAGCTTGTACTTCATGACCCAGTCGATCTCGGTGTCGATCTTGTCCAGGTCCTCCTGCTCGATCGCGTCGAGCGTACGGCCCCACAGCTCCAGGACCCGCTCCACGGTGCCCGTACGAATGCCGCGGCGCTCGCAGAAGTCCACGGCCTTCTCGTAGTACTCGCGCTGCACTTCCAGGGCCGAGGCCTCACGGCCGCTGGCCAGGCGCACCTTGCGGCGGCCCGTGGTGTCGTGGCTGACCTCGCGGATCGCCCGGATCGGGTTCTCCAGGGTCAGGTCCCGCATCACCGTGCCCGCCTCGATCATGCGGAGCACCAGGTCGGTCGCGCCGACCTTCAACAGCATCGTCGTCTCCGACATGTTGGAGTCGCCGACGATGACGTGCAGCCGCCGGTACCGCTCGGCGTCCGCGTGCGGCTCGTCCCGGGTGTTGATGATGGGCCGGGAACGCGTCGTCGCGGAACTGACGCCCTCCCAGATGTGCTCGGCGCGCTGACTCACGCAGTACACCGCACCGCGCGGCGTCTGCAGCACCTTGCCCGCGCCGCACAGCAACTGCCGGGTGACGAGGAACGGAATGAGAATGTCGGCCAGCCGGGAGAACTCCCCGTGCCGGGCCACCAGATAGTTCTCGTGGCAGCCGTAGGAGTTGCCCGCTGAATCGGTGTTGTTCTTGAACAGATAGACGTCGCCCGCGATTCCTTCCTCGTGCAGGCGACGCTCGGCGTCGACGAGCAGGCCTTCGAGAATGCGCTCGCCTGCCTTGTCGTGGGTGACCAGCTCGGTCACGTTGTCACATTCGGGTGTTGCATATTCCGGATGTGACCCCACGTCGAGATACAGGCGGGCGCCGTTCCGCAGGAAGACATTGCTGCTGCGGCCCCATGACACGACTCGGCGGAAGAGGTAGCGCGCCACTTCGTCAGGCGACAGACGGCGCTGTCCCCTGAACGTGCACGTGACGCCGTACTCGTTCTCCAGCCCGAAAATGCGGCGGTCCATGACTGAACATTACGCCTGATGCCCCGCACTGAAACCGGGTTCGACAGCACCGTTTCGATCACTTTCCGCCGAGCTCGCCACCTGCCCGCCGCCCGCGCGAGCCGACAGCACCCGCACCGTGCCGAGCAGCACGAGGAGCGCGGCCACTCCCCCGGCACCCGCGACCGCGAACCCCGCGGGCGTCCCGGCGCCCTCGATCGCCGGTCCCGCAACGCCCGTTCCGACCGCGGCGCCCACCCCGAACGTCGTCACCAGCCACGAGAAAGCCTCCGTCACCGTCCCCCGCGGCGCGTGCCGGTCCACGACGATGAACGCGCAGGCCAACGACGGCGCGAGGAACACCCCGGAAACCGCGGCCAGTACGCACATCGCCAACACGTCGGGCGTGAACATCAACGGCAGGTAACCCAGCGCCAACAGCCCGACAAGCACCCGCAACCGCCGCTCCGGCGCCCCCGCCCACTGCCGCGCCCCGTACACCACACCGCCGAGCAGCGCGCCGAGCCCGAGCGCCGCCATCAGCCAGCCGTACACCGACTCCCGGCCCTGGTCGTCCGCGTACGCCACACCCGCAACGGTGATCGAGCCGAGCGCGAGGCCCACGAAGAAGAACGAGCCCAGCAGCGCGAGCAGCCCCGGCGAGCGCAGCGCACCCAGCCAGTGCGCCTCCCGCGGCGCCGAACGCCACTGCCTGGACGGCTCGGAGACCACCACCGACAACGCGCCCACCACCCCGACCGCGTTGATGACGAGCAGCGCCGCCCCCGGCGACCACAGCGCCACGAACAGCGTCACCAGCAACGGGCCCACGGTGAACATGACTTCCTGCGCCACCGCGTCCAACGCATACGCCGCATGCACCTTGTCCGCACGCCCGAGCACATTCGGCCACAGCGCCCGCAGACCGCCCTCCAGCGGCGGCGTGAACAGCCCGGCGACGCCCACCGCCACGTACGCGAGCCACAGCGAGCCGATGCCGACGAACGCGAACATGGCCATGCCCAGGGCCGAAAGCACCGCCGCAGGCAGCATCACGCGCGGCTGCCCCCGCAGGTCCACCGCCCGCCCCAGCAGCGGCTGCCCGACGGCCGTCGCCAGCCCGTACACCGCCGCCAGCGCCCCCGCCAGGGTGTAACTGCCGCCCTCGGCGCGGGTGAACAGAACGATCGCGATGTGCCCCGTCGCGTTCGGCAGCCGGCCCACGAGCGTGCCGGTGAGCAGCCGCGCCGCATGCCGGGTCCGCAGCAGCTCCACGTATCCCGCGGCCATGTCCTGCCCCTTCTCCCCGCCCCCTCGCAGCATCCCGCGCCGCACTCACCCGCGCTCGGGGACACCCGTGGAAGTTTTACGTATAACGTCGACCTCATACGTACCATGAGCCCGGACCGACGGTCCACCCCACCGCCGCCCCACCACAGCCAGAACGGAGCCCGACGTGGCACGGCCCACCAGCAAGGACGTCGCCAGGGCAGCCGGCGTCTCCCAGGCCGCCGTCTCCCTCGTCCTCGGCGACAAATGGCACGGCCGCGTCTCCCCCGCCACCGCCGACCGCGTCCGCGACGCCGCCCGCACCCTCGGCTACCGCCCCAACCTCGCCGCCCGCAACCTCCGCCTCGGCCGCACCCGCACCGCCCTCCTCGTCGTCCCCGCCCTCACCAACGACTTCTTCGCCCGCGTCTACACCGGCGCCGCCCGCAAAGCCGCCGAACACGACTTCGGCGTCGTCCTCTACCCCTCACCCGAAGGCCTCGGCCCCGCCAAGGACCCCTTCGCCTCCGCCCGCGCCGCCCTCGACGGCGTCATCGCCTCCTCCATGGCCGCCCAGACCCTCACCGCCCTGCACGGCGCCGACCTCCCCCTCGTCATGCTCGACAGCGACCCCACCGACCCCACCGCAGGCGCCCACGTCAACCTCGACGTCGCCGACGGCATGCGCCAGATCACCGAACACCTCCTCGGCCTCGGCCACCGCCGCTTCCTGCACCTCGCCGCCGACGTCGACTCCTGGACCTTCGCCGCCCGCGCCCAGGCCATCCAGGACACCCTCGCCGCCACCCCCGGCACCACCCTCCGCACCGCCCGCGCCCCGCTCTCCGCCGCCTACTCCCGCGCCGCCGCCACCCAGGCCCTCGCCGCCCCCGGCCCCCGCCCCACCGCCGTCATCTGCGACGGCGACATGATCGCCGCCGGCGCCTGCAAAGCCGCCCGCCGCATGGGCCTCACCGTCCCCGACGACCTCTCCGTCACCGGCTTCGACGACCTCGCCCTCGCCACCGCCGTCGACCCCGAACTCACCACCGTCCGCCTCCCCGCCGAACGCGTCGGCGAACGCGGCATGGAAGCCCTCACCGCCATCCTCGACGGCCGCAGCCCGCAGAACGACGCCCTCCCCACCCAACTCGTCGTCCGCGACTCCACGGCCCCGCCACACACCCCCTGAACCCGAAAAAGCCCCGCGCCCCCACACCGCTCACCGAGCGACACAGGGGCACGGGGCCACAACCAACCGGCGAAGACCTACTCCTCGCCCTCCTCCTCGTCCGACGGCGCATCCGTCGGCGCCGACGCGGCACCGTCCGCCTCCAGCAGACGCGCCAACTGCCGGCCCACGATCCGCTTGAACTTCCGCTGCTGCGGCCGCGTACGGTCAAGCACCGCCACCTCGAGCCGCTCGGCCGGAATCTCCCGCTCCCCGCCGTTCGGCTCCCGCGACAACGCCTGCACAGCCAGCTTCAACGCGGCCGCGAGACTCATCCCGTCCTCGTGCCGCTGGTCCAGATAGCTGCTGATCTGCTCGGCATTGCCACCCACCGCGACCGAACCGTGCTCGTCCACGATCGAGCCGTCGTGCGGCAGCCGATAGATCTGGTCACCCTCGGGCGTCTCCCCGACCTCGGCGACCACCAACTCCACCTCGTACGGCTTCTCCGCCGCACTCGAGAAGATCGTGCCCAACGTCTGCGCGTACACGTTCGCCAGACCGCGAGCCGTCACATCGTCCCGGTCGTACGTGTACCCCCGCAGGTCGGCGTAGCGGACGCCGCCGATCCGCAGGTTCTCGTACTCGTTGTACTTACCGGCCGCGGCGAAGCCGATCCGGTCATAGATCTCGCTGAACTTGTGCAGCGCACGGGACGGGTTCTCGCCGACGAACACGATGCCGTCGGCGTACTGCAGCACAACCAGGCTGCGACCACGGGCGATGCCCTTCCGGGCGTACTCCGCCCGGTCGGCCATGGCCTGCTGGGGTGAGACATAGAACGGCGTAGACACCGGCTATCCGTCCCTTTCTGTCAGTGGCTGGGCGATCATTCCGGGGCCTTCTCAGAGCAGCGCGGCACGCGGGCCGTCCGGCTCCTCGAGCCGCCGCTCGAGCACCGACCGCGCGATCTCCGAGGCCTCCTCGTCGGTCAGCCGGCGGAAACCCTCATCGGTGATCACGGTGACGATCGGATAGATCCGACGGGCCACATCCGGCCCACCCGTCGCCGAGTCGTCGTCCGCCGCGTCGTACAGCGCCTGCACGACCAGCGTCGTCGCCTGCTCCTCGGTCAGATCGTCCTTGTAGAGCTTCTTCATCGACCCACGCGCGAAGATCGACCCGGACCCGGTGGCGGCGTACCCCTGCTCCTCGGAACGGCCACCCGTCACGTCGTACGAGAAGATGCGGCCCTTCTCGCGATCCAGGTCGTACCCCGCGAAGAGCGGGACCACGGCGAGGCCCTGCATCGCCATGCCGAGGTTGGAACGGATCATCGTCGAGAGCCTGTTGGCCTTGCCCTCCAGCGAGAGCGTGGCCCCCTCGACCTTCTCGAAGTGCTCCAGCTCCAGCTGGAACAGCTTCACCATCTCCACCGCGAGCCCCGCCGTGCCGGCGATGCCGACCGCGGAGTGCTCGTCCGCGGGGAAGACCTTCTCGATGTCGCGCTGCGCGATCATGTTCCCCATCGTCGCCCGCCGGTCACCGGCGAGGACGACACCGCCGGGGAACGTCGCGGCGACGATCGTCGTGCCGTGCGGCGCCTCGATCACGCCCTTGGTGGGCGGGAGTTGACGATTGCCCGGCAGCAACTCCGGCTGGTGCTCGGAGAGGAAGTCCACGAAGGACGAGGATCCAGGCGTCAGGAAGGCAGCTGGTAGACGCCCGGTGCTACGAGGATTGGCTTCCACGAGTTTCCTTCCAGGTAAGCGGCGGCTCGCCTCATGGCGTCCGGTCGATCCTTGAACTGGCCCAAACCTGCATTGCAGCTGAAGCACAGCACGCCACGGACCTTACCCGTCTCGTGACAGTGATCAACATGTTCTGCAGGAGCTGCGAGACAGATGCAACAGACGCCCGCCTGTTGGCCTTCAGGTCGTCCAACTCACCAGGCGTCAGGCCGTACTTGCGCTTGAAGTAGGCAATCCGGTTCCGCTCCGCGCGACAGTCACGGCAGTAACTGGCCCAGCCGTCGGACGAGGTCTTGTTCCGCTCCCATTCGGAATGCGGCTTGACCTCACCACAGTCCGGGCAGCGCTTGTGCCCTCGCGGCACAGGCACCCGAATCCGCACCGGCTTCCCCTTGGCCTCCTGACGCTGCCGGTAGTACTCAGCTGCGCACTCCCGGCAGTACGCCTGGAGGCCATCCCTCATGGACCGGTTGCTAGCAAACGCCGCACGCGGCAAGACACGGCGACACCGCGAACAACACTTCGCCCCATCCGCCTCAAACACGACTCAACCTTCGATTCGAAGGCGAAATCACTCTCCACCCTTCTGAACGAAGGACCGCACGAAATCCTCGGCATTCTCCTCCAGGACATCGTCAATCTCATCCAGCACCGAGTCGACATCGTCGCTCAGCTTCTCCTGTCGCTCCTTGAGGTCCTCCGAGGCCTCGGCGTCCTGCGCCTGCTCCTCGACCTCCTCGGTGGAACGCGTCGCCTTCTGCTGTCCGCCGCCAGTGTCCTTGGTCGCCATCTGACTCACCCCGCTCGGTGTCGACGTTCGACGTTCTTGATCAGACCCTACGTTCCGGGTCGGACATCGGCCCCGCACTTGCATCAACGTGCGGGACCCACCCCAGTGATTCCCAGCTCCCGGCCTTTCAGCCGCCGGTCAGTTGCCCGAAAGCACCCGGACCAGCTCTTCGGCAGTCCTGCACCGGTCGAGCAGCTCCTTAACGTGATTACGCGTTCCGCGAAGCGGCTCCAGGGTGGGCACCCGCTGCAGCGAGTCCCGCCCGGGCAGATCGAAGATCACGGAGTCCCAGGAGGCCGCCGCGACGTCGTCCGCGTACTGCTCGAGGCAGCGGCCGCGGAAGTAGGCGCGGGTGTCCTCCGGAGGCTTGGTCTCGGCCCGCTCGACGTCCTGCTCGTCCAGGAGGCGCTTCATCTTGCCGCGTGCCGCCAGACGGTTGTACAGGCCCTTCTCGGGGCGTACGTCCGCGTACTGGAGGTCGACGAGGTGCAGGCGTGCGGCGTCCCAGTCGAGGTTGTCGCGCCGGCGGTAGCCCTCCATGAGTTCGCGCTTGGCGACCCAGTCGAGCTCGCCGGAGAGGCTCATCGGGTCGGTCTCCAGGCGGGTGAGGACGTCTTCCCAGCGGGTGAGGACGTCCTTGGTCTGCTCGTCGGCGTCGGCGCCGTACCGCTCCTCGACGTACTTGCGGGCGAGTTCGAAGTACTCCATCTGCAGCTGTACGGCGGTGAGGGTGCGGCCGCTGCGGAGGGTGACGAGGTGTTGCAGGGACGGGTCGTGGGAGACCTGGTGGAGGGTGCGTACGGGCTGGTCCACGGCGAGGTCCACGGCGATGAAGTTGTCCTCGATCATGGAGAGGACGAGGGCCGTGGTGCCGAGCTTCAGGTACGTCGAGATCTCGGAGAGGTTGGCGTCGCCGATGATGACGTGCAGGCGGCGGTATTTCTCGGCGTCGGAGTGCGGCTCGTCGCGGGTGTTGATGATGGGGCGCTTGAGGGTGGTTTCGAGGCCGACCTCGACCTCGAAGTAGTCGGCGCGCTGGCTGATCTGGAAGCCGTGTTCGTGGCCGTCCTGGCCGATGCCGACGCGGCCGGCGCCGGTGACGACCTGGCGGGAGACGAAGAACGGCGTGAGGTGGCGCACGATGTCGGAGAACGGGGTCTCCCGCTTCATCAGGTAGTTCTCGTGCGTGCCGTACGAGGCGCCCTTGTTGTCGGTGTTGTTCTTGTAGAGGTGGATGGGCTGGGCGCCGGGGAGCTGGGCGGCTCGTTCGGCGGCCTCGGCCATGATGCGTTCGCCGGCCTTGTCCCAGAGGACGGCGTCGCGGGGGTTGGTGACCTCGGGGGCGCTGTACTCGGGGTGGGCGTGGTCCACGTAGAGGCGGGCGCCGTTGGTGAGAATGACGTTGGCGAGGCCGATGTCCTCGTCGGTGAGCTGGCTGGAGTCGGCGGCCTCGCGGGCGAGGTCGAAGCCTCGCGCGTCGCGCAGCGGGTTCTCCTCCTCGAAGTCCCAGCGGGCCCGGCGGGCCCGGTGCATCGCCGCCGCGTAGGCGTTGACGATCTGGGACGAGGTGAGCATGGCATTGGCGTTGGGGTGGCCGGGGACGGAGATGCCGTACTCCGTCTCGATGCCCATTACTCGCCGTACGGTCATGCGGCCCTCCTTGCCCGGCGGCGTTCCCTTGTGGGAGCGGCGCTCAAGTACCGCTGGTTCTCCGATGCGTGTGCGGTGCCCGTCCCCGCACTGCGCTTCTCGGCGGTACGGAAGAGCCTAGAACGCCTTTGCGCTGGTGGGGAGATCAATTCGGTCATTGCTGTGGCTCGGTGTGTGTTCCCCGGGTGTTCCGGGGTGTTTCCGGGGGTGTTTCCGGAAAACAGTCGGCTGCGGGTACCCCGTGATGGGCACCCGCAGCCGCCCTGTTTTTTACAGGTACTGTCCGGTGTTCGCCACGGTGTCGATGGAACGTCCGGTGTCGGCGCCCTGCTTTCCGGTGACGAGGGTACGGATGTAGACGATCCGTTCGCCCTTCTTGCCGGAGATGCGGGCCCAGTCGTCGGGGTTGGTGGTGTTGGGAAGGTCCTCGTTCTCCTTGAATTCGTCGACGCATGCCTGGAGCAGGTGTGCGACGCGGAGGCCCTTCTGGTTCTGTTCGAGGAAGGCCTTGATGGCCATTTTCTTGGCGCGGCCGACGATGTTCTCGATCATTGCGCCGGAGTTGAAGTCCTTGAAATAGAGGACTTCCTTGTCGCCGTTGGCGTACGTGACTTCGAGGAAGCGGTTCTCCTCGGATTCGGCGTACATCTGCTCGACGACGGACTGGATCATGGCGGCTGCGGTCGCGTCGCGGTCGCCGGTGTGTTCGGCCAGGTCGTCGGCGTGCAGGGGCAGCGAGGACTTCATGTACTTGGCGAAGATGTCCTTCGCGGCCTCGGCGTCGGGGCGCTCGATCTTGATCTTCACGTCGAGGCGGCCGGGGCGCAGGATGGCGGGGTCGATCATGTCCTCGCGGTTGGAGGCGCCGATGACCACGACGTTCTGCAGGCCTTCCACGCCGTCGATCTCGGCGAGCAGCTGGGGGACGATGGTGTTTTCCACGTCGGAGCTGACGCCGGATCCGCGGGTGCGGAAGAGGGATTCCATCTCGTCGAAGAAGACGATGACGGGGGTTCCCTCGCTGGCCTTCTCGCGGGCACGTTGGAAGACGAGGCGGATCTGTCGCTCGGTCTCGCCGACGTACTTGTTGAGGAGTTCGGGGCCCTTGATGTTGAGGAAGAAGCTCTTGCCTGCGGCCTGTCCGGTGACTTCGGCGACCTTCTTGGCAAGGGAGTTGGCGACGGCTTTCGCGATGAGCGTCTTGCCGCAGCCGGGCGGGCCGTAGAGCAACACGCCCTTGGGCGGGCGGAGTTCGTGCTCCTTGAACAGGTCGGGGTAGAGGTAGGGGAGTTCGACCGCGTCGCGGATCAGTTCGATCTGGTTTCCCAGGCCGCCGATCTGTTCGTAGCCGATGTCCGGGACCTCTTCGAGGACCAGTTCTTCGACCTCGCTCTTGGGTACGACTTCGTAGACGTATCCGGAGCGGGGTTCGAGCAGGAGGGCGTCGCCGGGGCGGATGGTGATGTCGAGAAGCGGCTCGGCGAGCCGGACGACGCGCTCTTCGTCGGTGTGGCCGACGACCAGGGCGCGTTCGCCGTCCTCGAGGATCTCCTTGAGGGTGACGATGTCGCCGGCGCGCTCGAATTCCATGGCCTCGACCACGTTGAGCGCTTCGTTGAGCATCACTTCCTGGCCGCGTCGGAGCTCGTCGAGCTCGACGCTGGGGCTGACGTTCACGCGGAGCTTTCGGCCGCCGGTGAAGATGTCGCAGGTTCCGTCCTCGTTGGCCTGCAGGAAGACACCGAAGCCGGCCGGGGGCTGTGCGAGCCGGTCGACTTCCTCCTTGAGGGCCACGATCTGGTCTCGGGCCTCACGGAGGGTGTTCGCGAGCCGTTCGTTCTGGGCGGAGACTCCGGCCAGGTTTGTCTGCAGCTCGACGATCCGCTCTTCGAGAATTCTCGTGTGCCGCGGAGAGTCGGCGAGCTTACGTCGCAGGACGGCGATCTCCTGCTCGAGATAGGCAATCTGACCGGCGGGGTCGTCGGACCCTCGACCCGGGCGGATGCCGCGGTTCATGTCGTCGTCGTGGGCTGCCACGGTCCTCACCTCCTCCAAGGGGAGCTGGACGCTTCCTGACCCTACCTGGGCCGGTACGGATTGAAACCCCTAGATCACAAAGTGCTCTGGGCTGTGTCCGATCTTCACCCCTGTGTACTCCCTCACGCCAGGTGAATACCCACGGAACAACATCAAAAAGCGAGCGGTTGTAGGGTCGGAAGGTCCAACACCCGTCAGTACGGGGCCGACTTGTGAGTGAAGCGGGAGAGATGAGCGTGCAGCAGGAGGCCCGGGGAGCGGTCGTCGACGAGGAGCTCGAGGTCTGGATCGATCAGGACCTGTGCACCGGTGACGGCATCTGTGCGCAGTACGCGCCGGAGGTCTTCGAGCTCGACATCGACGGTCTTGCGTATGTGAAGAGCGCGGAGGACGAGCTGCTGCAGGATCCGGGGGCGACGACGCGGGTGCCGCTGCCGTTGTTGCGGGATGTCGCGGACTCGGCGAAGGAGTGTCCGGGCGACTGCATTCATGTACGGCGCGTGACGGACGGTGTCGAGGTGTACGGACCGGACGCGGAGTAGCGGCCCGTACACCTGGGGTGGGCGTCGGTCAGACGCTCTTGGCGGCGGGTTGTTCGCTGCGGACGAACGTGCCGTCCTGCCATTGCCACTTGGCCTTGTCCTGGGTGTCCGGGCAGCAGCTCGGGACGTCGGGCGAGGAGTAGCCGAGGAGGGTGGCGGTGACGGCTCCGCCGCGTACGGCGAAGTCGGTGACGCTGAGGCGGTCCTTGGGGTCGACGAGGGTGGCGACGACGCGGGGCTTGCCTTCGGTGCCTCGGGCGATGACGTAGACGCCGCTGGGCGGGGTGCCGGAGCCGGAGGCGCAGCGGACGACGGCGACGGTCTCGGGGCTGCGGTCGCCGTCGAGGTCGCCGGTGGCCTTCTTCTGGATCTGGGGTGCGGTGACGCCGCACTGCAGGGGGTAGTCGACGTTCTTCGGGTCGGGGGCGGCGGTTCTGGTGGCGGCCGGGGGGCCTGCCTGGGCTGCGGTGGCGTGGTCGGGCTGCAGGAACGAGGAGCCCGCGACGACTGCGGCCAGTGCCGTGGCGGTGGCGAGCCAGTGCACGGGGCGGGGGGTTGTGTGTGCCAGTTCCGGGACGGCGGGGTGCTGCACTAGGAGCGTCTCCTGTGGGCTGTGCCGGTGGGAGGGGTGCCCAGCATGGTGCCATACGTCACAGTCGGGTGGAACGGCGGGGTCCGATGTGGTGGCTTCGGGTATAAGCGGCCAACGGCCAAGCGCCGCCGTCGAGTTCCGTGTGTGGTGCGGGAACTCGGCGGCGGCGCTTGTTCGTTGGGGTGGTTCCTTCGGTGCGGTCAGCGGCCGGTGGCTGCGCCGCGGTCGGCGTTCGGTCCCGAGTAGTCCTCGCCGTACGCGCCCTTGGCGGGGCGGCGGCGGCGCATGGGGGGCTCGACTCCGTCGGCGAGGCGGCGGGCGGTGAGCAGGAAGCCGGTGTGGCCGATCATGCGGTGGTCGGGGCGGACGGCGAGGCCTTCGACGTGCCAGTTGCGGATCATCGATTCCCACGGCTGGGGCTCGGCGAAGCAGCCGATCTCGCGGATCGACTCGACGGTGCGGGCCAGCTGGGTGGTGGTCGCGACGTAGCAGCAGAGGATGCCGCCGGGGACGAGGGCCTTGGAGACGGCGTCCAGGCATTCCCAGGGGGCGAGCATGTCGAGGATGACGCGGTCGACGTCGGTGTCCCACAGGTTGTCCTGGAGGTCGCCGACGGTGAGCTGCCAGGCGGGGTGGGGGCCGCCGAAGTAGCGCTCGACGTTCTGCTGGGCGATCTCGGCGAAGTCCTCGCGGCGCTCGTAGGAGTGCAGCATGCCCTGGTCGCCGATGGCGCGCAGCAGGAAGCTGCTGAGCGAGCCCGAGCCGACGCCGGCTTCGACGACGCGTGCGCCGGGGAAGATGTCGGCGAAGGCGAGGATCTGCCCCGCGTCCTTGGGGTAGACCACGGCGGCGCCGCGGGGCATGGACAGGACGTAGTCGGGGAGCAGGGGGCGGAGCGCGAGGTAGGCGACGTTGCCGGTGGTGCGGACAACGCTGCCCTCGGGGGCGCCGATCAGCTCGTCGTGCGGGAAGGAACCCTTGTGGGTGTGGAAGTTCTTTCCCTCTTCGAGCGTGAAGGTGTAGTGGCGGCCCTTGGGGTCGGTCAGCTGTACCTGGTCCCCGACCTTGAAGGGCCCGCGTCGGCGGGCGGCACCGGTCGGTTCGGACATGCGACCAGGGTACCGGCCCGGCCGTGGGCGCCCGACCACGAGGGGGCGCCGACGACCGGGGGGTGCGGGTCGGGTGGAGCGGTGCGGTCAGTGGGAGCGGGCCATGGCCTTGACGAAGGCGCGCTCGACGTCGGCGGTGGAGAGGACGCCGTAGATCTCGCCGGTGGGTTCGACGACGAGGTACTCGGTGGCGGGGGTGGCGCGCAGGGTGTCGATGAGGTCTTCGCCGGCGAGTTCGGCGGAGACGCGCATGCCGTCGGTGAGGTCCTGGGCGAGTCCGCTGACGGCGACCCAGGGGCGGCGGTGTTCGGGGACGCCGACGATGGCGGCTTCGCGTACGAGCGCGGTGGCGTCGCCTTCGCTGTCGACGACGACGAGGGCGCGGGCGCCGGCGGCGTTGGCGCGGCGGAGGGCTTCGGAGAGCGGGGTGTCGGAGGTGACGGGGACGGCGCGGCGGGTGAGCTTGCGGGCCTGGAGCTGCGGGAGGTGTTCGCGCAGGCGGGCCATGCGGAGGCTGTTGCCGGCGCCGGTCCAGATGATCGCGGCGAGGATGGCGGCGAGCAGGGCGTCGGTGACGGTCTCCATGCCGATGCTGCGGGGGGCGGTGCCGCCGAGGGCGCCGGACTGGGTGAGCAGCGGGAGCCCGATGAGTACGGAGACGGCGAGGGCGCGGCCGACCCAGGCGGCGGCGACGGTGCCGGCCATGGGCTTGCCGGTGAGCTTCCAGACGACGGCGCGGAGCATGCGGCCGCCGTCGAGGGGCAGGCCGGGCAGCAGGTTGAAGATCGCCACGATCAGGTTGGAGATCATCAGGCCGGCCATGAGGACGCCGGGCACGGTGCCGGGTTCGACGACGTACATGCCCGCGTAGAAGACGGCGGTGAGGACGAGGGAGAGGAGCGGGCCGACGAAGGCGAGCATGAACTCGCGGCCGGGGGTCTCGGACTCCTTCTCGATCTCCGATACGCCTCCGAAGAACTGGAGTTGGATGCGGCGGACCGGGAGCTTGTACCGCAACGCGACGACGGTGTGGGCGAGTTCGTGGACCAGCACGGAGGCGTAGAAGGCGACCGCGAAGAACAGCGAGACGAGGTAGCGCAGGGCGCCGAGCTCGGGCAGGATCCGGTCGAGCTGCGCGCCGAAGACCCAGGTGATGAGGGCCGCGACGAGGAACCAGCTGGGTGCGACGTGGATCGGCACTCCGAAGATCCGGCCCATCACGATCCCGCCGCGGGTCCGCTCCGGCTTGGGGGCGGGAGCGGGGAGGGCCGCGGGCTTGGGGGCGGGTTCCGGCTTCGCGGGTTCCGGCTTCGCGAGGTCGGGCTTCGCGGGTTCCGGCTTCGCGGGTTCGGGCGTTGCGGGTCCGGGGGTTTCCGTCGCCGGTTCTTGCGCGCGCTCGGCCCGAGGCTCTTCAGGCGTCGGCCCGGGCTCGCGCTGCGGCTCCGGTTCCGACTCCGCTTCGGGCTTCGACTCCCGTGCCGCGGAAGGCTCCTGGGGTGCGTCGTCCGCCGGGGCGGGTTCCCGTACGGCGGACTCCTTCGGCTCGTTCGGCTCGCTCGGCTCGTCCGGCGTGCGCTCGGCGTTCTCCTCGTCGGCGCGCCGGGTCTGGTCCCGCCGGGCGCTCTCGTCCGTACCGGGGGCCGCTCCCCCGGCCCGGGAGCGCGGCTGGCCGCTCTCGTCCACTGTGACCCTGTCTCCTCGTTCGAAGCGTCTTCCGCCGCCGTGTGACGCGCCCGCCCGTCTGCCGGCCGGCGCGTCCCGTCGGGCGCCGTGAGCCGCTGGTTCTCTGATCATGCAGTGCGAGAGGGTGTGACGTCGATGGTATGCGTCCGCTGTCAGTGGCGGGTCGTAGGGTCTTCTCCATGGAAAACAGCACCGACACTGCCGTGGCCGCAGTCCCTCCGGCGTCGCTCTCGCCGTCCCGGGCGAGCGATTTCATGCAGTGCCCGCTGCTCTATCGCTTCCGGGTGATCGACAAGCTGCCGGAGAAGCCGAGCGAGGCGGCCACGCGCGGGACGTTGGTGCACGCGGTCCTGGAGCGGCTCTTCGACGCCCCGGCGGCCGAGCGGACCCCGCCGCGCGCGAAGTCCCTGCTGCCCGGCCAGTGGGACCGACTCCGGGCGTCCAAGCCGGAGTTGGCGGAGCTGTTCGGGGAGGCGGACGAGGAGGGCGCCGGGCAGCGCATGGCCGAGTGGCTGGCGCAGGCCGAGGCGCTGGTGGAGCGCTGGTTCACGCTGGAGGACCCGACGCGTCTGGAGCCGGCCGAGCGGGAGCTGTTGGTCGAGGCGGAGCTGGAGTCGGGCCTGAAGCTGCGCGGCATCATCGACCGCGTGGACGTGGCGCCGACGGGCGAGGTCCGCATCGTCGACTACAAGACGGGCAAGGCCCCGCGCCCGGAGTACGCGGAGGGCGCCCTGTTCCAGATGAAGTTCTACGCGCTGGTGGTGTGGCGCCTGAAGGGTGTCGTGCCGCGGCGGCTGCAGCTGGTGTATCTGGGCAGCGGCGATGTGCTGACGTACGACCCGGTGCCGGCGGATCTGGAGCGGGTGGAGCGGAAGCTGCACGCGTTGTGGGACGCGATCCGGATCGCGACCGAGTCGGGCGACTGGCGGCCACGGCGCACGAAGCTGTGCGGCTGGTGCGACCATCAGGCGGTTTGCCCGGAATTCGGGGGGACTCCCCCGCCGTATCCCCTTCCGGTCAGGGCGCCCGGCTCCGGCGGGGACGAGCAGGGCAGAATGGGCGACCCGGTCTAGACCGTCCGCTCTCGAAGGAGATATCTCGTGGCGATCCGCGTTCTGCTGGTCGACGACCAGCCGCTGCTGCGCACCGGCTTCCGGATGATTCTGGAGGCCGAGCAGGATCTCGCGGTCGTCGGCGAGGCGGGTGACGGGCTGCAGGCGCTCGACCAGGTGCGTGCGCTGCAGCCCGATGTCGTGCTGATGGACATCCGCATGCCCCGCATGGACGGGGTGGAGGCGACCCGGCAGATCACGGGCCCGGAGCGGGACGGCCCGGCGAAGGTGCTCGTCCTGACGACGTTCGACCTCGACGAGTACGTGGTGGAGGCGCTCAAGGCGGGCGCCTCCGGCTTCCTCCTGAAGGACGCGCCGGCGCACGAGCTGGTGCAGGCGATCCGGGTGGTCGCCGCGGGCGAGGCGATGCTGGCGCCGAGCATCACCCGCCGGCTGCTCGACAAGTACGCGGACCATCTGCCGTCCGGCGAGGAGCCGGTGCCGGACACGCTGCACACGTTGACCGAGCGCGAGGTCGAGGTGCTGAAGCTGGTGGCGCGTGGCCTGTCGAACGCGGAGATCGCGGCGGACCTGTTCGTCAGCGAGACCACGGTGAAGACGCATGTGGGCCATGTGCTGACCAAGCTGGGCCTGCGCGACCGCGTGCAGGCGGCGGTGTACGCGTACGAGAGCGGGCTGGTGCGGCCCGGCGCGCAGTAGCGGAACGGACGCGCGCGACGGCCCGGGGCGATCCTCCGCCCCGGGCCGTCGTGCGTCCTGCCGTGTGCAGGTCAGTGCTTCTCGAGTTCCCAGAAGCGGAAGACCGTGGAGGCGTCGAGGCACCATTCGACGCCGGTGACGCGGTCGGAGGTCACGGCGTACTGCTTGCCCTGCCAGACGGGCAGGACGGGCAGCTCGTCGGCGACGATCTCCTGGAGTTCGCCGAAGTCCTTCGCGGTGGCGGCCCGTTCGGTGACGGCGGCGGTGTTGGGGACGATCCGGTCGGTGATCGACTTGTTGCTGTAGTTGTTCTGCAGCACGTTGTCGTGGCCGAAGAACGGCTGGGTGAAGTTGTCGGGGTCCGGGTAGTCGGGGACCCAGCCCTTCACGTAGACGCCGTACTTGCCGTCCTTGATGTCCTTCTCGTACTGCTCGAAGGGCACGGACTTGACGTCGGCGTCGAAGAGGCCGCTGGCGTTGAGCTGGTCGGCGATGGCCTTGAACTCCTGGACCGTGGCCGGGCCGTAGCGGGACGGGGTGGCCCACAGGGTCAGGTCGACCTTGCCGCGCACGCCGGCCTGGCGGAGTGCGGCGGCGGCCTTGTCGCGGCGCGGGCTGTCGCCGTACGTGTCGAAGAACGGGGTGGTGTGGCCGGTGATGCCGGACGGGATGATCGAGTACAGCGGCGTCGCGGTGTCCTCGTAGACCTTGTTGACGAGGGCCTCGCGGTCGAGGAGGTAGGCCATGGCCTTGCGGACGCCGGGCTTGCCGGTGACCGGGTGGTCCATGTTGAAGACGAGGTGCTGGACCTCGGCGCTGGAGCCCTCGACGACCTCGACGCCGGACGCGTCGCCCTTCTTCTCGATGTCGGCTATGTCCTCGGCGGCGAGGCCGCGGTAGGCGAGGTCGATGCCGCCGTCGAGGATGGCCTGCTTGAGCTTGTCGCGGTCGCCGTGGAAGAACTTCAGGGTGAGCGCGGAGTTCTTGCGCTCGGCCGGGCCGCGGTACTTGGTGTTGGCCTTGAAGGCGGCCTGCTCGTCGCTGAAGGACTCCAGCGTGTACGGGCCGGAGCCGACGGCCTTGTCGTCGTCGCGCAGCCGGTCCGCCGGGTAGACGCGGTGGTCGACGATGGCGCCCGCGCCGGTGGCGATCTTGCTGGGGAAGGTGGCGTCCGGCTTCTTGAGGCGGAACACGACCGTGCGGGCGTCGGGCGCCTCCACGTGGTCGATCGAGGAGAGCATGACGGCGGCGGGGCCGTCGGCGGCGTTGATCTCACGGGTGCGGTCGAAGGAGAACTTGACGTCCTTCGAGGTCAGCGCGTTGCCGTTGCTGAACTTCAGGCCGGAGCGGAGCGTGCAGCTGAAGACCCGGGTGTGGGCGTCGGTGAAGCCGCACTCCTCGGCCGCGTCGGGCTCGGGCTGCGTGCCGCCCTTGGGGAAGCTGAGCAGCGACTGGAAGACGTTGTTGAACAGCAGCCACGAGCCGGGGTCGTAGCCTGCGGCGGGGTCGGTGGCGAGGACCTCGTCGGACATGCCCATGACCACGGCGCCGGCGGTGTCCTCGGCGCCCTTGTCGGTGCCGCAGGCGGTGAGCAGTCCCGCGGCGGCGAGGGAGGCCGCGAGGAACGGGGCGTACCGCTGGGTGCGCTTGTTCACGTTCTGGTTCGTTCCTTTGGTGCGCAGTGGTTCACGTGGTGCTGTACGTACGGAGGTTGGGCCGGTCGGGTCGGCCGGTTCAGGCGCCGGCGCCGCGGCCCAGCTCCCAGAGCTGCATGTTGGACGAGGAGTTGAGCGCCCATTCGACGCCCGTGATGTCGTCGCGGGCGGCGACGTACTGCTTGCCCTGCCACAGCGGGAGGACCGGGACGTCACGGGCGACGATGTCCTGGACGTCCTCGATGGGCTCGGCGGCGGAGAGCCGGTCGGTCTCCTGGCGGGACTCGGGGATGAGGGTGTTGCGGATCGTGCGGTTCGCGTACGGCGAGGCGAGGAAGTTGTCCTTGTCGAGGAACGGCGCGATGAAGTTGTCGGCGTCGGGGAAGTCGGGGAACCAGCCCATGCCGTAGACGGCGTACTTGCCGTCGAGCTCGTTCGGGCGGAACTTCAGCCAGTCGGTGCCCTTGATGTCGACGTCGAAGAGCCCGGAGGCGTTGAGCTGCTTGCGCAGGAGCTCGAACTCGGTCTTCGTGCCGGGGCCGTAGTGGTCCGTCGTGTAGTTCAGGGTGAGCTCGACGGGGGTGTCGACGCCGGCCTTGGCGAGGAGGGCGCGGGCCTTGGCGGTGCTGGGGTCTCCGTACTCGTTGAAGAAGGAGTTGGTGTGCCCGGTGATGGTGGCCGGGACGAGGGAGTAGAGCGGCTCGGCGGCGTCGCCGTACACCTTGGAGGTGATCTCGCCGCGGTCGACGAGCTGGGCCATGGCCTGGCGGACGGCGCGGTTCTTGACTTCGGGGGCGTCGGTGTCGAAGCCGAGGTAGCGCATTTCGAGGCCGGGCATCTCCACGACGTCGATCTTGTCGTCGTCGTTCTCGGAGAGCTTCTTGACCTGCGCGGCGTCGAGACTGCGGGCCATCAGGTCGATGTCGCCGCTCTCCAGGGACTCCCCCATGGCGTTGGAGTCGTCGAAGGAGCGCAGCTCCACGGTGTTGCTGCTCTTCGGCGTCAAGTTGCCTTTGTAGTGCGGGTTCTTGGTGAAGACGGCCTTCACGACGGTGTTGTCGTCGACCTCGGTCTTCAGGGTGTACGGCCCGGACGCGTCGATGTCGAAGCCGCTGCGCAGGTTCTTCGCGTCGTACTTCTCGGGGTTGACGATGCCCGCGGCGGGGGTGGCCAGCTTGTACGGGAAGGTGGCGTCGGCGCTCTTCAGGTGGAAGATCACCTTGCGTTCGCCGCTGGTCTCGACGGCGTCGATGTTGGCGAGGAGGCCGGAGGGGCCGTTCTTGTCCTTGATGGTGAGGACGCGTTCGATGGAGTACTTCACGTCGTCCGCGGTCATCTCGCTGCCGTCGGAGAACTTGAGGCCGCCGCGCAGGGTGCATTCGAAGCGCTCGTTGCCGCTGTCGGTGAAGCCGCAGCGCTCGGCCGCCTCCGGTTCGGGCTCGCCGCCGCCGCGGGGCAGGTGCATCAGGGTCTGCACGGTCTGCCGCAGCACGTTCCAGGAGCTCGCGTCGTACGCGTACGCCGGGTCGAAGGGGGCCGGGGTGCCGCCCGAGGTGGAGAACCGGTCGGTGGTGCCGACGACGATGGCGCCGTCCTTGTCGTCGCCGCCGTCCACCGCGCCGCAGGCGGCGAGGGCCGGGGCGAGCAGGCCGATGACGGCCGGCAGCACCAGGGTCTTGCGGTTCATGCTCGGACTTCTCCAACGTTCGTCCCCGCGGCCTCCGCGACAGGGGTGGGTCGGGGAGGCACGGGATGCGGTGCGATGTTCTCGCGACGAGATTAGTCCGCGCTGTCAGGAACGCTGGAGACGCCCGGAGTTGGACGGTAATCACGCTGTGACAGCGGATGTGGACGCAACGAATACCCAACCGCGGAAGTTTTCGTGCACGCGGCAATGAATCGGGACACAAGGTCACGCAAGTCCCTTGCCCTGTAAGGCTTGCAGCACATCCGGGCAGGGCTGTCGACCGGCGCTCGCGTGACAAAGCTCACGCCCGGAAGTCACGTGCGGGGTGAACTCCCGCCAATCCGGGCCTGTCCGGCAGGCGGCCCGGTCGGGGCTCGGCGGACCGGCGGGGTCAGTTCTCGGAGGGGAGCGGGATCAGTCCGCGGAGGAACGCGAGGTTCACGTCCTCCAGCGAGGAGACGACCGTACGGCCTCCGTCGGGGGTGATCGGCGCGACCGAGGGGACGGCGACGACGCGGCAGCCGGCGGCCTCCGCGGCGGCCACTCCGGTGGCGGTGTCCTCGACGACGGCGCAGCGCGCGGGGTCGGCGCCGAGGCCGGCGGCGGCGTGCAGATACGGGTCGGGGTGCGGCTTGGTGCGCTCCACCTCGTCGCCCGCGACGGTGAGGGCGAAGTGCTGCGGGCCGAGCGAGTCGAGGACGCGGTCGATGATGCGGCGGTGGGAGGCGGAGACCAGGGCGGTCGGGATCTCGTGCGCGGCCAGTTCGGCGAGCAGGCGGGCGGCGCCGGGCATCAGCGGGAGCTTGCGGCTGATGCGGTCCTCGAAGCCGTCGTTGAGCAGCACGGTCAGCTCGGGCAGCGTGATGTCGGCGCCGGTGGCCTCGATGAGGAAGCCGGCGCTGCGGGTCATGGGGCCGCCGACGACCACGTGCCGCCAGGACTCGTCCAGGGCGTGGCCCAGCTTCGCGAAGACCTCGACCTCGGCGTCCCACCAGAAGCCCTCGGTGTCGACCAGGGTGCCGTCCATGTCGAGGAGCACGGCCTGCAGGGCGGAGCCTTCGGCCGTTCCGGTACCGACTGCGGGGACCGTTGTGGTCATCCGGGCACACCTCCGTAAGGGACGAGAAGGCCGGTCGACCTGCGCAGCGGGGGTGAAACCCGCTCCGTAGCCGACCGGCCTGCACTGGACCGACCAGTGTACGTCGACGGACGTGGAAACGCCTCGGGATAAGGCCCTCGCCTGTCCGACGAGGGCCTCACCTGTGGTTGTGCGTCGTCACCGTGCGTTGAAGTACTTCGCCTCCGGGTGGTGGATCACGATGGCGTCGGTGGACTGCTCGGGGTGGAGCTGGAACTCCTCGGAGAGCTGGACGCCGATCCGCTCGGGCTGCAGGAGCTCGGCGATCTTCGCGCGGTCCTCCAGGTCGGGGCAGGCGCCGTAGCCCAGGGAGAAGCGGGCGCCGCGGTACTTGAGGTCGAACATGCCCTGCATCTCGGCCGGGTCCTCGCCGGCGAAGCCGAGCTCGGAGCGGACGCGGGCGTGCCAGTACTCGGCGAGGGCCTCGGCCAACTGCACGGAGAGGCCGTGGAGTTCGAGGTAGTCGCGGTACGAGTTGGCCTCGAACAGCTCGGCCGTGGCCTCGCCGATCTTCGAGCCGACGGTGACGACCTGGAGGCCGACGACGTCGGTCTCGCCGGACTCCTCCGGGCGGAAGAAGTCCGCGAGGCACAGGCGGCGGCCGCGGCGCTGGCGCGGGAACGTGAAGCGGGTGCGCTCGGCGCCGTCCTCGCCGAGGAGGATCAGGTCGTCGCCCTTGGACACGCACGGGAAGTAGCCGTAGACGACGGCGGCTTCCAGCTGGTTCTTGGTCTGCAGCTGGTCGAGCCAGCCGCGCAGCCTCGGCCGGCCCTCGGTCTCGACGAGCTCCTCGTACGTGGGGCCGTCACCGGTGCGGGCCTGCTTGAGGCCCCACTGGCCCTTGAACAGCGCGCCCTCGTCCAGCCAGGACGCGTACTCCTTGAGCTGGATGCCCTTGACGACGCGGGTGCCCCAGAACGGCGGCTCGGGCACCGGGTTGTCCACGGCGACGTCGGAGCGCACCGGGCCCTCGTCGGGCCGTTCCTCGACCTGGACGGAGGCGGCCTTCACGCGGCGCTGCTTGAGCTCGGGCAGGGTGGCGCCGGGGACGCCGCGCTTGACGGCGATCAGCGCGTCCATCAGGCGCAGGCCCTCGAACGCGTCGCGGGCGTAGCGGACTTCGCCCTCGTAGATCTCGTGGAGGTCCTGCTCGACGTAGGCGCGGGTGAGGGCGGCGCCGCCCAGGATGACCGGGAAGTCGGCGGCCATCTTGCGCTGGTTGAGCTCCTCCAGGTTCTCCTTCATGATCACGGTCGACTTGACCAGGAGACCGGACATGCCGATGACGTCGGCCCGGTGCTCCTCGGCGGCCTCCAGGATCGCGGAGACGGGCTGCTTGATGCCCAGGTTGACGACGTTGTAGCCGTTGTTGGACAGGATGATGTCGACGAGGTTCTTGCCGATGTCGTGGACGTCGCCGCGCACCGTGGCGAGGACGATGGTGCCCTTGCCCTCGGCGTCGGACTTCTCCATGTGCGGCTCCAGGTAGGCGACCGCGGTCTTCATGACCTCGGCGGACTGGAGCACGAACGGCAGCTGCATCTGGCCCGAGCCGAACAGCTCGCCCACGACCTTCATGCCTTCGAGGAGCGTGTTGTTGACGATGTCGAGGGCCGGGGTGTCCTGGAGGGCCTCGTCGAGGTCGGCCTCCAGGCCGTTCTTCTCGCCGTCGATGATGCGGCGCTGCAGCCGCTCGTCCAGCGGCAGGGCGGCCAGCTCCTCGGCCTTGCCCGCCTTCAGGGACTTCGTGGTCGCGCCCTCGAAGAGGGCCATCAGCTTCTGCAGCGGGTCGTAGTCGCCCTCGCGCCGGTCGTAGATCAGGTCGAGGGCGGTCTGCACCTGCTCCTCGTCGAACCGGGCGATCGGGAGGATCTTGGAGGCGTGCACGATCGCAGAGTCCAGGCCGGCCTTCACGCACTCGTCCAGGAAGACGGAGTTGAGCAGGATCCGGGCGGCCGGGTTGAGGCCGAAGGAGATGTTGGACAGGCCGAGGGTGGTCTGCACGTCCGGGTGGCGGCGCTTCAACTCCCGGATCGCCTCGATGGTGTTGACGCCGTCCTTGCGGGACTCCTCCTGGCCCGTGCAGATCGTGAACGTCAGCGTGTCGATCAGGATGTCCGACTCGCGGATGCCCCAGTTGCCGGTCAGGTCGTCGATGATCCGCTCGGCGATGGCGACCTTGTTCTCGACGGTGCGGGCCTGGCCCTCCTCGTCGATGGTCAGGGCGATCAGCGCGGCGCCGTGCTCCTGGGCGAGGCGGGTGACCTTCGCGAAGCGGGAGTCGGGGCCGTCGCCGTCCTCGTAGTTGACGGAGTTGATGACCGCGCGGCCGCCGAGCTTCTCCAACCCGGCCTGGATGACGTCGACTTCGGTGGAGTCGAGGACGATCGGCAGCGTCGACGCGGTCGCGAACCGGCCCGCCAGCTCCTCCATGTCGGCGACGCCGTCCCGGCCGACGTAGTCCACGCACAGGTCCAGCATGTGCGCGCCCTCGCGGATCTGGTCGCGGGCCATCTCCACGCAGTCGTCCCAGCGGCCGTCCAGCATGGCCTCACGGAACTTCTTCGACCCGTTCGCGTTCGTCCGCTCACCGATCGCCATGTACGAGGTGTCCTGGCGGAACGGCACCGTCTGGTAGAGGGAGGCGGCGCCCGGCTCCGGCTGCGGCGTCCGCTCGGTCGGCGTCAACTCCCGCACCCGCTCGACGACTTGGCGCAGGTGCTCGGGCGTCGTGCCGCAGCAGCCGCCGACCAGGGACAGGCCGTACTCGCCGACGAAGGTCTCCTGGGCGTCGGCCAGCTCCTGCGGGGTGAGCGGGTAGTGGGCGCCGTCCTTGCCGAGGACGGGCAGGCCCGCGTTCGGCATGCAGGAGATCGGGACGGTGGAGTGGCGGGCGAGGTAGCGCAGGTGCTCGCTCATCTCGGCCGGGCCGGTGGCGCAGTTGAGGCCGATCATGTCGATGCCGAGCGGCTCCAGGGCCGTCAGGGCGGCGCCGATCTCGGAGCCGAGGAGCATGGTGCCGGTCGTCTCGACGGTGACCGAGCAGATGACGGGCAGGTTCACGCCGGTCGCGTCGAGGGCGCGGCGGGCGCCGAGGATCGCGGCCTTGGTCTGCAGCAGGTCCTGGGTGGTCTCCACCAGGAGGGCGTCGGCGCCGCCGGCGATCATGCCTTCGGCGTTCTGCTGGTAGGCGTCGCGGAGCTTCACGTACGGGGCGTGGCCGAGGGTGGGGAGCTTGGTGCCGGGGCCCATCGAGCCGAGGACCCAGCGCTGCTGCCCGGTGGACTCGGTGAACTCGTCGGCGACCTCGCGGGCGATGCGGGCGCCGGCCTCGGACAGCTCGAAGACGCGCTCGGGAATGTCGTACTCCCCGAGGGCCGCGAAGTTCGCGCCGAAGGTGTTGGTCTCGACGCAGTCCACGCCGACCGCGAAGTACTCGGCGTGCACCGAGCGGACGATGTCGGGGCGGGTGATGTTGAGGATCTCGTTGCAGCCCTCGAGCTGCTGGAAGTCGTCCAGGCTCGGGTCCTGGGCCTGGAGCATCGTGCCCATCGCCCCGTCGGCCACCACCACTCGGGAGGCGAGGGCGGCGCGCAAGGCGTCCGCGCGGGTCGTGCTCGTGTTTACGGGGGTCGGCTGCGAGGCCATGGACGATCTCCCTGGAGTGCGACGGCTGTCGGCTTTGCGGCTACCGGCGGGAAGCCGCACGCGGCCAGGGTAGCCGGGTGCACCGCCCTCGTGGGAAGGGCGTCCAGCAGGCAGACAGCGACTCGGTCAGGTCGGCCCGCGCCGCTTCCCCCGGAAGGGTCGTACGGCACCCGGCTCGGGCCCCGGACGACGGAGCGTGCAGAATCGGCCACCGGCGGCGGAGACCCCGTGAACTCCCGCCGCACCCAGGGCTTCCGGCGTGTGCACGGAAGGCGGTCGAGCGCGTCGTGCGTTAGGACAAGTTCGGCATGGGCCGATAGTGTTCAGCATTGCCGAACGGGGCACGTACTAGGCGCAGGAACGGGGACGCACCGACCCCGGGCGCGCCGACAGTGGGAAGGGAGCCGACGCGGTGGCGAAGAACATCCAGTCGCTCGAGCGGGCGGCGGCCATGCTGCGGCTGCTCGCGGGCGGCGAGCGGCGCCTCGGCCTCTCCGACATCGCCTCCGCACTCGGCCTGGCCAAGGGCACCGCGCACGGCATCCTGCGCACCCTCCAGCAGGAGGGCTTCGTCGAGCAGGACGCCGCCTCCGGCCGCTACCAGCTGGGCGCCGAGCTCCTCCGCCTCGGCAACAGCTACCTGGACGTGCACGAGCTGCGCGCCCGCGCCCTGGTCTGGGCGGACGACCTGGCCCGGTCCAGCGGCGAGAGCGTCTACCTGGGCGTGCTGCACCAGCAGGGCGTGCTGATCGTGCACCACGTGTTCCGGCCCGACGACAGCCGGCAGGTCCTGGAGGTCGGCGCGATGCAGCCGCTGCACTCCACGGCCCTCGGCAAGGTCCTTTCGGCATACGACCCGGTGGCGCACAGCGAGGCCGTCGAGGGCGAGCGGAAGGACTTCACGCCGCGCACGGTCACCGAGCCGGCCGCGTTCGAGCAGCTGCTCGACCTCACGCGGGCGCGCGGCTGGGCGGACGACGTGGAGGAGACCTGGGAGGGCGTGGCCTCGGTGGCGGCGCCGATCCACGACCGGCGGCGGATGCCGGTCGGCGCGGTGGGTGTCACGGGCGCCGTGGAGCGGCTCTGCCCGGACGGCGAGCTGCGCTCCGAACTCGTGGCAGCGGTGCGCGACTGCGCCCGCGCGGTCTCGCGGGACCTGGGCGCGGGCCGCTTCTGAGCCGCCCGCGGCCGCCCGGCGACCGCACTCCCCCGTACGGGACCGGGCTTGGGTACGAGGCTTCCGCGCGCTCTGGAATCGCCCCGCGGGCAGGCTTTTCGTACCCGTCGGTAGCCGCTCTGTCACTGGGGTGACAGCCTCTCGACGTGCGAATTCCCGTGCGGTGGATAACGATCGCGATACCCCTCACACAGCTCTTGACGTCCACTTAACCCGGAGGCAAAACTGCCGTTCATCGGTCGGCATTGTCGAACACCTACCGGTAATGCAAGGTAGGGTGTCGCAAGGCGGATCGGGCCAAACGCCCTCAGCCTGAGGGCGCGAACCACCGGCGGGACCCGTGGTTCGCCTTCCCCTGGACGAAGGACAAAGGAGTCGCGGGTGTCCAGCTCCGACATCTTCATCAGCGAGACCATCGGTACCGCTGTTCTGATCCTGCTCGGCGGTGGCGTGTGCGCCGCCGTCACCCTGAAGCGCTCGAAGGCGTTCAACGCCGGCTGGGTCGCCATCGCGTTCGGCTGGGGCTTCGCGGTCCTCACCGGCGCCTACATCGCCGCCAAGTCCGGCGCGCACCTCAACCCCGCGGTCACCGTGGGCGTCGTCCTCAACGGCGGCGAGGGCGCTCCCACGTGGAGCGACACCCCGGCGTACTTCGGGGGCGAGATGCTCGGCGCCACGATCGGCGCGACGCTCGTGTGGCTCGCGTACTACGGGCACTTCAAGGAGCACCTCAACTCCCCCGAGGTCGCCGAGCAGAAGACCGCCAACCCCGGCCCCGTGCACGGGATCTTCTTCACCTCCCCCGAGATCCGCAACCCCATCCAGAACCTCGCCACCGAGGTCATCGGCACCACCGTGCTCGTGCTCGGCATCCTCTGCCTGGGCCTGGCCGACGGTGGCAAGGGCGTCGCCTGGGGCGGGCCGCTGCTCGTCGCGCTGGTCGTCGTCGGCATCGGCCTCTCCCTCGGCGGGCCCACCGGCTACGCCATCAACCCGGCCCGCGACCTCGGTCCGCGCATCGTGCACGCGCTGCTGCCGCTGCCCAACAAGGGCGGCTCGGACTGGAGCTACGCCTGGATCCCGGTCGTCGGTCCGCTCCTGGGCGGCGCCATAGCGGCAGGCATCTACAACGTCGCCTTCGCCTGAGCAGCCACGGAAGCCACGGCAGCCACCGGACCACCGACAGGCCGAGCGCACAGCGCCGCCGTACCAAAGACCTCTGGAGCACACAGTGACCGACGCACACACCGCAGGGCCCTTCATCGCGGCGATCGACCAGGGCACCACCTCGTCCCGCTGCATCGTCTTCGACAAGGACGGCCGGATCGTCGCCGTCGACCAGCGCGAGCACGAGCAGATCTTCCCGAAGCCGGGCTGGGTCGAGCACGACGCCAAGGAGATCTGGGCCAACGTCGAGAGCGTGGTGGCCGGCGCCATCGCCAAGGCTCAGATCACCGCCGCCGACGTCAAGGCGATCGGCATCACCAACCAGCGCGAGACCACGCTGCTCTGGGACAAGAACACCGGCGAGCCGGTGCACAACGCCATCGTCTGGCAGGACACCCGCACCGACGCGCTCTGCAAGGAGCTCGGCCGCAACGTCGGCCAGGACCGCTTCCGCCGCGAGACGGGCCTGCCGCTCGCCTCGTACTTCGCGGGCCCGAAGGTGCGCTGGCTGCTCGACAACGTCGAGGGGCTGCGCGAGCGCGCCGAGCGCGGCGACATCCTCTTCGGCACCATGGACTCCTGGGTCATCTGGAACCTCACCGGCGGCACCGACGGCGGCGTCCACGTCACCGACGTCACCAACGCCTCCCGCACCCTCCTGATGAACCTGCACGAGATGGCCTGGGACGAGCGCATCCTCAGCTCGATGGGCATCCCGGCCGCGGTCCTCCCCGAGATCCGCTCCTCCGCCGAGGTGTACGGCCACACCAAGGGCGGCGTCCTCGACGGCGTGCCCGTGGCCTCCGCGCTCGGCGACCAGCAGGCGGCCCTGTTCGGCCAGACCTGCTTCGAGAAGGGCGAGGCCAAGTCCACGTACGGCACCGGCACCTTCATGCTGATGAACACCGGTGACCAGCCGGTCAACTCGTACAACGGGCTGCTCACCACCGTCGGCTACCAGATCGGCGAGCAGAAGCCGGTCTACGCCCTCGAAGGCTCCATCGCCGTCACCGGCTCCCTGGTGCAGTGGATGCGGGACCAGATGGGGCTCATCCAGTCCGCCGCCGAGATCGAGACCCTCGCGTCGTCGGTCGAGGACAACGGCGGCGCCTACTTCGTCCCGGCGTTCTCCGGCCTGTTCGCCCCGTACTGGCGCTCCGACGCCCGCGGTGTGATCGCCGGCCTGACCCGGTACGTCACCAAGGCGCACATCGCGCGCGCCGTCCTGGAAGCCACCGCCTGGCAGACCCGCGAGATCACCGACGCCATGACGAAGGACTCCGGCGTCGACCTCGCGGCCCTCAAGGTCGACGGCGGCATGACCTCCAACAACCTGCTGATGCAGACGATCTCCGACTTCACGGACGCGCCCGTGGTGCGCCCGATGGTCGCCGAGACCACCTGCCTCGGTGCGGCCTACGCCGCCGGCCTCGCCGTCGGCTTCTGGCCGGACACCGACGCCCTGCGCGCCAACTGGCGCCGGGCCGCCGAGTGGACCCCGCGGATGCCCGCAGCGCAGCGGGACCGCGAGTACAAGAACTGGCTCAAGGCCGTCGAGCGGACCATGGGCTGGATCGAGGACGAGGACTGACCCCGCACGGGGCCACCCCTGACCCCTGACAGGCCGTGGCCCCCGGACGGGGCCTTGGACCTCGGTCGGACGAGTTGACGAGGAGCATTCACCCATGAGCACCCCCACCCTGCAGAACGGCCCCGCCTACCCGGCGCTCGGGCTGCACCCGGCGGGCGGTTCGAACCCGAGCCGC
Organism: Streptomyces sp. Da 82-17; assembly: GCF_046098215.1. Classification (NCBI taxonomy): domain Bacteria; kingdom Bacillati; phylum Actinomycetota; class Actinomycetes; order Kitasatosporales; family Streptomycetaceae; genus Streptomyces; species Streptomyces sp. Da 82-17. Next base: position 307,731 of record NZ_JBJURH010000003.1, read on the forward strand.
GCCGAGACCCGCGAGCAGCTCGCGAAGGCGACGTACGACCTGCTCGTCGTCGGCGGCGGCATCCTGGGCATCTCGACCGCCTGGCACGCGGCGCAGGCCGGCCTGCGGGTGGCCCTCGTGGACGCCGGTGACTTCGCCGGCGCCACCTCGTCGGCCTCCTCCAAGCTGCTCCACGGCGGTCTGCGCTACCTGCAGACCGGCGCGGTGAAGCTGGTCGCGGAGAACCACTTCGAGCGGCGCGCGGTGTCCCGTCAGGTGGCGCCGCACCTCGCCAACCCGCTGACGTTCTACCTGCCCGTCTACAAGGGCGGCCCGCACGGCGCCGCGAAGCTGGGCGCGGGCGTGTTCGCGTACAGCGCGCTGTCGGCGTTCGGCGACGGCGTCGGCCACCTGCTCTCGCCGTCCAAGGCCGCGCAGGACGTGCCGGAGCTGCGCACCGACAACCTGAAGGCCGTGGCCGTGTACGGCGACGACCAGATGAACGACGCCCGGATGGCCCTGATGACGGTCCGCGCGGCCGTCGAGGCGGGCGCCGTCGTCCTCAACCACGCCGAGGTCACCGGCCTGCGCTTCACCAAGGGCCGGGTCACCGGCGCCGACCTGAAGGACCGCATGTCGGGCGAGGAGTTCGGCGTCAACGCCCGCCTGGTGCTGAACGCGACCGGCCCGTGGGTGGACCACCTGCGGAAGATGGAGGACGAGAACGCGGCCCCGTCCATCCGCCTCTCCAAGGGCGCGCACCTGGTCCTCAAGCGCACCGCCCCGTGGAAGGCCGCGCTGGCCACGCCGATCGACAAGTACCGCATCACGTTCGCCCTGCCCTGGGAGGACATGCTGCTGCTCGGCACGACGGACGAGGAGTACGAGGGCGACCCGCGCGACGTGTCCGTCACCGAGAAGGACACCGCGCAGATCCTGGACGAGGCGGCGTTCTCGATCCGGGACCAGCAGCTGTCCCGGGACCTGATCACGTACTCCTTCGCGGGCCTCAGGGTGCTGCCGGGCGGGCCCGGGGACACCTCGAAGGCGAAGCGGGAGACGGTCGTCACCGAGGGCCGCGGCGGGATGCTGTCGGTCGCCGGCGGCAAGTGGACGACGTTCCGGCACATCGGCCGCACGATCATGAACAAGCTGGCGGAGCTGCCCGGCCACCCGCTCGGCGAGGACATGCAGCCGATCTCGCAGCTGCCGAAGAAGCTGCCGCTGCCGGGCATCTCCAACCCGAACGCGGTCGCGCACCGGCTGCTCGTGGACGGCGGTACGCCCGGTCCGCGGATGTCCGCCGACACCGCGCGGCACCTGGCCACGCACTACGGTTCGCTGTCCTTCGACATCGCGCGCCTCGCCAACGAGGACCCGGCCCTCGCGGAGCGCATCCACCCGGACGCCCCGGAGATCTGGGCGCAGGTCGCGTACGCCCGCGACCACGAGTGGGCCGAGACCGCGGACGACGTGCTGCGCCGCCGTACGACCCTGACGATCCGGGGCCTCGCGACGGACGAGGTGCGGGGCAAGGTCGAGGCGATGCTCGGCGAGTCCAAGTAGGTTTTCCCGTACGGGAGTTGAGCGGGGCGGTCACTGCGGTGGCCGCCCCGCTCGCGTGCCCCGGGGGTCAGGGGCGGCGGGACCAGTCGCCGGAGTTCTTCAGCCACTCCTCGAAGAGGGCGGTGTCGCCGAAGGACTCGACGCCGTCGTCGGCGAGGGTGCGGCGGCCGTACATGAGCAGCAGCAGCTCGGCGGCGGGCGCGCGGACGGCTACGGCGGCCTTCTCGTGCGCGTGGCGTACGGGGATGTCGTCGCCGTGCTCACCGGTGAGGTCGATGAGCCACTCGCCGGCGGCGTCCGGGGTGTCGGTGGCGTGCAGATGGATCGTGCGGCCCGGGCCGAGGAGCGCGCGGCGCGCGTCGGCGGAGGGGAAGGCCTGCGGCAGGGTGCTCATCTCGACCCACTCGCCGAGGCCGATGAGGGCGGTCGCCGGGTCGAGTTCGTACGGGATGCCGAGGGCGCGGTCGGCGTCGTAGCGGTGGACGGTCGCCTCCACGGCCATGCGGCGGGCCCAGAAGAGGGGGCTGTGCGGGGGTGCGGGCGACCAGAGCTCGGTGTCGGGGCCGGCGGCGCGGAGGGTCGCGGCGAGGTGGGCGGCGGTGACGGGGGCGGTCTGCCCCGCGGTGAGGTGCTCGGGGCCGGCGGCGCGGGTGCGGACGAGGCGTTCGGCCCAGGCGTACGTGTCGCCCACATGCCGGAGGAGGTCGGCGAGGGTCCAGCCGGGGCAGGTGGGGACGGGGAGGGATTCGTCCGCGGTGCGGGTGTGGGTGGAGAGGAGGTCGGTCTGCTCGGTGAGGGTGGTGCAGTACGTTTCGAGGTCGGCGGCGGGGCTGGTCATGGGCGCTGATTCTTCCCCTCCCCGCCCCTTCCCGAAAGTCCTCAGCGGACAGCTCCGGGGGCTGCGCCCCCGGGCCCCCGGCTGTCGTTCGGCTGCGGCGCCGTCGTGGCTGATCGCGCAGTTCCCCGCGCCCCTGAAGGGGCACAGGCAGGGGCCCGGGGCGCAGCCCCCAGGGGCGGGGTTACGGCGAGACCTCCTCCAGCCTGCGGCCCGCCGTCTCCTCCGCGCCGAGGCCCGCCACGACCGCCCCCGCGAGGGCCACCCCGCCGAGGACGAGGAAGACCGTGCCGATCTCGCCGCCCGCGTAGACCGCTCCGACCGCGATCGGGCCGAGGATCACGCCGAGGCGGTTGAACGCGCCGCCGACGCTGCTGCCGAGGGCGCGCATGCGGGTCGGGAAGAGCTCGGGCGTGTACACGTACAGGCAGATGTTGGAGCCGAAGAAGAAGACCGCGGCCAGGGACGACCAGACCAGGACCTGGACCGGGGTGTTCGCGCCGAGCCAGGACAGCAGGAGCAGCACGGCCGCGGCGCCGCCCAGGCAGCAGGTGATGACGCCGCGGCGGCCGGCCCGGTCGACGGTGAGCGCGGCGACGAGGCAGCCGAGCAGGCCCGCGCAGGACGTGACGGTGGAGTAGAGCAGGGCGTCCGACAGGGACAGCTCGTACCGGTTCTGGTAGATCGTCGGGAGCCAGGACGTGATGCCGTAGTTGACGAAGTAGCCGCAGAACCAGAGGGCGCCGATGACGAGGGTGCGGCGGCGGTAGCGGCCGGTGAACAGGCCGCGCAGGCCCGAGGAGCCCTGGCCGGGGGCCGTGGCGAGGGGCGCGGCCTCGCCGACCGGGGGCAGCGGCTTGCCGGTGGTGCGCTCGACGGCCTTCTCGATCCGGTCCATGGTCGCCTCGGCTTCGACGGTCCTGCCGTGGTCGGCGAGCCAGCGCGGGGACTCCGGGACGACCTTCATGACGAGGATGCAGAGGACCCCGGGGATCGCGGCGAGCGCGTACATCCAGCGCCAGCCGAGGATCGGCACGACCCAGGCGGCGACGAGGGCGCCGACGGTGAGGCCGGCCGGGAAGACGAGTTCGTAGAGGAGGACGAAGCGGCCGCGCTTGTGGCTGCGGGTGATCTCCGCGATGAACGTGGCGGCGACCGGGACCTCGCCGCCGATGGCCAGGCCCTGGACGAAGCGCAGGGCCATGAACTGCTCGGGCGAGGTGGTCGCGGCGAGGGCCAGGTTGGCGAGGCTGGACACCAGGATGCACAGGGCGATGACCTTGACGCGGCCGATGCGGTCGGCGAGGCGGCCGGAGAGCAGGGCGCCGGCGAGCATGCCGAGGGAGCCGATGGTGAGCATCAGCGTGGCGGCGGAGGTGGAGAGCTGGAACTCGGTGCGCAGCTCGGGCATGGCGTACGCGATGAGCAGCTGGTCGAAGGCCTCGAAGAAGGTCACGGCGCCGACGACGAGGCGGACGGTGACGTGCCAGCGGGAGAGCGGCAGGCGCTCGAAGCGGGCGGAGATGGCGGCCCGGACCGCGCTGTCCGGTGCGGGGCGCGGCGTGTCTGGGGCGTTGAGCGTCATACGGGGACTCCGCGGCGATGAGGGAGCGGGAGTGGGCACGGCAGGCGCTTGATGCACAGCCTACGGAACCCGGTAGCCGTTGCGGCTTAGCGCAAAGTTTCTAAGCGCTTAAGTTGTAACCCCCGCCTCCCGTGGGCCGTCAAGGGTCTGGACAGCGAAAGAAGTTCGATCGGGGTCTTGCGCCGAAATTATTTAAGCCCTTAGATTTCCAGCACTTAGCCGGACCGGGGCGCAGCCGCCCCGTCGTCCGGAGCCGCTCGAGGCGTACGCACGACGCCGCAGCAAGGAGATCCGCATGCAGCCGATGCACCCGACTCCCCCGGACGAGGCGCTGATCGCCGGAGTCTGGCGCCGCGGCGCGGGCGCCCCGACCGAGACCGCCGACCCGGCCACCGGACGCACACTCGCCACCGTGCACGCGGTCACCGTCGAGGAGGTCGACGAGGCGGCCGAGGCCGCGGCGCAGGCCGCCGCCGACCCGCGCTGGCGCGAGCTGCTCCCGCACCAGCGGGCCCGACTCCTCGTCCGCATCGCCGAGTTGATCGACGCCGAGGCGGACCGGCTTGCCGCCCTGCAGACCGCCGACACCGGCAAGTCGCTCACCGAGACCCGCGCCCTGGTCGCGAGCGCGGCCGGCACGTTCCGGTACACGGCCGCCGCCCTGGAGACCGCCGAGGAGACGCTCACGCCGTCGCGCGGCGCGTACGTCACGATGAGCGTGTACGAGCCGATCGGCGTCGTCGGCGCGATCACCCCCTGGAACTCGCCGATCGCGAGCGACGCGCAGAAGCTCGCCCCGGCTCTCGCGGGCGGCAACGCGGTGCTCCTGAAGCCCGCCGACTGGACGCCGCTGGTGTCCCTCGCCCTCGGCCGGCTGGTCACCCGCGCCCTCGCCGAACTCGGCCTGCCCACCGCCCTGTTGGCGGTGCTGCCGGGGCGCGGCAGCGTCGTCGGGGACGCGATCGTGCGGCACCCGCGCGTCGGCAAGGTGTCGTTCACCGGTGGCACCTCGACCGGCCGGACCCTCGCGCACGCCGCAGCCGAGAAGCTGATGCCGGTCTCCCTGGAGCTCGGCGGCAAGTCGCCGACGGCGGTCCTCGCCGACGCCGACGTCGAGCAGGCCCTCGCCGGGGTGATGTTCGGGGTCTACTCGTCCAGCGGCCAGTCCTGCATCGCCGGCTCCCGGCTGTTCGTGGCGCGTGCGCTGTACGACGACTTCGTCGGTGAACTCGCCGAGCGGGTGCGCAAGTTGCGCGTCGGCCCGGGCACGGACCCGGCCACCCAGGTCGCGCCGCTCGTGCACCGCAAGCACCGGGACGCGGTCGCCGCGTACGTGGACCTGGCCCGCAGCGAGGGTGCCCGGGTGCTCGCGGGCGGGGCCGTGCCGGAGGGCGCCGCGTACGCCGACGGGGCGTACTACCTGCCGACGCTGCTCGACGGGCTGCCGAACAGCGCGCGGGTCTGCCAGGAGGAGATCTTCGGGCCGGTGCTCGTGGCGCTGCCCTTCGACGACGAGGACGACCTGGTCGCCCAGGCCGACGCCTCGGTGTACGGCCTGGCCTGCGGGATCTGGACCCGGGACCACCGGGCGGCCTGGCGGATCGCGCGCCGGGTGCAGGCGGGCACCGTCTGGATCAACACGTACAAGCAGTTCAGCATCTCCACCCCGTTCGGCGGCATGAAGGACAGCGGCCTCGGCCGGGAGAAGGGCCGGGACGGAATCCGCCAGTACCAGCGGCAGAAGTCCCTCTACTGGGGCACCTCGGAGTCCCCGCTGCCCTGGGCCAACTGACCACACTCACGGAGCACTTGAGATGTCTCATCCCCCGATCGCCCGGCTGCGCGCGCTGCGCTCGGTCGAACTGCTCACCCCGGCCTTCGCGGAGGCCACCGACTTCTACGAGGACGCCTGGGGACTGGAGGTCGTCGAGTCCGAGCACAGCGCGAGCTGGCTGCGCGGCACCGGCCAGGAGCACCACGCCCTCCAGCTGACCCGCTCCGAGCGCACCGGGCTCGGCCGGATCGTGTTCGCCGTGGCCACCCCGGCCGAGATCGACGAGGCGGCGCGGCGGCTCGAAGCGCGCGGCATCGTGCCGGTCGCCGGGCCCGGGCCGCTCGACCAGGTCGGCGGCGGGTACGGGCTGCGCTTCCACGACCACGAGGGCCGGCTGATCGAGCTGTCCGCCGAGACCTGGGCGGTCGCCCCGCGCGGCCGGGACGCGGCCGTGCCGGTCGGCGTCACGCACACCGTCCTCAACACCCCCGACATCGACGCGGCCGTCGCGTTCTACTGCGACGTGCTCGGCCTGCGCGTCTCCGACTGGTCCGAGCACCAGATGGCGTTCCTGCGCTGCAACGCCGACCACCACTGCATCGCGTTCAACCAGGCCGAGTGGGTGTCCCTCAACCACGTGGCGTACGAGATGAGTTCGGTCGACCACTTCATGCGCGGGCTCGGCCGGCTGCGGCACCACGGGATCGTGCCGCAGTGGGGGCCCGGGCGGCACGGGCCGGGCAACAACACGTTCTCGTACTTCACCGACCCGACCGGGCTCGTCTGCGAGTACACGTCCGAGGTCGCCCAGGTCGTCGAGGACCGCTGGATCGCGAAGGTGTGGCGGCGGGTGCCGGAGCTGTCCGACCTGTGGGGCACGGCCGGGCCGCCGTCGAAGGAGATCCGCTGCCACATGGCCGGACGCCCGGAAGGAGAGCAGAAGTGAGCGTTCTGAAGGTGGGCCTGGTCGGCTGGGGCGCGATCGGCCGCGTCGTCGGCACCGCACTCGCCGAACAGGCCGTCCCGGGCGCCGAGTTGACCTGCCTGGTCGACAACCGCCCGCTCGGCGGGGCCGCGCCCGCGCCGCAGGTGCCGTTCGAGGAGGCGATCGAGCGGTGCGACCTGATCGTGGAGGCCGCGGGCCAGGGCGTCGTACGGGAGTGGGGCGAGCGTGTCCTCACCTCCGGCACCGACCTGCTCGTGGCGTCGACGGGGGCGCTCACCGACGACGAGCTCGCCAAGCGGCTGCTCACGGCGGGCCCCGGCCGGGTCTACTTCACCGGCGGCGCCGTCGGCGGCCTCGACCTGCTGCAGGCCGTACGGCAGCTCGGCCCGCTCGACGAGGTGCGCCTGACCACGACCAAGCTGCCGTCCACGCTCGAACAGCCGTGGATGGACGAGGAGTTGCTGGCCCGGCTGCGGTCGGCCACCGGCCCCGTCGACGTGCTCGCCGGCACCGCGCGGGACGTCCCGGCGAAGTTCCCGAAGTCGACCAACGTCGCGGCGTCGGTCGCCCTCGCCGTCGGAGACCTGGACGCTGTGCGGGTCCGGGTCGTCGCGGACCCGGGCGCCACCCGCACGCGCCACGTCGTCGAAGCCACCGGCCCGCACGGCGCGTACCGCTTCGAGGTCGCGCACAACCCCGACCCCGGCAACCCGGCCACCAGCCAGGTCGTCCCGTACGCGGTGCTGCGCTCGCTCGCGGCGCTCGCCGGCCGGACGGGACAGATCCTGTGACCGCCGGAGCGGCCGAAGAGGCCCCGGCGTCCGGAGCCGAGTCCCGCCCCCGCACCGCCGTCCACGTCGTCGAGGAAGGCGTCGAAGGGCCCCTGCTGTTCTGCCTGCACGGCATCGGCTCCTCCTCGGCCGCCTTCGCCCCGCAGCTCGACGCGCTCTCCGCGCACGCCCGCGTCGTCGCCTGGGACGCCCCCGGGTACGCCAAGTCGCCCGATCCGGAAGGGGAGTTGGACCTGGACGGGTTCGCGGACGCGGCGGCCGACGTGATCCGTGCGTACGGCGAGCCCGCGCACGTCCTCGGCGTGTCCTGGGGCGGCGTGATCGCGCTGCGGCTCGCCGTCCGGCACCCGGAGCTCGTCGCCTCGCTGATCGTCGCCGACTCCAGCGCGGGCTCCGGCACCGACCCGGAGAAGGCCGCCGGGATGCGGGCGCGGGCCGCCGAGCTCGCCGAGGTCGGACCGCGGGCCTTCGCCGCGCTGCGCGGGCCCCGGCTCGTCTCCCCGGACGCTCCGGCCGCGCTCGTCGACCGGGTCGTCGACACCATGGCCGGCGCGGTCCGGCTGCCCGGCTACGGGTACGCCGCCGAGTCCATGGCCGGCGCCGACCTGCGCCCCGAACTGTCCGCCGTCACCGCGCCGACCCTCGTGGTCTGCGGCGACCGCGACACGGTCACCGGCATCGAGGCCTCCCAGGTCATCGCCGGCGGCCTGCACAAATGCGCCTACGTGATCGTCAAGGACGCCGGTCACCTGGCCAACCAGGAACAGCCCGAGCGGTTCAACGCCTGGGTCCTGTCCCACCTGCACATCGCCACGAACCAGCGCACCCGCACCACCGGGAACACCCACCAGCGAAAGGGCTGAGCCATGCCTCTGACCACCACCGAGTACGACAACGGCGGCGACCTCGGCAAGTACACCGACTCGCTGATCGCCACCAAGGACTCCCGCGAACCCGACTGGGGCACCCTGTCCTTCCAGGAGAAGGCGGGCCCGCAGTACAAGCGCGCGCAGATCCGGTACGTCGGCTCCGGCGCCACCGGCAACCACGAGGGCGACAGCCGGATCCTGCCCTCCGGCGGCTTCACGTTCTCCAACATGCTGCTGCCCCCGGGCGCCGAGGGCCCGGCCCACACCCACCACGACGTGGAGGAGGCGTTCTTCGTCCTGGAGGGCGAGGTCCGCGTCGGCATCCACCGCGGCCCCGACGAGGTCGAGTACCGCACGCTCGGCTACCGCGACATGATCGTGGTCCCGGCCGGCGTGACCCGCTCGCTGAAGAACGAGGGCGACACGGACGCGCTGTTCTGCGTCGTCATCGGCACGCAGAAGCCGCAGGTCCCGACGTACCCCGAGTACTCCCCGCTGTACGGGATCACCCGTGACTGACCGGCCCGACGACGGCCGACGCCTGGTCGTCGTGACCGGGGCGGGCCGTGGCCTGGGACTGGCCATGGCCCGCCGGGCCGGCGCAGACGGCTTCCGGGTCGTCGTCGCCGAGGTCGACGCCGAACGGGGCCGGGCGGCGGCCGAGCAGCTGCGCGGCGAGGGCGTCGACGCCCGCTTCGTCCGCTGCGACGTCGCCGACCCGACGTCGGTCGCCGAACTCGCGGACGCCGTACGGGAGTCGGGCGGGCTGTACGGCCTGGTCAACAACGCGGCGCTCGCCAACGGCGTCGGCGGCAAGGAGTTCCAGGACATCGACATCGAGACCTGGGACCGCCTGATGACGGTCAACGCGCGCGGCCCCTGGCTCGTCGCCAAGGCCCTGCACCCGCTGTTCGGGCCGACCGGGCGGATCGTCAACGTCGCCTCGGACGCGGCGCTCTACGGCTCGCCCCGGCTCGCCCACTACATCGCGTCCAAGGGCGCCGTCATCGCCCTGACCCGGGCCATGGCGCGGGAGCTGGGCGAGCGCGGCATCACCGTCAACGCGCTCGCGCCCGGGCTCACCGAGTGCGAGGCGACCGAGACGGTCCCCGCGGAGCGGCACGGCCTGTACGCCGCGAACCGGGCGATCTCCCGGCCGCAGCAGCCGGACGACCTGGTCGGGCTCGCGGCCTTCCTCCTCTCCGAGGAGTCCCGCTACCTCACCGGTCAGGTGGTCGCCGTCAACGGCGGCTTCACCATGCACTGACCGACCGCCCGACCGACCCGACCCACTGAACTCACGCACGGAAGAAGGCAGTTATGGATCTGGGCCTCGCCGACCGGACCTTCGTGGTCACCGGAGGCAGCTCGGGCGTCGGCCTGGCCACGGTCCGCGCCCTGCTCGACGAGGGCGCGAACGTCGCCACCTGCGGCCGCGACGCCGAGCGCCTGAAGCGCGTCGGGGAGCACGAAAGGCTCCACACCGAGGTGTGCGACGTACGGGACGCCGACGCCGTACGGGAGTTCGTGCGCAACTCCGCCGCGGCGTTCGGCGGGCGGATCGACGGGCTCGTCAACAACGCCGGGCAGTCCCGGATGAAGCGCCTCGACGAGACCACCGGGGACGACTGGCGCGACGAGCTGGAGCTGAAGTTCGCGGGCGTCCTCAACCCGCTGCAGGCGGCCCGGGAGTGGCTGGCCGCTTCGGACGCGGCGTCCGTCGTCAACGTCAACGCCGTCCTCGCCAAGCAGCCGGAGCCCCGCCTGATCACCACCAGCGCGGCCCGCGCCGGCATCCTCAACCTCTCCACGTCCCTGGCGCAGGAGCTGGCCGCGGACGGCATCCGGGTCAACTCGGTCTGCCTGGGCCTGGTCGACACCGGCCAGTGGACCCGCCGGCACGCCGCCGCGGACACAGGGATGTCCTACGAGGACTGGCAGGCGGAGCTCGCCGCCGACCGGGGCATCGCGCTCGGGCGGCTCGGCCGGGCGGAGGAGGTCGCGTACGCGATCGTCGCGCTGCTCTCGCCGCGGGCCTCGTACATCACCGGAACCAGCATCGACGTCTGCGGCGGAGTCGGCCGCGGCATTCTCTGAGGGGTACTGCGCATGCGTTACGACCATGGAGGCGCGCTCCTCGTCGCCGTCCTGAAGGAACTCGGCATCGACACGGTCTTCGGGATCGTCTCGGTGCACAACCTGCCGCTCGTCGAGGCCGTCGACCGCGAGCTGCGGTTCGTACCCGTGCGGCACGAGGCGACCGCCGTGAACGCGGCCGACGCGTACGGCCGGGCCCGCGGCTCGATCGGCTGCGCCCTGACGTCGACGGGCACCGGCGCGGGCAACGCGGCCGGCTCGCTGGTCGAGGCGCTGGCGACGGGCACGTCGGTGCTGCACGTCACCGGTCAGGTGGAGGCGGAATTCCTGGGCAGCGGGCGGGGGTTCATCCACGAGACCAAGGACCAGCTCGGCATGCTGGAGGCCGTCTCCGCGTACGCCGCGACCGTGCGCTCCGCCGACGAGGCGGGCCGGGTGCTGCGCGCGGCGGCAGCGGCGGCGCTCGCCTCGCCGGGCGGCCCGGCGAGCGTGGAGTGGCCGATCGACCTGCAGTACGCGGCCCAGACGGACGAGGGCGGCGCCCCGGCTCAGGCCCCCGCGCCGACCCCCGACGCCGCTCAACTCTCCGCCGCCGCCGAGCTGTTGGCGTCCGCCGAGCGTCCGCTGATCTGGGCGGGCGGCGGCGCGAACCGGGCCCGTACGGAACTGGCCGCGCTGGTCGAGGCGACCGGGGCCGGGCTGCTCACCTCCAACTCCGGGCGCGGCAGCGTCCCCGAGGACCACCCGCAGGTCGTCGGCAACTTCGCGACGACGCCCGCGGGCCGGGCCCTGCTCGCCGACGCGGACGTGCTCCTGACCGTCGGCACCCACTTCCGCTCCAACGAGACGGCCGACTACGGGCTCGCACTCCCCGCGGCCCATGTGCAGATCGACGTCGACGCCGCCGCGCTCGGCCGCGTCTACCCGGCCACGCACGCCCTGCACGGCGACGCCGCGGCCGTCCTGCGGGAACTCCTCCCGCACGCCCGCCGCGCCGAGCCCGCCTGGACCGAGCGCATCGGCCGGGTCCGTACGGAGGTCCGGGCGGCGCTGCACGACAACATCGGCCCCCAGGCGGCGATCTGCGACGCGCTGCGCGCCGCGCTCCCCCGGGACGCCGTGGTCGCCCGTGACGTGACGATCGCGTCCAGCAGCTGGGGCAACCGCCTGCTCGAGATGTACGACCCGAGGGCCAACGTGTTCCCGCGCGGCGGCGGCATCGGGCAGGGCCTCGGCATGGGCATCGGGGCCGCGCTCGCCGCCCCGGACCGGCCCACCGTGGTGATGGCGGGCGACGGCGGCCTCGCCGTCCACCTCGGCGAACTCCTCACCCTCGCCCAGGAGCGCCCGCGCCTCACCCTGCTCGTGTTCAACGACGGCGGCTACGGCGTGCTGCGCAACATGCAGGACCGGTACGCCGACCGCCGCTCCGGCGTCGACCTGACCACGCCCGACTTCGAACTCCTCGCCCGCGCCTGCCGGTTGCCGTACCTGCGGATCGCGGCGGCCGAGGACTCCGGTGCGGTGATGGGGCAGGCGGTCGACTCCGACGGGCCGGTGCTCGTCGAGGTGGACCTGGCCGCGCTCGGCCCGATGAAGAACCCGTTCACCCCGCCCGTCAAGATCCCCGCCGCGTAGGGAGGCCGCCATGACCGCCACCACCGAAGAACGCCGCCTCGACCTCCTCGTCCGGCGGATGACCTGGGAGGCCGACGGCGTCCTGTCCGTCGAGTTCGTCCACCCCGACGGCAAGCCGCTGCCCGCCTGGACGCCGGGCGCGCACATCGACGTGCACGTGGGCGGGCAGATCCGCCAGTACAGCCTCTGCGGCGATCCCGCCGCGTGCGGCTCGTACCGCATCGGCGTCCTCGACGAGCCGTCCTCGCGCGGCGGTTCGCGGCACGTCCACACCAAGCTGCGGCCCGGCCAGACGGTCACCGTGTCCGAGCCGCGCAACCACTTCGCCCTGGAGGACGCCACGGGCTATGTGTTCGTCGCGGGCGGCATCGGCGTCACCCCGATCCTCGCGATGGCCCGCGAGGCCGCCCGGCGCGGCGCGGAGTGGCGCATGGTGTACGGCGGCCGCAGCCGCGCCTCGATGGCGTTCACCGACGAACTGACCGCACTCGGCGGCGACTTGACGCTCGTTCCGCAGGACGAGCTCGGTCACATCGACCTCGCCGCGGCGCTCGCGGAGCTGCCGGAGGGCACGCTCGTGTACTGCTGCGGGCCCGAACCGCTGCTCGCCGCGGTGGAGGCGGCGTGCCCGGCCGGGGTGCTGCGCCTCGAACGCTTCGCGGCGCCGGCCGTCGAACGGTCCGGGGACGACGGGGAGTTCGAGGTGGAGTGCCGCACCTCCGGGCTCACCCTCACCGTCGGCGCCGACACGTCGATCCTGGAGGCCGCCGAGCAGGCCGGGTTGAGCGTCTCCAGCTCCTGCCGCGACGGCATCTGCGGCTCCTGCGAGACGCGGATCCTCGACGGCACTCCCGACCACCGCGACTTCCTCCTCTCCGAAGCCGAGCACGCCGCGAACGCCTCGATGATGATCTGCGTCTCGCGCTGCGCCGCCGGCTCCCGCCTCGCCCTCGACCTCTAGACCTTGGGGAGTTCCCGCCATGACCACCGCAGAGACCTGGCCGTACCTGGAGATCCACCAGTCCCGTACGCGCGAGCCGTCGCCGTACGAGTACAAGCTGGCCGCCACCCTCGAAGAGGTCTTCACCAAGGACGGCCACGAACTGGCCGACGTCGTCCGCGGGTTGAACGCCCGCCAGGTCCACGCGCCCGACGGCGCCCCGTGGACCGAGGGCTCTTTCCGCGCCGAGATGCACCGACTGGGAGCGTGACCCGAGATGACCCAGACCGCCGACGAGATCTACGCGACCGGCCTGCGCGGCCAGTGGCACCCGGTCGTCCCCTCCGACTTCGTCGCGCCCGGCGCGATGCGCAAGGTGACTGTGCTCGGTGAGCAGTGGCTGCTGTTCCGCCGCTCCGACGGCACGCTCAGCATGCTCGCCGACCGCTGCCCGCACCGCGGCGCCCCGCTCTCCCTCGGCAAGCACCTGGGCGACCGGGTGGCGTGCTGGTACCACGGCGTGGAGGTCGAGACCGACGGCACCGTGTCGTCCGTGCCCGGCCTGCCCGGCTGCAACCTGGAGGGCAAGCAACTGGTCCGCTCCCTGCCGGTGCGGGAGGTCGCGGGCGCGGTGCTCGCCTACTTCGGCTCCGAACAGCAGCCGCAGCCGGTCGAGTTGACGCTCCCCGACCCGCTCACCGACCCGGAGATCGACGCGTTCCTCTGCTACGCGGAGTGGAACGTGCCGTGGCGGTACGCGGTGGAGAACCTGCTCGACCCGATGCACGGCGCGTTCCTGCACCACGACTCGCACACCATGTACGACGGCGACACCCAGGCCAAGTTCCGCATCCGGGAGACCGAGCGCGGCTACTTCTTCGAGAAGACCGACCAGCGGGGCGTCAACTTCGACTGGGTCGAGCTGTGCCGCACTGGCGTGGACTGGGTGGACCTCTCCATCCCGTACCCGCCGTCCGCGGGGCCCGGCGGCCCCTTCGGGATCGTCGGCATGGTCCGCCCGGTCGACGCCGAGCGCTGCGCCGTCTTCTTCTGGCGCTACCGCAAGGTCCAGGGCTGGCAGCGCGACACCTGGCGGTTCCTCTACAAGACCCTGATCGAGGAACGCCACTGGGCCGTCCTTGAGCAGGACCGCGTCATGCTGGAGGCCCTCCCCGCCGACGCCGACCAGCAGGAGAACCTCTACCAGCACGACCTCGGCGTGGTCCGACTCCGCCGCTTGTACCGCGCGGGGGCGGAGGCACAGGCAGCCGTCTGACGGGTTCCCCGCGCCCCTTCAGGGGCGCGGGGAACTGCGCGCTCAGCCCGGGACGACGCGCAGACCGCACTCCGCGGAAACCCCCACGGCGGGCCGGAGAGCAGGACCCCGGACGACACTCACTCCTCATCCGAGTCCGGCGCGTCCTCGATCGACCGCTCCAACTTCGACAGCAACCGCGCCAGTTGACGGCACTCCGCAGGAGACAACCCGGCGAGCATGCGCCGCTCGTTGTCCAGGTGCTCCGCGAACACCTCGTCGACCTTGGCGAGGCCCGCGTCGGTGAGGCGGGAGTAGACGACCCGCCGGTCGTCGGCGTCCCGCTCGCGCACGATCAGGCCGTCCTTCTCCAGCCGGTCGATGCGCAGCGTCACCCCGGCCGACGACACGAGCCCGGAGTCGGCCAGCTGCCCGGCGGTGAGCCGGTACGGCGCTCCCGCGCGGCGCAGCGCGGTCAGCACGTCGAACCCGGCCACCGCGAGCCCGTGCCGGTCGATGGCGGAGGTCAGCCGGCCGTTGTAGCGCAGGAACGTGCGATGCAGCCGGGCGAGGACCTCCAGGGGCGAGGTGTCGAGCTCGGGCCGCTCCCGCGCCCAGTCCTCGATGATCGACGCGACGGCGTCCCTGCCCGCGCCGTTCTTCCCCGAGTTCTTCCCCGCCATCTGCGCCTGTCCTTCCCCTCTGCGCGGCTCCCGCGAGCGCGCGCACGGCTCCCCGCGAGCCCACCGAAGAAATCTTAGCCCTGAAAGACATCCGCCCCCGTCCGGCCCTCTCCCGCCCCGGGGCCATAATGAGCCGAGAGATCGGATGTCTGCAGAGGCGGGGGCTCTCCATGGCGGTGACCGACGAGGCGATCGAGAAGATCAAGGGCATGATCGTCTCCGGCGCGCTGCGCCCGGGCGACCGCCTGCCCAAGGAGAGCGAGCTCGCCGCCGACCTGGGCCTGTCCCGCAACTCCCTGCGCGAGGCGGTGCGCGCCCTCGCCCTGATCCGCATCCTCGACGTCCGCCAGGGCGACGGCACGTACGTCACGAGCCTCGACCCGCAGCTGCTCCTGGAGGCGCTGAGCTTCGTCGTCGACTTCCACCGCGACGACACCGTCCTGGAGTTCCTCGCCGTCCGCCGCATCCTGGAACCCGCGGCCACGGCGATCGCCTGCACCCGCATCGCGGACGCCGAACTGGACGCGCTGCAGGCCCAGTTGGACGCGCTCGGCGCCGCCCCCTCGGTCGAGGAGCTGGTGGCGGCCGACCTGGAGTTCCACCGCGGCATCGTGCAGGCCTCCGGCAACTCGGTGCTGTGCTCGCTGCTGGACGGCCTGTCCGGGCCGACGACGCGGGCCCGGGTCTGGCGCGGTCTCACCCAGGAGGACGCGGTCAGCCGCACCCTGCACGAGCACCGCATGATCCTCGCCGCACTCCGCGACCGGGACGCGGAGGCCGCCCGCTCCTGGGCCACCGTGCACATCGCGAGCGTGGAGCAGTGGCTCCGCTCCACCCTCTGACCCGCCGCACGCCCCCGCACCCCGGCCGTACGTACGTCCAAAACCCCGCCCCGGTCGCACTGTTGACCGTTCGCCGCCCGGAGGAATAGACCTCCGTAAGGAAGCGCATGGATTACCTCTGGCGTGCTCAGCGCATGCAAGGGGGCTGCGGAGGCCCCCCGCGGACGCCGTAAGGTTGGGGCGTACACGAGTGGGGGTCCCTCCCGGGCGTCAAGGCTCTGGGGGAACGTCGGAAGGAGGCGCTGGGTGATCGAGCTCGAGGGGGTTCCCGAGCTGGTCGACCCGGTCATGGTGGCCGCGTTCGAGGGCTGGAACGACGCCGGCGACGCCGCCTCCACCGCGGTCGCACACCTGGACCGGGAGTGGAAGGGCGAGGTGTTCGCGGCGCTCGACGCCGAGGACTACTACGACTTCCAGGTCAACCGCCCCACGGTGTGGCTGGACGGCGGCGTCCGCAAGATCACCTGGCCGACCACCCGGCTCTCCGTCGTCCGCGTCGGCGGTGACAAGCCGCGCGACCTGGTCCTGGTGCGCGGCATCGAACCGTCCATGCGCTGGCGCTCGTTCTGCAACGAACTCCTCGGCTTCGCCCACGAGCTGGGCGTGGAGCTCGTGGTGATCCTCGGCGCCCTGCTCGGCGACACCCCGCACACCCGCCCGGTCCCGGTCAGCGGCGTCACGTCCGACCCGGACCTGGCGCGCACGATGAACCTGGAGGAGACGCGGTACGAGGGCCCCACCGGCATCGTCGGCATCCTCCAGGAGGCCTGCACGCACGCCGGCGTCCCGGCGGTCTCGCTCTGGGCGGCCGTCCCGCACTACGTCTCGCAGCCGCCGAACCCGAAGGCGACCCTGGCCCTCCTGAACCGCCTGGA
This sequence comes from Streptomyces sp. Da 82-17, assembly GCF_046098215.1. Lineage (NCBI taxonomy): Bacteria > Bacillati > Actinomycetota > Actinomycetes > Kitasatosporales > Streptomycetaceae > Streptomyces > Streptomyces sp. Da 82-17. The sequence goes on from NZ_JBJURH010000003.1 coordinate 324,406, forward strand.
GGACCTGATCGACCTGCGCATCCCGCTCGGCGAGCTGGCCGAGGACGCGCGCGCCTGGCAGCTGGGCGTGGACCAGCTGGCGGCGGAGGACAGCGAGGTCGCGGAGTACGTGCAGAGCCTGGAGGAGGCCCGGGACACCGCGGAGCTGCCCGAGGCGTCAGGCGAGGCCATCGCCCGCGAGTTCGAGCGCTATCTGCGGCGCCGCGACGGCGGCCCGGCAGGCCCGGGACACGCGACGGACGGCGGTGACGCGGGCCCGTTCCTGCGGGACACGTCGAGCGACCGTACGCGCCCACCGAAGCCGCAGCTCCCGCAGGAGCCGAAGGCCAAGCCGGATCCGCCCGCGAACGAACCGTCCGAGGACGAACCGCCCGCGGACGACCAGGGCGACGACCGAGGCGACGACCAGAATTGAGCCCCTCCGGCGATTGAGGAGCAGGGGCCCGGGAGAGGCAGAGCCCCCCGAAGCTCCGCAGGATTGCCCCCCTCCGAAGCTCCGCAGGATTTCGGGAAGGGCCGGGGCGGGGAGAGACCAGGCCCGATCCCGAACGCCGGACACACGAAGGCGCCGGACGAGACCGACTCGTCCGGCGCCTTCGTCGTACGCGTACGTACTGCTACCGCTACAGGGCCACGCCGAGCAGCGCGTCCACCGCGCGGGAGACCACGCCGGGCGCCCCCTCGTCCGTACCGCCCTCGCTGTCCTGGAGCGCCACCCAGCGGTCGACGGCCGCGAGCGCCTTCGGGGCGTCCAGGTCGTCGGCCAGGGCCTCGCGGATCTCCTCGACGAGCGCCTCGGCGGCCGGGCCGTCCGGGCGGGAGACCGCGGCGCGCCAGCGGCCGAGGCGGTCCACGGCGTCCTGGAGGACCTGGTCGGTCCACTCCCAGTCCGCGCGGTAGTGGTGGGAGAGCAGCGCGAGCCGGATCGCGGCCGGGTCGACGCCGTCGCGGCGCAGCTGCGAGACGAAGACCAGGTTGCCCTTGGACTTCGACATCTTCTCGCCGTTCAGGCCGACCATCCCGGCGTGCACGTACGCCTTGGCGAAGGGGTGCTCGCCGGTGAGGACCTGGGCGTGCGAGGCGCCCATCTCGTGGTGCGGGAACGCCAGGTCGGAGCCGCCGCCCTGGACGTCGAAGCCCATGCCGAGGTGGTCGAGGGCGATGGCGACGCACTCGATGTGCCAGCCGGGCCGGCCGCGGCCGAGGCTGGCGCCGTCCCAGCTGGGCTCGCCCTCGCGGGCGGCCATCCACAGCATCGGGTCGAGCGGGTTCTTCTTGCCGGGGCGCTCGGGGTCGCCGCCGCGCTCCGCGGAGAGCACCTTCATGGCGGCGGCGTCGAGCCGGGAGACCTCGCCGAAGTGGGCGTCCGACTCGACGGAGAAGTAGATGTCGCCGTCCAGCTCGTAGGCGGCGCCCATGTCGCGCAGCCGCTCGACCAGCGGGACGATCCCGGGTATGGCCTCGACGGCGCCTATGTACTGCTGCGGGGGCAGCATCCGCAGGGCGGTCATGTCCTCGCGGAAGAGTGCGGTCTCGCGCTCCGCGAGGCCGGTCCAGTCGACGCCGTCGCGCACGGCCCGCTCGAGCAGCGGATCGTCCACGTCGGTCACGTTCTGGACGTAGTGAACCTGCCGCTTGGTGTCGAGCCACACGCGCTGCACGAGGTCGAACGCGTTGTAGGTCGCCGCGTGACCCATGTGGGTCGCGTCGTACGGCGTGATGCCGCAGACGTAGATACGGGCGACAGGACCGGGCTCAAGGGCGATCAGCCCACCGGTCGCGGTGTCGTGGATCCTGAGGTCGCGGCCCTTGCCGGGCAGGGCGGGGACCTCGGAAGCGGGCCAGGCATGCATGCTTCGAGACTAACCGGACGCCCCTTCCGGATACGAACCGGACCGGATCTTCTGGCCGGGAAGGCGCTCTTGACGAACGTCCCGCGGCTGTGCCGCCCCCGGCCACACAGCGCGCGCCGGGCCCGGACCTCACACGGGCGGCCAGGGAATCGCGGGCCACGAGCCGTTCGGCACCGGGTGCACCCCGGACCGCAACAACTCGGCCACCCGTTCGCGTACGGCGTCGACCTCGGCGGGCGTGAGCAGCTCCGCGAGCCGGGCCGCGAGGGGCGCACCGTCGCCGAGGTCCCGCGCGAGGCCGTTGAGGACCTCGACGGCCTCGGCGGTGAGCGGCTCCCCCGCCCAGCCCCACAGCAGGGTGCGCAGCTTGTCCTCGACGTGGAAGGTGACGCCGTGGTCGATGCCGTACAGCTTGTCGCCGGGCGCGGGCAGCAGGTGGCCGCCCTTGCGGTCGGAGTTGTTGATCACGGCGTCGAGGACGGCGAGGCGGCGCAGGCGCGGGTCGTCGGCGTGCACGAGGAGCGCGGTGCGGCCCTCGCCGACCTCGGCGAAGCCGACGGCCTTCCAGCCCTCGCCGGGCTCCTCCGTGTCGACGAGCGCGAGGAGTTCGGGCGCCTCGTCCTGCGGCACGGTCTCGATCCACAGCTGGCACATGCCCTCGCCGTGCGGCCCGTCCCGCAGCACGGTCGGCGGCACGAGGTCCCAGCCGGTGGCCCGCGCCACCTCGTAGGCGGCGACCTCGCGCTCGGCGAGCGTGCCGTCGGGGAAGTCCCAGAGCGGACGCTCGCCCGCGACCGGCTTGTACACGCAGTCGGCGCGCACGCCGTCCAGCGCGACCGAGCAGAACAGCACGGCGTTGGAGGCCTCGCGGATCCGGCCGCGCACCGTGAGCTCGCCGTGCGTGAGCAGCTCGACGGCCTCGGCGGTCGCGGTCACAGGCCGCGCCGGTATCCGTTCTGACGCGGGCATACGTGTCCTTCCGGGTCGAGCGGCAGGCTGCACAGCGGGCACGGCGGGCGGCCCGCGTTCACGACGTCCAGGGCGCGCTTGGCGAACGCCCTGGCCTGCGCCCCGGAGAGCCGTACGCGCAGCATGGGCGGGCCGTTCTCGTCGTCCTGGAGCAGCCGCTCCTCCGCCTCGGCGAGGTCCTCCTCGTCGTCGGCGTCCAGCTCGACGAGGGCCTGCGCCTCGACGACCATGCGCTGCTCCTCGCCGTCCCAGGCGAGCGCCATGGTGCCGACGCGGAACTCCTCCTCGACGGGGGTGTCGAGGGGCGCGCTGTCGGCGATCTCGCTGGGCGCGACGGCGGGCACGGGGGCGCTGCCGCCGCTGCGCCGCACGACCTCGTCGAGCAGCTCGTCCATCCGCTCGGCGAGCGCGGCCACCTGGGTCTTCTCCAGGGCCACGCTCGTGACCCGGCCACCGGCGGAGGCCTGCAGGAAGAACGTACGGCGCCCGGGGAGCCCGACCGTGCCGGCCACGAAACGTTCCGGCGGGTCGTAGAGGAACACCTGACGGGACACGTCCTGGCCTCTCCCTCGGTATCGGGTACTGCGGCAATTACTGCGGCTGTCGGTCGCCGCGCCTCGAAGTGCTGCGGCACGGGCCGCAGTCGACGTGGGTCACCCTACTGCGGGCGACGATCACGGTGCGCCCGCACCGCCTCCCACGGTGGCGTCGCCCCGCCCCGCGTCCGGCCCGTTCTCCCGCGGCGCGAGCCCGGCCAGGTCCCCGGTGTCGCCGAGGCGTACGAGGAAGGGGCGCAGGCGCGTGTACCGGATCGCGGTGACCGAGCAGGGCTCGACGGAGATCCGCTGGAACAGGTCGAGGTGCAGCCCGAGCGCCTCCGCTACCAGCGACTTGATGATGTCGCCGTGCGAACACATCACATAGAGGGCGTCGGATCCGAAATCGCGCTCCACGCGCCCGTTCCACTCCCGTACCGCCTCGGCGGCGCGGTGTTGCATGGCGCGCATGGACTCGCCGCCGGGGAAGGCCGCCGCGGAGGGGTGCTGCTGGACGACCTCCATGAGCGGCTCGTCGGCGAGCTCGGCAAGCTTGCGGCCCGACCAGTCGCCGTAGTCGCACTCGTTGATGCGCTCCTCGGTGTGCAGCGTCAGCTCGGGGCGGGCGTCGAGCAGCGGCTGAAGCGTCTGCCGGCAGCGCTCCAGGGGGCTGCTGACGACCGTCGCGATCGGCAGTTCGGCGAGCCGCCCCGGCAGGGCGGCGGCCTGCGCGGCGCCGCGCTCGTCGAGGGTCACTCCCGGCGTCCGTCCGGCGAGCACGGCCGCGGTGTTGGCGGTGGACCGGCCGTGCCGGACGAGGATCAGCGTGGGCATGCCTGCCAGGGTAGGCGGAGCAGCCCGCAGGGGTGCGCCCCGGCCCGGATCACGGGAGAATGCGCGCAATGATCGTGGACTGCGCCATCTATCGCGAGGGCCGCCGCACCGACTGTGCGGAGGACTTCTCGGCAGCCCTGGAGCAGGCCCGGAGCAGCGGCGACGCGTTCCTGTGGATCGGCCTGCACGAGCCGACGAGCCGCGAGTTCGACCACGTCGCGGAGGAGTTCGGGCTGCACCCGCTGGCCGTCGAGGACGCCCTGAAGGCGCACCAGCGGCCGAAGCTGGAGGTGTACGACGACTCGCTGTTCATGGTCCTGAAGCCGATCCTGTACGACGAGTCGGCGGACACGATCAGCTCCGGCGAGCTGATGCTGTTCGTCGGCGACGCGTTCGTGGTCACGGTCCGGCACGGCGAGGGCGCGCCCCTCGCGGCCGTACGCAGGCGTCTGGAGGCCGACCCGGACGTGCTGCGGCACGGGCCGACGGCGGTGCTGTACGCGGTGAGCGACGCCGTGGTGGACCACTACATCGACGTGGCGGCCGAGCTGCACCTGGACCTGGAGGCCCTGGAGGCGGAGGTCTTCGAGCCGGGCCGCGGCGACACCCGGCACACGGCGGGCCGGATCTACAACTTCAAGCGCCAGGTCCTCGAATTCCGCCGCGCCACCATGCCGTTGGCGGCGCCGATGACACGCCTTGCGGGCGCGGCGGTGCCGTTCGTGCACGAGGAGTCGCAGCCGTTCTTCCGCGACGTCAGCGACCACCTGACCCGCGCCAACGAGAGCGTGGAGGGCCTGGACCGCCTGGTCTCCGACGTGCTGTCCGCCCACCTCGCCCAGACCGGGGTCCGGCAGAACGACGACATGCGCAAGATCTCCGCCTGGGCGGCGATGGCGGCGGTCCCGACGATGGTCGCGGGCGTGTACGGCATGAACTTCGAGCACATGCCGGAGCTGCGCCAGCCCTGGGGCTACCCGGCGGTGGTCCTGCTGATGGCGGGCGTGGTGTACGGCCTGTACCGGCTCTTCAAGCGGCGCGGCTGGCTGTAGCCGCGGGGGCCCGGCTAGGCGAACTCGGGGGCCGAAGTGGCGGGTCCGCCGAGGGCGTTGCGGCGCTCCGGCATCCTCAGGGACACCATCCGCCGCCAGCCGACGGCCTTCTCGTACGCGTACACGGCGTGGATGCCCGCGGCGAGCAGGGCCGCCTTGGCGCGCGACCAGCCGAGGATGCGTCCCATGTGCGCCATGACGGCGAGGCTCACGTCGCGGTAGATGCGGATCTCGGCGTGCGCGCACTCGTGCAGGATCCGCTGGATCTCCCGCCCGTGCCCGGCGTACGCGAACCGCAGCAACTCCTCGTGGCAGTACGCGAGATGGTTGTCCTCGTCGTGGGAGATCATCTTGACGGCGCGGCCGATGTCGGGGTGGTCCGCGAAGTGCTTGCGCAGCAGGTCCATCTGCTCGGAGGCCCGCTGCTCGGTGACCCGGCTGTGCGCGAGGTAGGTGATGATGTCCCGTTCGCCGAGCGGCTGTTCGGCCTTGAGGCGGCCGTGGGCGAGGCCGATGCCGTTCTTCTCCATGAGCATCGTGTAGTCGGTGTCCGGCGGGACCGGGCAGGGGTCGAGGCGGCGCTTCTTGAGGAGCGCGTTGAAGATCCGCCCGTGCTTGTCCTCGTCGGCGCCGTGCCGGCTGATCTTGGGGGCGAGTCCGCGCTGGCTCTCGGGTACGAGGGCGGCGATCCGGGCGTTCTCCCAGCCGCCCTGGGACTCGCCGCTGGCCGCGATGGAACAGAACAGCCGGAACGACTCGTCGTCGTCGAGGATCTCGGAGAACAGACTCTTGGCCGAAAGCATTGCCGCACCTCCTGGGTGCCCGCGAAGTGACCCCGCGAACGAGTCAAATGCGGCGCGGGGACCCGGGCAACACCAGTGTCGGACTGCTCGGCCGAACGGGGGACCCGAAACCGGCACCACGCGCGCGTGCGACGGCCTCCCGGAGACCTCTCCGGCCGCGTAACCGAGCGGCCTCCGGGGCGTTGTACGAGTAACGGCCGTGGCGGGGAAGACCCCCGAGCCCCCACCACGGCCGTAGAGCACTCCTCCGGAACCTCTCCGGAGCTCCTCCGGACGTCCCGGAACCCCGTCTCAGGCGAGGCCGGCCCGCTCCAGGGCCTCGGTTCCGGCGCGCAGCGCGGCCAGCCGCTCGTCGAGCGTGAAGCCCGCCGGGGCGAGCGTCAGCGTCGTCACACCGGCCGCCGCGTAGGCCTGCATCCGGTCGGCGATGCGGTCCACGGAGCCGAGCAGCGTCGTGGAGTCGATGAGCTGCCGCGGCACGGCGGCGGCCGCGCCGTCCTTGTCGCCGGACAGGTACTTGTCCTGGATCTCGGCGGCCTCCTTCTCGTACCCCATGCGCTGCGCGAGCTGGTTGTAGAAGTTCTGCTTCCGGCTGCCCATGCCGCCCACGTAGAGCGCCGTGTACGGGCGGAAGGTGTCGGCGAGCGCGGACAGGGACGCGTCGTCGTCCTCGCCGAGGGCGAGCGGCAGCGTCGGACAGACGTCGAAGCCGTCCATCGTCAGACCGGCCTTCTCGCGGCCCGCGCGGATGTGCCGGAGCGCGGTCTCCTCGATGTGCTCGGCGGAGGGGAAGATCAGCAGCGCGCCCTCGGCGATCTCGCCGGTCTGCTCCAGGTTCTTCGGGCCGATGGCCGCGATGTAGACCGGGATGTGCTCGCGGGCGGGGTGCACGGTGAGCTTGATGGGCTTGCCGGGCCCGTCCGGCAGCGGCAGCGTCCAGTGCTGCCCGTCGTACGAGAGGCGCTCGCGGCTCATCGCCTTGCGGACGATCTCGACGTACTCGCGGGTGCGGGCGAGCGGCTTGTCGAACTTCACGCCGTACCAGCCCTCGGAGACCTGCGGGCCGGAGACGCCGAGGCCGAGGCGGAAGCGGCCGCCGGAGAGGGAGTCCAGGGTGGCCGCCGTCATCGCGGTCATCGCGGGCTGGCGGGCCGGGATCTGGAAGATCGCGGAGCCGACGTCGATGCGCTCCGTCTGGGCGGCGACCCAGGACAGCACGGTGGCCGCGTCCGAGCCGTACGCCTCCGCGGCCCAGCAGACCGAGTAGCCGAGCTTGTCGGCCTCCTTGGCGACGGCCAGATTGTCCGCGTCCATCCCGGCACCCCAGTAGCCGAGGTTGATCCCGAGTCGCATGCGCCGAACCCCTTACCCATGAGTAACGTGCCTGTTGCGCGGACTCTAGCGCGCCGCCCCGCGATCCGTCAGCGGATGGTTGTCCACAGGGTCGCCCGGGTTCGGCACGTGAGCAGTAACCTCAGCGCCCATGGAGCAGAGGCATCTCGGCCGCACCGGCCTGCGCGTGTCCAGGATCGGCCTCGGCACCCTCACCTGGGGCCGTGACACCGACGAGCACGACGCCGCCCACCAGTTGAAGGTCTTCTGGGAGGCGGGCGGCACGCTCGTCGACACGGCGGACGTGTACGGCGGGGGCGAGGCCGAGTACATGCTGGGGCAGCTCGTCGAGGGCCTGGTGCCCCGGCGCGAGCTGGTCATCGCCACCAAGGCGGGCAGCGTGCCCGACCCCGAGCGGCGCTTCGACGGCTCGCGCGGCCACCTCCTCGCGGCCCTCGACGCCTCGCTGCAGCGCCTCGGCACGGACTACGTGGACCTGTGGCAGGTGCACGCCTTCGACCCGTCGACGCCGCTGGACGAGACCTTGCAGGCCCTGGACATCGCGGTGTCCAGCGGCCGGGCCCGCTATGCCGGGGTGTCCAACTTCTGCGGCTGGCAGCTCGCCAAGGCCGCCACCTGGCAGCTCGCGGCCCCGGGTGTACGGACCCGCCTGGCCAGCACGCAGATGGAGTACTCGCTGTTGCAGCGCGGCGTGGAGCGCGAGGTGCTGCCGGCCGCGCTCGACCTGGGCGTCGGGCTGCTGCCGTCCTCGCCGCTGGGCCGCGGCGTCCTCACCGGCAAGTACCGGCACGCGACGCCCGCCGACTCGCGGGGTGCGTCCGAGCAGTTGGCCCCGTTCGTGGAGCCGTACCTCGACGAGGCGGCGGGCCGCGTGGTGGACGCGGTGGCGACGGCGGCGGACGGCCTCGCGGTCAGCCCGCTGGAGGTCGCCCTGGCGTGGGTGCGGGACCGGCCGGGGGTGGCCGCGCCGATCGTGGGCGCGCGCAACGCACAGCAGCTCACGGCCGCGTTGTCAGTGGAGAGCCTTAGTCTTCCTGACGAGATCTGCAGGGCTCTCGACGACGTGTCGGCGCCCGTGCACCGCTACCCCGACCAGGACTGGAGCACCCTGTGAGTACGGAGTCCGCCGCCACGGACGAGACCGGCACCCCGCCCCCGAACCCGCCCGCGGACCCCGCACCGGCGGGGGCTTCGGGGGCTGGGGCTGAGGCTGGAGGCGCCGGGGGCTCGGATGCCGTCGAGGGTGCTGCGGGTGCCGGGGCCTTGAGTGCAGGCGAGGCTTCTGATCGGCCCGGCTCCCAGGACTCCGGGGACGCCGGGGACGCCGGGAACTCCGGGGACGCTTCAGGGGCAGAGGACCCCGAGGGCGCCGGAAGCGCGGCGGCGAGCGGCAGTGGCGACGGCAACGGCGACAGCGACAGCGACAGCGACAGCGATGCTCAACCCTCCGAAGCCGAAGCCGAGTTGGCCGCGCAGCGTGAGCTTCGGGAGCGGATCGAGCGGCGCAAGGCCGAGCGGGACGCCCCGATCGAGAGCGGCGCGAAGCTCAGCGGCACGGCGGCCGACCTGCTCGCCGCGGTCCGCGCCGTGGAGAGCGGCGAGAAGCCCGCGCGGACCGTCTTCGAACCGGAGCCCGCACCCCGCCGCCCCGCCCCGGAGCCCGCCCGCAGACCCGAGCGTCCGGCCCCGGTGAGCGCCCCGGCGGGGCCCGCCGCGGAGACCGTCGACGCGGTCCGCGCGGTGCTCGCCGAGGGCGGCGCCCCGGCCGCGCTCGCCGAGCAGGCCGCCACCGCGCTGGGCGACGGCGCGGAGGGCGTGCTGCGCGAGGACCCCTGGCAGCTCCTGCGGGTCACGGGCGTGCGCCCGGAGCAGGCCGACGGCTTCGCCCGCGCGCTGCTCGGCGACGCCTGCCGCCCGGACGACGAGCGCCGCAGCCGCGCCGTCGCCGTATGGCTTCTGGAGCAGGCGGCCGTCGCCGGGCACACGGCCCTCGACGCCCCGGCCCTGGAGTCCACCCTGGGGCGGTACGGGGTGGCGGACGCCGACGCCGCCGTGCAGAGCGCGATCGCCGAGGGCGACCTGCTGGTCTTCCAGGACGCCCTGGAAACGGCCCCCGGCACGCAGGGTCAGCAGCCGCCGGCCCCGAGCCCCGCCCCGGCCGCGGAGGCCGAGTCCGACGGAGGCGACGGCCACGGGGAGGAGCAGGCGGAGCCGGAGCGTCCGGTCCGCGTCCTGGTCGGTCTGGAGCGGTACGCACTGGCGGAGGAGAGCCTCGCCGACGGCCTCGCCCGGGTGCTCAACTCCCTTCCCAAGGAGGAGAGTCCACAGCAGTCGGCCCTGCTCGCGGCCGCCGGTTCGGCCCGCGGCTCGACGGCCGAGCTGATCCGCGCCGTCGCGGGCAGCAGCCTCGTCCTGCACACCGGCGGCGAAGCGGCCCGCGCCGAGCCCGCCGCCCTGGTCGCCGCCGCGGCGGCCGCCGGCCTGCGGGTGTGCGCCGCCTCCCACACCCCGTACGGAAAGCGGACGTTCGGCCGGGCGCTCGCGGCGCAGTCCGGCCGACCCGAGGCGGACACGGCCGAAGAGCACGCTCCGGCCCGCCCCGCCGTCGTCACGGTCGCCGAGCTGCTCTCCGGCGCGGAGGGCCCCGGCCGGGACGCCGAGGGCGCGTTCGAGGTGGACCTGCTCGTGCTGCTCGACGCCCCGCAGCTGGACGTCGAGGGCGCGGCGATGCTGGTCGAGTCGCTGCCCGACGGGGCGCGGCTGCTCCTGAGCGGCGATCCGGGTGCGCTGTGGTCGGCCGGGCCCGGGCGGGTCTTCGCCGATCTGCTGGCGGCCCGCGTGTGCCCCGTGGTGGTCTCGCGCGTGCCGGACGAGGGCCCGATCGGCGAGCTCGTCTCCGGGGTCGGCATCGGCGAGCTGAACCAAGTGGCCGCGCCCGGCAAGGAAGTGGTGATCGTCCCGGTGCGGGACGCGGGCGAGGCGGTGCACCGCACGGTGCAGCTCGTCGCCGAGTCGGTGCCCCGCGCGTTCGGCCTCGCCGCCGACGCGACGCAGGTGATCACCGTCGGCCACGGCGGCGCCGCGGGCACCCGCGCCCTGAACGCCGCCCTGAAGGAGCGGCTCAACCCCGGCCCGGGCCGCTTCGGCGGCTTCGACCCCGGCGACCGGATCGCGTACGCCCCGGCCCCGGGCCGTACGGTCGTGGGCCGCGTCGTCCGGGCCGACGCGGAGGGGCTGCATCTGGAGTGCGAGGGCCGACCGGTCGTCGTACGCAAGGAGCGCGTGGAGCAGGCCGTACGCCACGGGTGGGCGCTGACCGCGCACCAGGCCGTCGGACAGCGCTGGCCGGCGGCGGTCGTCGTGCTGCCCGGTGACGCGGCGCAGGGCCTCACCAGGGCGTGGGTCTACACGGCCTTCGGCCGCGGCGAGCGCCACCTGTCGGTCGTGCACGGCGTGGAGCAGGCCCTCCCCCGCGCGGTGGCCGAGCGCCCGGCGAAGCCGCGTACGACCCGCCTCCAGACCCTGCTGCGCACCCAGGTCCCGTCGGCGGAGTCCGCGGGCCGGGACGCCTGACCCGCACGCGCGCGGGCGCCCGCCGGACGAGTCCGACGGGCGCCCAGCCGTATCGAGAGCGGCCCCCGGCCCGGCCGCCCCCGTCCGGCCCTACGACTGCGTCGACGTGTCCGGAACCCCCTCCTCCAGGTCCTCGTCCTCGTCGAAGACCGAGCTGACGTCGAAACGGCAGACGATCTGCTGCGGGTCTGCCTGCTCGAAGGGGGCGTCCAGCCACTCCCCCGGTTCGGCCGGTTCCTCCGCGGCCGTGACCCAGGTCGTGGAGTCGCCCTCCTCCAGGCCGAACTCCTTGTGCCGCGAGGCGATTTCGTCCGGTTCGAACTCGCCGAAGAGCACTCCGAGCGCGGCGTGCACGCTCTGCCCCACGACGCCCGCGGCCGAGGGTTCGCCCGCCCTCGTGTCGGTGTCCAGATCTGCGACGCGCTGTGCCTGGGCCCGCAGCCGCTGCGGTTCGACCACGGTGTAGTCGCGGCGGATGAACACCGTCACCGCGCTCGGCTCGTCCGGGCCGATGTACGGCGGAAGGCCGTCCTCCGCGCCCGGGATCTCGAAGGGTGTGACCTCGTCGTAGGCGTCGTACAGCAGCTCGTCGTACGCCTCCGCCGCCGCGGCCAGCTGGTTGAACGCCTCATGGACGCCCGAGTCGTCCTCCCCCGACCTCTGCTCGACGGCCGCGAGATGGGCGTCGAGCGCGGCCTTGACCGCCTCGGCGGCGGCACGTACCTCGGCAGCTGTGGGCTGCGCAGCATCAGACATAGTGCAGACGCTATCCGTACGGGGGCGGTGCCCGCACAATAGATACCGATGCCGGAATACGAATTTGTCGACGTGTATGTGCCGCGCGGGGTGTCCCGCAAGGAAGCGACCCGCCTACTGACCGACCACGCCGAGTACGGGCACTGGGAGTTGGACCGCCTGAGCCTGCGCCGGGACGGCAGCCGCAAGGTGCGGTTGCGGCGCCGGATCATCCGTCAGGTGCGCGCCACCTGGTGAGCCCGCCGGACATGCGAACGGAGTGGGTGCCGTTCCTTCGGAACCCACTCCGTCGTCGTGCTCCCGGGTGCGTCAGGCGCGCACGCGGGCCTTGCGGTACAGCACGGTGCCGGCGAGCAGCATGCCCGCGGCGACCGGAACCGTGACGCCGAGCGGCAGGTCACTGCCGGTCTGCGCGAGGGTCTCGGTCTCCTGGACCGGAGTGACGAGATGCGTCTTCGGCTCGTTCGGCGGCTTGGTGGGCTCCTCTGCGACCGGGTCGCGGGGGTCCGTCGGCTTGCTGGGCGGCGTCTCCTCGTCCGGAGGCGTCACCTCGCCGTTGCTGCACTTGTTGCCCATGGCGGGGTTGAGGGCGCCGACGCCCGTCACCCCGTTCCCGCAGGCGTTCACGGGCACCTCGACCGGGGCCTGGATGTTGTTCCCGGAGAGGATGCCCGGAGAGTCGGAGGTGACGCCGGACGCGGTCGCACCGCCGCCGGAGCCCTCCTGCGAACCGCCCTCCGAGCCGCCCTGTGAGCCGCCGCCGGACCCGCCCTTGTCGGACGAACTGCCGCCTCCGTCGGAGGTGTTGCTGCAGTCGTTTCCGGCGGCCGGGTTGAGGAGGCCGACGACGTTCACGGTGTTGCCGCAGACGTTGACGGGCACCTCGATCGGGGCCTGGACGCTGTTCCCGGAGGCGACGCCGGGCGACCGCTGGGCGCTGCCGTTCGCGCCCGAGTCGGCGTGTGCGTAACCGGTGACGGCGAGGACGCCGCTCGCGGCCGCCACGGTGATCAGGCCTTTGCGCGTGACCTGTCGCATAGGTACTTCCCTGTCTTGGAACTACTGGGAACGCGCACGCCCCACCCGGGACGTGCGCTCTCAAATGCCCGAAGGCCCCGGAGTGCTGGGCCGCACTCCGGGGCCGCGGACTCAAACCCTCGAGGGGTGAGACGCCACGTATCAGTCGTTGACGCAGGTGTTGCCGAAGGCGGGGTTCAGCAGCCCGATCACGGAGACCGTGTTGCCGCAGACGTTCACCGGCACGTGCACGGGGACCTGGACGAGGTTGCCCGAGAGCACTCCCGGGGACTTCACGGCAGCGCCCTGAGCACCCGAGTCGGCGACGGCCAGACCCGCGCCCGCGAGCACCAGACCACCAGCGGCAGCCGCAGCAGCGACGACCTTCTTGATCATTGTTCCTCCTTGTTGGCAATGCAGTCCCAGCCGCGGACTGCACCACCTGTAACGAGGAGGGGTGGCGGGGGCTACGACCGAACGGCCCCGTTCACCCGTTTCAGTCAACTACGCACACGCAGACGATTCTTGAGCGCACGGGGGTCCTGGCTCAGGACGCGTCGATGAACCGGTCGAGGACGCGCACGCCGAACTTCAGGCCGTCCACCGGGACCCGCTCGTCCACGCCGTGGAACATGCCCGCGAAGTCCAGCTCGGGCGGCAGCTGCAGCGGCGCGAAGCCGAAGCAGCGGATGCCGAGGTCGTCGAAGGACTTGGCGTCGGTGCCGCCGGAGAGCATGTACGGCACGGCGCGGGCGATCGGGTCCTCGGCGCCGAGCGCGCTCTGCATGGCGTCCACGAGCTTGCCGTCGAAGTCGGTCTCCAGGGCCTTGTCGGCATGCACGTCCTCGCGCTTGACCCGCGGGCCGAGGAGCCGGTCCAGGTCGGCGAGGAACTCCTGCTCGTAGCCGGGCAGGAAGCGGCCGTCGACGTGGGCGGTGGCCTGGCCGGGGATGACGTTCACCTTGTAGCCGGCGCCGAGCATCGTCGGGGCGGCGGAGTTCTTGAGGGTCGCGCCGATCATCTTGGCGATGCCGCCGAGCTTGGCGAGCGTCTCGTCCATGTTCTCCGGGTCGAGCTCGGTGCCGAGGGCGTCGGAGAGCTCGTCGAGGAAGGAGCGGACGGTCTTGGTGACGCGGATCGGCCAGTTGTGCCGGCCGAGGCGGCCGACGGCCTCGCACAGCTCCGTGATGGCGTTGTCGTCGTTCGTCATGGAGCCGTGGCCCGCCGTGCCGTCCACGGTGAGCCGCATCCAGTGCATGCCCTTCTGGGCGGTCTCCACGAGGTAGAGGCGGAGGTTCTCGTTCACGGTGAAGGAGAATCCGCCGACCTCGCCGATCGCCTCGTTGACGCCCTCGAAGAGGTCCGGGTGGTTGTCGACGAGGTGCCGTGCCCCGTACGTGCCTCCGGCCTCCTCGTCGGCGAGGAAGGCGAGGACGATGTCGCGCGGGGGCTTGCGGCCGCTGCGCATCCGCTCGCGCACGACCGCGAGGGTCATCGCGTCCATGTCCTTCATGTCGACGGCGCCCCGGCCCCACACGCAGCCGTCGGCGATCTCGCCGGAGAACGGGTGGTGCGTCCAGTCCTGCGCGTTGGCCGGTACGACGTCGGTGTGGCCGTGGATGAGGAGCGCGGGCTTGGAGGGGTCCTCGCCCTCGATGCGGGCGACGGTGGAGGCACGGCCCGGGTGCGACTCGAAGATCTTCGGTTCCAGGCCGACCTCGGCGAGCTTCTCCGCCACGTACTCGGCGGCCTTGCGCTCGCCGGGCCCCGAGTGGTCGCCGTAGTTGCTGGTGTCGATGCGGATCAGGTCACGGCAGAGGTCGACGACCTCGTCCTCGCCGGTGACCGACGGTGCCTGCTCGCCCCTGCTCGACTCGCTCACGCTGCTTCCTCCCGAGTTGGCGCTGGTGGTCCCTCACATACTCGCGCGCCGACCCGTCCCGCCCCAAGGCAGGGCGGGGTCCGCAATGCGCCGTTCACGGTCGGGCGGGAGCAGGCCCGGGTGGGCCGGGGGTGTGATCAGGGGGCCTCGAATGTTTGCTATGGTTTTCCACGTCGCCGCGGGAAACCGCGGGTCACCGGTCCGGGTGGCGGAATGGCAGACGCGCTAGCTTGAGGTGCTAGTGCCCTTTATCGGGCGTGGGGGTTCAAGTCCCCCCTCGGACACAGCGGGAAGCGGGCCGTGACTTTCGAGTCACGGCCCGCTTCTTCGTGCGTACGAAACCCGGGTACGCGAGACCCGCGTACGCGAAGCCCGGGTACGCGAAAGCCGGTACGGGCCGTGGTGGCTCGTACCGGCTTTCGGGGGCGGTCAGTTGGCCGGGGGCCAGGCCTTGACGTGCTTCGGGCGGGGCGGTGCGTACGTCCGGACCTTGGAGGTCTTCAGGCCGAGGCGGACCAGGGACTCGGCGATGGTGACGGCGGCGGCCACTCCGTCGACGACCGGGACGCCGGTGCGCTCGACGACCTGCTCGGTCAGGCCCGCCATGCCGCCGCAGCCCAGGCAGACGACCTCGGCGCGGTCCTGCTCGACGGCGGCCGCGGCCTGCTCGACGATCGCGGCGACGGCGGCGTCCGGGTCGCTCTCCAGGTCGAGGACGCCGAGGCCGCTGGCGCGCACCGAGGCGAGCCGGTCGGTGAGTCCGGCGAGCTTGAGCCGGTCCTCGATGAGCGGCACGGCCCGGTCGAGGGTGGTGACGACCGAGTACTTGTGGCCGAGGAACTGCGCGGTGCTGGCGGCCGCCTCGGTGATGTCGACGACCGGCACGTCGAGCAGTTCCTGGAGCCCCTCGCGCCCGTGCTCGCCGTAGCCGGCCTGGATGACGGCGTCGAAGGGCTCGGGGTGGGCGCGCACCTTCTCCATGACGGCGATCGCCGCGAGGTAGCTCTCGTAGTTGCCCTCGCAGGACTCCGGTCCGAAGTCCGGGGTGAGCGGCACGATCTCGGTGCCGGGGGCGGCCACGCTCGCGGCCTGCTCACCGATGCTCTTCGTCATCGATGCGGTGGTGTTGACGTTGACGACAAGGAGTCGCATGGGGTGTTGTTCCTGATTTCTCGCGTGGTGGTGCGGGTGGGACGGGTGCGGCAGCCCGCTGCCGAGGCCCTCAGACGCTCGGTACGGCGATCTCCTCGCCGTCGACGTCCTCCTCGGGGACCGCGGGGCGGCCCGGCAGGACGACGAAGAGGGCGGCGGCGAGCAGGGCGCCGATGAACCAGGAGAAGCCGGAGATGCCCTTGAAGGTGGGGACGAGGGCGATGACCACGGCGACGGCGGCGGCCGGGACGAACGCGCCGATGGCGCGCGGGTTGATGCCCTTGCGGTAGGCGTACGTGGCCTCGGGGTGCTCGGTGTAGAGGTGCGGGACGTGCACGCGGGTCTTGCGGATCAGCCAGTAGTCGGCCATGACGATGCCGAAGACCGGGCCGAGGAGGGCGCCGAGGCCGCCGAGGAAGTAGTTGACGACGACCGGGTTGTTGTAGAGGTTCCAGGGCAGGATGACCAGGCCGATCACGGCGCTGACGACGCCCGCGCGGCGGAAGTTGAGCTTCCGCGGGAAGAGGTTGACCAGCGTGTAGACCGGGGCGACGAAGTTCGCCATCAGGTTCACGGCGACGGTCAGGATGATCAGCGCGAGCGAGGCGAGGACGAGCAGCAGCGTGTTCGGGATCGTCTGCACGATGTCGGAGGCGCTGGTGACGACCTTGCCGTTCAGCTTGAACTGGGCGCCGCTGAGGACGACCACGATGCCGGCGAAGAACAGCATGTTCACGGGGATGCCGACGAGGTTGCCGATGTTGATCGACCGGTTGCTCTTGGCGGAGCGCGTGAAGTCGCAGAAGTTCAGGACGAACGTGCCGTAGATGACGACCCAGAGGGCGGCGGCCTCCAGGATGTGGATCCAGCGGTCGGCGCCGGTGAAGGCCTGCCCGGCGTCCATGGCGATGGACATGTCGGCCTTGGTGAACATCCAGACGGCCAGGCCCAGCATGGTGACGAGGACGGCGGGGGCGGCCAGCTCGACGTACTTACGGATGGCGTCCATGCCGAAGCTGACGATCAGGACCTGGACGACCCACAGGCCGAGGAACGAGACCCAGCCGAGCAGGGAGAGGCCGAGGACGGACGTCTCCTCCAGGGCGGCGAGGCTCGGGATCAGCGCCTTGAGGAGCGCGGAGAGCACGGTCGCGGCCAGATAGGTCTGGATGCCGAACCAGGCGATGGCGACGCCGCCGCGGATCATGGCCGGGAGCTGGGCGCCCTTGATGCCGAAGGCGATGCGGCTCATCACCGGGAAGGGGACGCCGGTCTTGGAGCCCATGTAGCCGGAGAGGCTCAGCAGGCCGAAGAGGAAGACTGAGGCGAGCAGGAACGCGGCGAGGATGTCCCAGACGCCGAGCCCGAGCGCGAAGAGGCCGAGGGCGAAGGCGTAGTTGCCGAGGCTGTGCACGTCGTTGGCCCACAGCGTGAAGACGCTGTAGCCGCTCCAGTTGCGCCCGGCCTTCTTGGTGGGCGCGAGGTCCGGACTGTAGAGCCGGGAACTGGTGCCCGTGGCACTCGGCTGCGAGACGTCCGAGGGCGCCACTTCTGTGCGCGATGCGTCCTGTGCTGTGGTCACACCAGTCACCCTTCCGGGAATTCCGGTATACGGAATTGGTTTTTCGCTTCAGGTGTGGAGGGACGCTACGGCCGTTTTCGCATACCGGTCAAGAGGTTCGCGGGAGAAAACCACAGGTGAACGAGGGGTGATCAAGGCCGCAGCGGGTGGTTGAGGCCGTGAGAACCGGCCAAAACCCGTAGGTAAATGGGATACCAAAACTTGGCCGAGCACAAGGGGTGTCCAGGTCGCGGGCCCCTCGCCGCCCCGGCGCGCGTCCGGCCCGGGCACGGCAGAATGAGCGTCATGTCTCGTCGTACGACCTCACCCTGCCCCTGTGGACAGCCGCTCGACTACGCCGAGTGTTGCGGAAGATTGCACTCCGGAAAGGCTTCGGCGGCCACCCCGGAGGAGTTGATGCGCTCCCGGTACGCGGCGTTCGCCGTCGAGGACGAGGCGTATCTGCTGCGTACCTGGCATCCGCGCACCCGGCCGCGGCGGATCGGCTTCGAGCCGGGCGGTTCGATGCGCTGGACGGGGCTCGAGATCCTGGACAGCGCGGAGGGCAGCGCGTTCCACAGCACGGGGACGGTCACGTTCCGCGCGCGCTACGTCGAGGGCGGCCGCCCGGGCTCGCTGCACGAACGCAGCCGGTTCGAGCGGCTCGACGGGCACTGGGTGTACGTGGACGGGGAGATCTACGAGTAACCGCTCGGGTTCAACTGGCTGAGCTCGGGGGCTCGTTGAGGCCTGCTGGGTCGTCCACGTGCGGCCGCGCGCCCCGGCGGGACCACATCAGTACGGCCATGGCGATATGGCCGGCGACCACCGTCCCGACCGCGAGGGACAGCCAGTCGTGCACGAAGGTCGCGCCGGTGCGCAGCGGCAGCGGGGTCACGGACGTGGTCCACATGAGGAGGCCCGTCGCCAGCATCACCAGGACCGCTCCCCCGATCCACGCCGCGTACAGCTTCTGGCCCGCGTTGAACTTGCCCTGCGGGCGCGGGAGTTGCTCGCGGCGGAGGGCGGCGCGCAGCCAGCGGCGGTCGTGCGGTCCGAAGCGGTCGAGGCGGCGCAGGTCGGCGCGGAGCGCACGGGAGGCGAGTCCGGCCAGGAGCGGTACGGGCAGCAGCAGGCCGGTCCACTCGTGCACGGCGACGACGAGGGCGCGGCGGCCGACGAGTTGGGCGAGGGCGGGCACGTACAGGCAGGCCGCCGAGGCGATGCAGGTCAGCATCAGGGCGGCGGTCGCGGCGTGGGCCGCGCGCTCGGCGGGGCTGAACCGGGCCGCGGGCGGGGCGGGCACGGCGGGTTCAGGCGGTCGGGGCGTCGTCGCGGCCGTTGGACCGGCCGACCCAGGCGTCGACGTCATAGCCTCGCTCCTCCCAGTAGCCGGGGTGTACGTGGTCGGTGACGGTGATACGTGAGAGCCACTTGGCCGACTTGTAGAAGTACATCGGCGCGACATAGAGGCGTACGGGCCCGCCGTGCTCGTGGCCGAGCGGCCTGTCGCGCATGCTCAGGGCCACCAACACGTCGTCCCTGCGGGCCTGTTCGAGGGTGAGGCTCTCGCTGTACGCGCCGTCGAAGCAGGTGAAGCGGACGGCGCGGGCCTCGGGGCGGACTCCGGCGGCGTCGAGGAGGCGGGACAGGCGGACGCCCTCGAAGGGGGTCTCGGGGACCCGCCAGCCGGTCACGCACTGCACGTCCCGCACGATCCGCGTCTGCGGCTGCGCGCCGAGGTCGGCGAGCGTGTACGTCCGGGGCCGGTCGACGAGCCCGTCCACGCGCAGCCGGTACGTACGGGCGCTTCGGGGGCGTACGGACGCGGTGACGGAGTAGTAGCGGAAGCCGCCGCCTGCGGGCAGGGCCTCGCTGAGCCCGGTCGGGTCGCGCTGGGCGAGGGCGTCGACGCCGCGTTGCAGGAGCGGGGCGGCGGCGACTCCGGCGGCGCCCAGGCCGAGCATGCCGAGGACGATGCGACGGCCTACGGGGGCGCCTCCGGGGGCGTCGACGGGGCCTTCGAGGCCTTCGGGGTCCCCGGGACGTCGGGGGCCTTCCGGTGGGGCCGGGGTGGCGCCGGGCTCGGTGGGCGATGCGGGGTTCACAGGGCCGAGTTCAGCACTCGGTGGGCGTGGCGGCCAGGGGTCGGCGGGCGGCGTCCGCGTTTCGTCATCTTTGCGGCCCGCCGCCGCGCCCGTGCCCCAGTGGCCGCCGCGCCCCGTGGGCCCGTACGCCCGGCGTGCTCAGCCGGCGGCCTTCTCCAGTTGGAACGCCTCGTTGCCGAGGCCGATGCGGGCGTGTGCCTCGGGGCGGCGGGCCTTCAGGACCGCGCCGTGCACCAGGCCCGCGACCGCCGCGAGCCCGATCACCGCGGGCAGCGCCCAGGCGAGGGCGGAGCCGGGTCCGGCGCCGACGAGGACGTCGAAGTCCTTCACCGTGTACCCGGCGATCACCAGCAGCGCGAGCCCCGCGAGGGCGGAGGCGACGAGCCGCCAGGCCTGGGCGCGGGCGGCGCCGCGGCGGGCGAAGAAGACGATCACGGCGAGGGAGGCGGCGGCCATGAGGACGATGACGCCGAGGGCGCCGACGTTGCCCATCCAGGTGAAGAGCCGCAGCACCGGCACCGTCGGATCGCCCGCCGGCTTGTCGTCGGTGACCGCGAACGCCACGACGACCGCGACCGAGATCACCGTCTGCAGCAGCGAGCCCGAACCGGGCGCTCCGCTCGCCTTGTTGGTGCGGCCGAACGCGGCGGGCAGCAGGCCCTCGCGGCCCATGGCGAAGGCGTACCGGGCGACGACGTTGTGGAAGCTGAGCATCGCCGCGAACATCCCGGTGACGAACAGGATGTGCAGGACGTCCGTGAAGCCCGCGCCGAGCCGGTCCTCGGTGAGGCCGAACAGCAGGCCCGGGCCCTGCTCGCGGGCCGCGTCGACGATCCCGGACGGGCCGGCCGCGACGGTGAGCGCCCACGAGCTGATCGCGAAGAACAGCGCGGCGAAGCCGACGGCGAGGAACATGACGCGGGCGACGACGACTTGGGGCCTGCTGGTCTCCTCCGCGTACACGGGGGCCTGCTCGAAGCCGACGAACGCGGCGATGCAGAAGCAGAGGGCGGTGCCGAAGCCCGCGCCGGTCAGGGTGTCCGGGTCGAACGCGGTGAGCGCGAGCCCTTCGGCGGCGGGCTCGGCGACCGCCGCCACGTCGAAGATCACGACCAGGAGGCACTCGACGAGCAGCAGAACGCCCAGCACGCGCGCGTTGAGGTCGATCTTCAGCCAGGCAAGGACGGCGACCAGCGCGACGGCCGCCAACGCCGGTATCCACCAGGCGAGTTGGATGCCGAGGTAGGTGGCGAAGAGGGCGGACACCTCGAAGCCGAAGATGCCGTAGATGCCGACCTGCATCGCGCTGTACGCGACAAGCGCCACCAGGGACGCGCCCGCACCGGCGGTGCCGCCGAGGCCGCGGGAGATGTACGCGTAGAAGGCGCCGGCGTTGTGGACGTGCCGGCTCATCTCCGCGTACCCGACGCTGAACAGGGCCAGGACCAGGCCGAGGATCACGAAGAGCAGCGGCTGCCCGACGATGCCCATCACGCCGAACGTGGTGGGCATG
This sequence comes from Streptomyces sp. Da 82-17, assembly GCF_046098215.1. Classification (NCBI taxonomy): domain Bacteria; kingdom Bacillati; phylum Actinomycetota; class Actinomycetes; order Kitasatosporales; family Streptomycetaceae; genus Streptomyces; species Streptomyces sp. Da 82-17. The sequence continues at coordinate 345,368 of NZ_JBJURH010000003.1, forward strand.
ACCCCGGCCACCACCATCAGGGGCGCGCTGGCGGCCAGCACGGAGAGGAGCAGGCCCGCGGTGCCGAGACGGCCGGCGCGCAGGGCGCGTTCCTCTCCTTTGTAGGTGTTGATCCGGTCGCCGTGCGGGGCGGTGCTGGTGCTTGTCGCGCTTCTGGCCGCGCCTCTTGTGCCTGTGGTGCTCGAACTGCCCGTGGACATCGTGGGGTCCGGTCCTTTCCGGTTCGGGTTCGTGCGGTGCGGTGCGGGCGCCGGGTGCCCGCGGACGAGTTCAGGCGGCGCCGATGGCCGCGCTGCGGGCGGCGCCGAAGGCCTGGGCGGGGTCGCGCCCGGGGTACGACCAGGGCTCCTCGGTGGCGTACGGGCCGATGCGCTGGAACAGGGCCGCCGCCTCGGCCGCCCGGCCCTCGCAGAACTTGGCGTGGGCGAGGAAGTTGAGGTCGATGCGGCCGCGCGGGTGCCGGGCGCCGTCCCACTCCAGCCACCAGTCGAAGGCGCCCTTGAGGACGATGCGGGCGAGCCGGCCCGACCAGTGCCCCGACTGCTCGGGCGGGGCGGAGGCGCGGGCGGCGCCGGCGAGGACGCGGTACCGCTCGGCGTGCGCGACGACCGGGAGGATCGCCAGCGGGGAGTCGGGCGGCGCCTGGTCGACGGCCCAGGAGGCGAAGTCGTACACCTCGTGCAGCGGGTCCTGGCCGAGGTCGGCGCGGCGCTCGGCGAGGCGACCGACCATCAGGTGGTGGGCGTGGTGGTGCTGGGGGTGGCGGTGGCGCACCTCGTCGAAGAGGCGGACCACGTCCTCCTCGGAGCCGAGGTTCCGGGCGAGGAGCAGCAGGGCGAGCCACGGCGTGGGGTCCTCGGCGTCCAGGGCGGCGGCCTCGCGGCAGGCCTCCTGGGCGCGCTCGGGGCGCTCCTTGCCGCGCAGGGCACGCCACACCGAGGCGCAGGCGAACAGGGCGGCGGCGTCCGCGCTCTCCGGTTCGACGAGCCGCCACTCCTGCGCCCACGCGCGCGTGGCGGGCGCCTGGCCGAGTACGACGAGGCGGTGGCCGCGGCGGTCCCAGTCGCGGCCGGTGGCTTCGAGCAGGGCGCGGGTGTCCGCCCAGCGGCCGCGCTCCAACGCGGTGCGCGCGGCGGCCAGTTCGGTGTCGTCGAGAGCGGGGTCGAAGACGTCTGCGGCGCGCTTGCGGGCACGCCCGAGCGGAGGAGGCGGTGGGGACACCTCTGCTGGTCCTTCCCATCACGGTGGTCAGGCGGAGGGTGTGGACGGTCGCGGGACGGCTCGGCCGGTGTGCGCGAACGGCAGTTCATCACGCAGCGCCGACCGAATGATCACGCACAGCTAAGCGGCAGGGCAGGATTCCGTCAAGGCCGGGCCGGGAGGAATCGATTCGCCAACTCACTTGTCCACAGGGCGACTTGGCTGCTCGGGGCGACTGTCAGTGGCGGGTCGTAGGGTCGCGAGAACAGGCCGGGAGCAGACCGGGAGCAGACCGGAACGCGCCCGGAGCAGACCGGAACGTGACCGGGACAGGACCGAACCACCGAGGAGCAGCGCTGTGCCGTCGACCGAACCGACCCTGAACGCGCGGGAGTTGCCGCCGATGGAGCTCGCCTTCCCCGGCCCGCTGCGGGACGCCCTGGTCGCCGCGGTGCTCGCGGGCTCGAAGACGACCACGACGGGACTGCTCATGGAGTACGAGAAGGAGGGCGAGCCGCTGCCGAGATCCGGGGACCGCCATGCCCTGATCGACTCCGCCGGCCGGCCCGTCGCGGTCGTGGAGACCACCGATGTCCGTGTCCTGCCGCTCGCCGAGGTCGGCCTGCGGCACGCGCTCGACGAGGGCGAGGGATACGCGTCGGTGGCCGAATGGCGGGTCGCGCACGAGGAGTTCTGGCACTCCGACCAGCTGAGAGCCGCCCTCGGCGAGCCGGAGCTCAGGGTCGACGACACGACCCGGGTCGTCGCCGAGCGCTTCAGAGTCGTGACGGTCACCGTCTGACCGGCCGCCCGCCTTCCCGGCTGCCGCGGGCCCCGACTCCCCCGGCCCCTACCCCACCGCCCGGGCCGCCGCGCGACCCGCCGCGCGGCCGGAGAAGATGCAGCCGCCGAGGAACGTGCCTTCGAGGGAGCGATAGCCGTGCACACCGCCGCCGCCGAACCCGGCGGCCTCCCCTGCCGCGTACACACCGGGCAGGGGGTCGCCGCCCTCCGTGAGCACGCGCGAGGTCAGGTCGGTCTCCAGGCCGCCGAGGGACTTGCGGGTGAGGATGTTCAGCCGTACGGCGACGAGAGGGCCGGCCTTCGGGTCGAGGATGCGGTGCGGGGAGGCGGTGCGGATCAGCTTGTCGCCGAGGAACTTGCGGGAGCCGCGCATCGCCGTGATCTGCAGGTCCTTGGTGAACGGGTTGGCGATCTCCCGGTCGCGGGCGGTGATCTCGCGGCGCAGCTCGGCCTCGTCGATGAGCGGCTCGTCGGTGAGGGCGTTCATGCGGCGGACGAGCGCGGCGAGGTCGTTCTCCACGACGAAGTCCTTGCCGTGGTCCATGAACGCCTTGACCGGCCCGGGCACGTCGGCCCGCGCCCGGCCGAGCACGTCGCGCACGGACTTGCCGGTGAGGTCCGGGTTCTGCTCGGAGCCGGAGAGGGTGAACTCCTTGCCGATGATGCGTTTGTTGAGCACGAACCAGGTGTGGTCGTAGCCGCTGTGCATGATGTGGTCGAGGGTGCCGAGCGTGTCGAAGCCCGGGAAGAGCGGGACCGGCAGGCGCTTGCCGCGGGCGTCCAGCCAGAGCGAGGACGGGCCGGGCAGGATGCGGATGCCGTGCTTGCTCCAGATCGGGTTCCAGTTCTCGATGCCCTCGGTGTAGTGCCACATCCGGTCGCGGTTGACGACATGCCCGCCCGCGTCCTCCGCGATGCCGAGCATCAGCCCGTCGACGTGGGCGGGCACGCCGGAGAGCATCCGGGCCGGCGGACGGCCGAGGCGCTCCGGCCAGTTGGCGCGGACCAGGTCGTGGTTGCCGCCGATGCCGCCCGAAGTGACGATCACCGCCTGGGCCTTGAGCTCGAACGCGCCGGTGACGGTGCGGCTGGACTCCTGCCCGCGCTCGATGTCGGACGGTTCGAGGACCTCGCCGGTGACGGTGTCGACGGCGCCCGCGCTGCGCCCGAGCCCGGTGACGCGGTGCCGGAACCGCAGGTCGACGAGGCCGCGGGCCACCCCTGCGCGCACGCGCCGCTCGAACGGCGCGACGATCCCCGGCCCGGTCCCCCACGTGATGTGGAAGCGGGGCACGGAGTTGCCGTGCCCGGTCGCCTCGTACCCGCCGCGCTCGGCCCAGCCGACGACCGGGAAGAAGCGGACGCCCTGCGCGTGCAGCCAGGAGCGCTTCTCGCCGGCCGCGAAGTCCACATACGCCTCGGCCCACTTGCGGGGCCAATGGTCCTCCGCGCGGTCGAAGGCGGCCGTGCCCATCCAGTCCTGGAGGGCGAGCGCGTGGCTGTCCTTGATCCGCATCCGGCGCTGCTCCGGCGAGTCGACGAAGAACAGCCCGCCGAAGGACCAGTGCGCCTGCCCGCCGATGGACTGCTCCGGCTCCTGGTCGAGGAGGATCACCTTCCGCCCCGCGTCGACGAGTTCGGCGGTGGCCACGAGACCCGCGAGGCCCGCCCCGATCACGATCACATCAGCGTCGTACGCCATGGTCATCCGTCCTGTCGGCGGTGCGCTCCGGGCGGAGGGCACGGGGGCTCGGGTTACCGGTGGGTTAGATCTTCGGCACGCCGGGGCGGGGCGTCAACCGGTGTGCGGGGCGGGGTGCGTGCGGGGCTCGTTGGACGTGCCGGGCGGGGCGCGGGTTGGATGACGGCATGAGCGCTGACGAGATCCTCGACATCGTGGACGAGCAGGACCGGGTGGTGGGCACCGCGCCGCGCGGCGTGGCGTACGCCGAGGGCCTGCGCCACCGCTGCGTGTTCGTCCTCGCCCGGGACGCCGACGGCCGCGTGTTCGTGCACCGCCGCACGCCGACGAAGCTGGTCTTCCCCTCGCTGTACGACATGTTCGTGGGCGGTGTCGTCGGGGCGGGCGAGTCGTACGACACGGCGGCGCTGCGCGAGGCCGAGGAAGAGCTGGGCGTCTTCGGACTCCCGCAGCCCGTGCCGCTGTTCAAGTTCCTGTACGAGCGGGACGGGCAGAGCTGGTGGTCGGCCGTGTACGAGGTGCGCTGCGAGCTGCCGGTTTCGCCGCAGGCCGAGGAGGTCGACTGGCACACGTTCCTGCCCGAGGCCGAGCTGCGGGAACGGCTCGGCGAGTGGGAGTGGGTGCCGGACGGCCTGGCCGCGTACGAGCGGCTCCTGGCCCGGCGGGCGGGGTGATCGGGCGCGGGTAGGGTGCGGAAGGTGAACGGGTTCGTGGAGTCGTTGCGGCTGTGGTTCGCCCCCGCGCGGGTGCGCGAGGAGGGCGAGACGCCGGACTACCGTTTCTCGCTCGCCAACGAGCGCACCTTCCTCGCCTGGATCCGTACGGCGCTCGCGCTGGTGGGCGGCGGTTTCGCGGTCGACCAGTTCCTGCCGGACCTGCCCTGGGGCTGGCGGGTGGCACTGGCGCTCGCGCTGCTCGTGGTGGGCGTGCTGTGCGCGCTGCGGGCGGTCAATCACTGGGTGCGCTGCGAACTGGCGATGCGCCGCGGCGAGGACCTCCCGGCCTCCCGCTTCCCCGCACTCCTCGCACTCGCGGTCGGCCTCGTGGCCCTGGCGATGGCGGTGGTGGTCCTCTTCGGCTGGGCGGAGAGATGAGCGAGGCCGATGAGCCCGGCGGGCCCAGTGACCCCAGCTCGCCCAGCGACGCGGACGGGCCCGGCGGCTCCAGTGGGCCAGGTGACTCGGACGCGCCCAATCGCCCCGGCGCCCCCGGCAACGCCGACGGTCCCGGTGGCCCCGGTGGCCCCGGTGTCCCGGTCGGGCCCCACGGCCCCAGCGGACCCGGCAACGCCGACCACCCCGGCGGCCTCGGTGCCCCGGGCGGGCCCAGGGCCCCCGGCGCCCCCGGCGGATCCAACTTCCCCGGCAACGCCGACAGGCCGGGTGGCTCCGGTGCCCCTGGCTACTCGAAGGAACGCGGCGGCCCCAGCGCCCCGGTCGGGCCCCACGGCCCCAGCAGCCCCGGTAACACCGACCACCCCAGCAACACCGCCCGGCCCCGCTCTTCCAGCGGCCCAGGCGGGCCCGGCACCCCCGACACCCCCGGTGCGCCGAACACCCCCGACACCCCCGGTGCGCCCAGCGTCCCCGACGCACCTGACGCCCCCGGCACCCCCAGCACGCCGAACACCCCCGCACCCCCCACCCCTCCCCACCGCGACCCCGGGCTGCAGCCGGAGCGGACTCGGTTGGCTTGGCGGCGTACGACGTTGTCCTGCACGGTTGCCGCCGTGCTGGCGGGGAAGCAGGCGCTGCACGGTGGGGCGGGGCCGTTGGCGCTTGCCGCGGCCGGGCTTTCGCTGGTGCTGTGGCTGGTGTTCGTGGCGGTCGCCAACCGGCGCATTCGTGCCCTGGCGAGCCCCCGGCCCGCGACGATGCGCTGGTCGACGGCCCTCGGCGCGGCCGGCTGCACGGTGGGCCTCGCTGTCTTCGCGGTGGCCGTGGTCCGCTGAGCGGTGGTGGGGGGGGTGAGGCCTATGCCCGGTCCCGACCCGACCCCCGCAGAACGGCGCGAATCCGGCATACGGGTCTAGCCTGGAGCCGTCACCCACCCCCGGAACGCACCGAAGGTGAGCAGTATGACCACCCTCCACCAGGAGCACCCCACGCACGAGCACATGCACGGCGAGGGCTGCGGGCACCCGTCCGTCACGCACGGCGACCACGTCGACTACGCGCACGACGGCCATCTGCACCGTGCGCACGAAGGCCACTGGGACGAGTGCGAGCCCGCGGGGCACCAGGCCCACGAGGGGCACGAGCACATGCACGGCGAGGGCTGCGGCCACCAGGCCGTCCCGCACGGCGACCACATCGACTACGTCCACGACGGGCACCGGCACGCCGAGCACGACGGCCACTGGGACGACCACTGAGCGGACACCGCCCGAAACACCCCGCGCCGCCCAGGCCGCCCTTCCCCCGCTGCCGCCCCTCCTGGCAGGCTCTCCCCGGAGAGACCCGCCAGGAGGGACCGGTGGGCGGGGGTTCCGTTTGACCGGTCGACCGGCCCTCTGCAACCGCGATGCAGCCGCGGAAACAGGGCGAGAGTCCGATCACTTTCGGCTGACAGGGTAGACGGCATACCGACTGGTCGGCATGATGCTTCCCGTAGTACCTACGCACGCACGGGTCAACTCACAGGGAGCGACAAGCATGGCCTCAGACCAGCCACCGGGCCTCGACCTAGACGCACTCCGCGGCCACCTGGACCGCGTGCACCCCGGACTCGTGCGCGGTCCGCTCGACGGACGGCTGATCGAGGGCGGCCGCTCGAACCTCACGTACGCGGTGACCGACGGGACGGACCGGTGGGTGGTGCGCCGGCCGCCGCTCGGGCACGTCCTCGCGACCGCGCACGACATGAAGCGCGAGCACCGGGTGATCAGCGCGCTGCGGGACACCGCCGTGCCGGTGCCGAAGGCGCTGCTGCTGTGCGAGGACGAGTCGGTGCTCGGTTCGCCGTTCTACGTCATGGAGTTCGTGGAGGGCACGCCGTACCGCACCGAGGCCGAGCTGACGGCGATCGGGGCGGAGCGGACGCGGGCGGCCTGCTTCAACCTGGTGGACACGCTGGTCGACCTGCACGCCGTGGAGCCGGAGGCGGTGGGGCTCGGCGACTTCGGCCGGCCCGAGGGCTTCCTCGACCGTCAACTGCGGCGCTGGGGCAAGCAGTTGGACGCGTCCCGCAACCGTGAGCTGGCCGGGATCGACGAGCTGCACGCGGCGCTGGGCCGGGAGCTGCCCGCCTCCCCCGCGGCGACCGTCGTGCACGGCGACTACCGCCTGGACAACGTCCTCATCGACGACCGCGAGCAGATCACCGCGATCCTCGACTGGGAGATGTCGACGCTCGGCGACCCGCTGACCGACCTCGGTCTGCTCGCCATGTACAGCGCGCGGCTCGAACTCCCCGACTCCCCCATCTCCACGACCGCTTCGGCGCCCGGGCACCCGGACGCGCGCGAGCTGATCGAGCGGTACGCCGCGCGCTCGGGGCGCGACGTGTCGGCGGTCTCCTGGTACACGGCGTTCGCCTGGTTCAAGCTCGCCGTGATCCTCGAGGGCATCCACTACCGGTACACGCTCGGGCAGACCGTCGGCCCCGGCTTCGACCGCATCGGCGAACTCGTACCGCAATTCATCGAGCACGGCCTGACCACCCTTCAGGAAGGCTGACCCGCAATGGACTTCGCATTCGACGCCCGCACCGAGGAGCTCCGTACGAAGCTGCTCGCGTTCATGGACGAGTACGTGTACCCGGCACAGCCGGTGCTGCACGAGCAGCACGCGCGGCTGGACTCGCCCTGGGAGGTGCCGCAGATCGTCGAGGACCTCAAGGCGGAGGCCCGCCGGCAGGGCCTGTGGAACCTCTTCCTGCCGGACGCGGAGCACGGGGCCGGGCTGACCAATCTGCAGTACGCGCCGCTGGCCGAGATCACCGGCCGCGCCTCGCAGTTGGCGCCGACCGCGCTGAACTGCGCGGCCCCGGACACCGGCAACATGGAGGTGCTCGCGCAGTTCGGCGACGAGCAGCAGAAGAAGCAGTGGCTGGAGCCGCTGCTCGCCGGTGAGATCCGCTCGGCGTTCGCGATGACGGAGCCCGAGGTGGCCTCGTCGGACGCGACGAACATCGAGACGCGGATCGAGCGCGACGGCGATGAGTACGTCATCACCGGGCGCAAGTGGTTCATCTCCGGGGCGATGAACCCCAACTGCAAGATCTTCATCGTGATGGGCAAGACCGACCCCGACAACGCGGACGTGCGCCGCCAGCAGTCGATGATCCTGGTCCCGCGCGACACCCCCGGCCTGACCGTGAAGCGCGCGATGACGGTGTACGGCTACGAGGACCACTGGCACGGCGGGCACGCCGAGGTGGTCTTCGACCGGGTGCGGGTGCCCGCGTCCAACCTGATCGGCGAGGAGGGCGGCGGCTTCGGCATCGCGCAGGCGCGGCTCGGCCCCGGCCGCATCCACCACTGCATGCGGCTGATCGGCATGGCGGAGCGGGCGATCGAGCTGATGTGCCGGCGGGCGGTGTCCCGTACGGCGTTCGGGAAGTCGCTCGCGCAGCAGGGCGTCGTGCAGGAGTGGATCGCGGACGCGCGGGTGGCCGTGGAGCAGTTGCGGCTGCTCGTCCTGAAGACGGCCTGGCTGATGGACACGGTCGGCAACAAGGGCGCGCACACCGAGATCCAGGCCATCAAGATCGCCACCCCGCGCACCGTCGTCGACATCATCGACCAGGCCGTCCAGCTGCACGGCGCGGGCGGCGTCAGCCAGGACTTCCCGCTGGCCGAGCTGTGGGCGTCGGCGCGCACCCTGAAGCTGGCCGACGGGCCGGACGAGGTGCACCAACGCTCCCTCGCCCGGCGGGAGTTGAAGCAGTACCTGTGACCTGAGGGTCAGGGGCGCAGGGCGCGCAGCAGCAGGTCGGCGAGGTGATCGGCGACCTGCTGCTGCGTGAGCGGGCCGTCCGGGCGGTACCACGTGGACAGGTGGTGCACCGAGCCGAAGTGGTAGTCCACGACGAGGTCGGCCGGGGTGGCGGTGGAGAAGACGCCGTCCTTCTGGCCCTCCTCGATCAGGGCCCGGAACCGCTCGTGGTAGCGGCGGCGCTCGGCCCGCACCTGCTTGTTCTTCTCGGGGCTCAGGTGGTGCATGGAGCGGAAGAAGATGGCGGCGTCGTCGAGGTTCTCGATGGTGGTGACGACGACGTCCGCGGCGGCGTCGCGCAGCCGCTGCTCGACGGGCGCGTCCGAGTCCGCGTACGCGTCGAGGCGCTCCTGCTGGAGCCTGAGGACGCGCGCGTAGACCTCCTGGAGCAGGTCCTCCTTGGAGCCGAAGTAGTGGTAGAGCGCGCCCTTGGTGACGCCCGCCGCCTCCACGATCTCCTGCACGGAGGTCCGGTCGTAGCCCTGCTCGGCGAAGAGCCGGGTGGCGGCGGCCAGGAGCCGCTGGGGGACGGGCGTGCCGGCGTCGGACTCCGTCACCTTGGCCATGGCCGCCACCTGCCTTTCGTACGTCTGCTGCTACGGGTGGGAACCGTATGCGATCTACGGGTGGGAACGCAGTTCCCGTCGGAGGATCTTCCCACTCGTGGTCTTCGGGAGCTCCGGCAGGATCTCCACCTCGCGCGGGTACTTGTACGCCGCGAGCCGCTCCTTGCAGTACGCGGCGAGGTCGTCCGGGTCGGCGCTCGTGCCGGGGCGGAGGCTGACGTACGCCTTCACGGACTCGCCGCGGTAGCTGTCGGGGACGCCGACGACGGCGGCCTCGCGGACGGCGGGGTGGGTGTAGAGGACGTCCTCGACCTCGCGGGGCCAGACCTTGAAGCCGGAGGCGTTGATCATGTCCTTCTTGCGGTCGACGACGTAGAGCCAGCCGTCGGCGTCCATGAAGCCGATGTCGCCGGTCCGCAACTCGCCCTGCGGGAAGGTGTCCTCGGTGGCCTCGGGGCGGCGCCAGTAGCCGGGGACGACCTGCGGTCCGGTCACCGCGATCTCGCCGTGCTCGCCGAAGGGCACGTCCGCGCCGTTCTCGTCGACGATCCGGACGACGGTGTCCGGCCCGGGCAGCCCCACCGACAGCGTCCCGGAGGCCGGGTCGACGGGCGCCTCGTGCTGCGGCGGCACGGAGGCACAGGGCGCGGTGCACTCAGTGAGCCCGTAGCCGTTGCGGATGTACGGGCCGAAGCCGGCGCGGAACTTCTCCACCAGGGCGGGCGGCAGCGGGGCGCCGCCGGAGGAGATGACCTCGAACGAGGAGAAGTGGTCGCGGGTGACGTCCGGGTGCGCGGCGAGGGCCATGAACGCGGTGGACGGGCCGACGGTGTAGTGGGGCCGGTGCTCCAGGAACGCGTCCAGGACCACGCCCGCGTCGAAGCGGTAGGCGAGGGCGAGCGTGCCGGTGTTGGCGAAGCAGGCGGCGAGTTCGCAGACCATGCCGGTGATGTGGAAGAGCGGCGCGAGCGCGAAGTAGGTGGCGCCCTCGGCGATGCCGTGCCCGCCGCGCTGCCGTTCGGCGTTGTACGTGATGTTGCCGTGCAGGTTCATGGCGCCCTTGGGGGTGCCGCTGGTGCCCGAGGTGTAGCTGATCAACGCGACGCCGTCGGCGGCCGGTTCGCGGTCCGCGGGCGGTGCGTCGCCCGTGCGGGCGACGGTCACGAGGTCGTCGGCGTCGGCGGCCTGCGGGAGCCGCTCGAAGCCGAGGACGCGGGCGTCGTCGCGGCTCTGCAGGTCGCGTTCGCAGGCGGTGAGCACGATCCGCACCGGCGAGTCGGCGGCCGTGTCGCGCAGGTAGGCGTCCCAGGCGCGGTCGGAGCAGATCAGGCCGGTGACGTCGGCGTCGTGCAGGACGTGCCGGACCTCGCCCGCCTTGTACATGGGGTTGACGGGGACGACGGTGCCGCCGGCCTTCCAGACGCCGAGGACGGCGAGGACGAAGTGCGGGCTGTTCTGCAGCATGACGGCGACCCGGTCGCCGGGTTCGAGCCCGCGGGCCGCGAGGTGCCCGGCGACGGAGTCGCTGAGCGCGTCCGTCTCCGCGTACGACAGGCGGCCGTCGAAGTAGGCGAGGGCGGTGCGCTGCGGAGCCGCCGCGGCGGCGGTGCGGAAGGCGTGCACGACGGTCGGCGGCGGGTCGGCGGGGGCGCGCTGGGCCTCGTTGAGCCGGCCGAGCCAGGGCTTGGCGGCGTAGCGGCCTTCGGGGGTCACGGTCACTGGGCGGCCTCCCACTTCTGCTGGATGTGGTTCATGTTGCCGAGCCAGCGGTCGGGTTCCGCGGCGCGGGCGGCGTAGTAGCCGGCGACCTCCGGGTGCGGAAGGATCAGGAACCGGTCGTCGGCGATCCCGGCGAACAGCGCGTCGGCGACGTCCTCGGGCTCGATGGCGGTGGGCGCGAGGACGAGTTCGCCGGCCGAGCCGGCGGCGGTGAGCATGTCGGTGCGCACCCCCTGCGGGCAGATGGCGTGCACCTTGAGGCCGCGGTGCCGGTACGTCAGGGACAGCCACTCGGCGAAGGCGTACGCGCCGTGCTTGGTGACGCTGTACGGGGCGGCGCCGACCATGGTGAGCAGGCCCGCGGCCGACACGGTGGAGACGAACCGGCCCTCGCCGCGCTCCAGCCAGCCGGGCAGCAGGGCGTGGGCGGCGCGGACGTGCGCCATCACGTTGACGTCCCAGGCACGGGCCCACACCTGCTCGTCGGCGGCCTCGGTGCCGCCGGAGGCGAGGCCGGCGTTGGCGCAGTACACGTCGACGGTCCCGCCGAGCGCGTCCCGTGCGGGCTCGACGGCGGCGGAGGCGTCTCCGGGCACGGCGACGCCGCCGATCTCGTCCGCGACGGCCTTCGCCTTGTCCGGGTCCAGGTCGTTGACGGCGACCCGCGCGCCCTCGGCCGCGAACCTGCGGGCCAGCGCGGCGCCGATGCCGGCCCCCGCCCCCGTGACGACAACTGCCTTGTCCCGCATGCTCTCCACCCTGGTCTCTCCCTCAGGAACGGCTCGTGCCGGGCGTGTGATCGACCTCGACGCGATCGCAGACTAACCAGTCGGTATGGAGCAGGGGAAGGGGCCGAACGCGACGGTCCGTGTCCGGTTCGTTCCGTGCGGGGCGCACGCGCGCTAGCGTGCGCCCCGCACACGGCAGCCGCCGCACCCCGCCGATGTCACGGAGGTCATGGAATGAATCTCTCCAGACGGAGCCTGCTCGCCGCCGGTACGGGGGCGCTCGCCGCGACGGCCGCCGCGTCGCCCGCGCTCGCCGACACCGCGGGCGGCGCGACCCGGCTGCGCACCGGCTTCGAGCAGCTGGCCGCGGACGGGTACGGGCTCCTCGCCGGCGAGCGGGTCGGCGTCGTCACCAACCCGACGGGCGTGACCCGGGACGTCCGGCACGTGGTGGACGTGATGCACGCCGACGAACGCGTCGACCTGGTCGCGGTGTTCGGCCCCGAGCACGGCTTCCGCGGCACGGCGCAGGCGGGCGGTTCGGAGGGCCGGTACGACGACCCGGCGACGGGCCTGCCGGTGTTCGACACGTACCAGAAGAGCGGGCAGGCGCTGGCGGACATCTTCACGGAAGCGCGCGTGGACACCGTCGTCTTCGACATCCAGGACGTGGGCGCGCGCTTCTACACGTACATCTGGACGCTGTACGACTGCATGGTGGCCGCCGAGCTGGCCGGGAAGCGGTTCGTGGTCCTGGACCGGCCGAACCCGGTGTCGGGGCGGGCGGCCGAAGGGCCGGTGCTGCACAAGGAGTTCGCGACGTTCGTGGGGCGCGAGCCGATCGCGCAGGCGCACGGGATGACGGTCGCGGAGCTGGCGCGGCTGTTCAACGCGGAGTTCCTGAAGCGGCCGGTCGAGCTGGAGACCGTGCTGATGGAGGGCTGGCGCAGGGACGCCTACTACGACGCCTCGGGCCTGCCGTGGGTGCCGCCGAGCCCGAACATGCCGACGCCGGAGACGGCTCTCGTGTACGCGGGGACGTGTCTCTTCGAGGGCACGAACCTGTCGGAGGGGCGGGGCACGACGCGGCCGTTCGAGCTGCTCGGCGCCGAGGGGATCGACCGGCGGTGGGCTCAGGCGGCGAACGAACTCGGCCTGCCGGGCGTGCACTTCAGGGAGGCGTACTTCGCGCCGACGTTCTCGAAGTTCCAGGGCAAGACGATCGGCGGGGTACAGCTGCATGTGCACGACCGGGGCCGGTTCGACGCGGTGGCGACCGGGATCGGGCTGCTGGTGACGGCGAAGCGGAGCTGGTCGGGCTTCGCCTGGCGCAGCGACCACTGGATCGACAAGCTCACGGGATCGACGCAGGTGCGCACGATGATCGACGCCGGGGCCGAGGCGGCGGAGGTCGTGGCCGCCTGGCAGGGCGAGTTGGCGGAGTTCCGGGCGGTGCGGCGGAAGTATCTGGCGTACCGCTGACCGAACCCGGCGTCTCAATATCCGGGACCGAACGTCCCACGTATTGACTGCACGCTACACCGATCGCCACAGTGCCGACGTGATCGACGACGACCCCACCACCAGCGAACCCGGCAAGGCCACCGCCCCCGCCGCCGCCTCGACGGACGAGAGTCCGGAGAGCCTGCGCCGGGTGGCGGTCGCCAGCTTCATCGGCACGGCCATCGAGTTCTACGACTTCTACGTCTACGGGACGGCCGCCGCGCTCGTCCTCAACGACGCCTTCTTCCCCAACCTCACCCCCGTCAACGGCACGCTGGCCGCGTTCTCCACGTACGCGGTGGCGTTCGCGGCACGGCCCATCGGCTCGCTGGTCTTCGGACACTTCGGGGACCGGGTCGGCCGCAAGTCGGTGCTCGTCGCCTCGCTCCTCCTGATGGGGCTCTCCACGGCGTTCGTCGGCCTGCTGCCGGGCTACGGGGCGTGGGGCATCTGGGCGCCGCTGCTGCTCGTCCTGCTGCGGTTCCTGCAGGGCGTCGGGCTCGGCGGCGAGTGGGGCGGGGCGGCGCTGCTCGCGGTGGAGCACGCGCCGCGCGGGAAACGCGGGATGTTCGCGGCGTTCCCCCAACTCGGCCCGTCCGTCGGGTTCTTCGCGGCCACCGGCATCTTCTGGCTGCTCTCGTCCGTGCTCGACGACGAGGCGTTCCGCAGCTGGGGCTGGCGCGTGCCGTTCCTGCTCTCGTTCCTGCTCGTGGCGGTCGGTCTGTTCGTCCGCCTGAAGATCAGCGAGACGCCGGTGTTCGCGCGCGTCATGGCCGCGCAGGAGGCGAGCCGCGCGCCCGCCCTGGAGGTGTTCAAGCGGCACCCGCGGGAACTGCTGCTCGGCGCGGGCGGCATGGTCGTCGCGTACGGCCTGTTCTACACGGCCACCACCTACTGCCTCGCGTACGGGACGAACACACTCGGGGTCTCGCGGAACACGATGCTCGCACTGTCCCTGGTGGCCTGCGTGTTCCTCGCCGCGGGCACCTGGTTCGCGGCGACCCGCTCCGACGCGGGCGGGCGGCGCCGGCTGGTCCTCGCAGGCAGCGGGCTCGCGGTGGTGTGGGGCCTCGTGCTCTTCCCGCTCATGGACACCGGGCAGCCGGTCCTGATCGCGATCGCGCTCGGCGGCGCGCTGTTCTGCATGGGCGTGGTGTACGGGCCGATGGGGGCGTATCTGCCGGAGCTGTTCGGGGCGCGGGTGCGGTACTCGGGTGCGTCGTTCGCGTACAACCTCGGCGGTGTGGCCGGCGGGGCGGTGGCTCCGCTGGTGGCGACGCGCCTGCAGGCGTCCTTCGGGTCGGGGGCGGTCGGGTGGTACGTCAGCGCGATGGCCCTGGTGTCGCTGCTGTGCGTGCTCGCGCTGCCGGAGACCCGGGAACGCGAACTGGGCTGACCGAGGTGCGGGCCGCGCTTACGTGAATCCCACAGCCGCTGTGATGGACTCCCGTTCACTCGGCGTTCCGACCGCACCGGCGAGCCGTGACGGATCGTGATGGGAGCCATCGAAAAACAGATGGAGCCGGATCGCGAGTCGATACGTCTATGTGGCGACGTCTTCTTTTCGCCGACGCCGAAGTAGCCGAAGCAGCAGCGACGGAGGTGCGATGCGGTGGCTGGATTCAGAAGCCTCGCGAGACAGGTCCGCGACGGACACAACGACTTGGCCCTGCGGCGGTACTCGCTGCGCAAGTGCCTGGAGCGATTCGCCCCTTACGGCCATCGGGCCACCTGGGACCACCTGTGCACCCGGGCCGGATTCGGCCCCGAGGACCGGTCCCCCGACCCGGCGCGGCTGACCGCCGCCCTGGACGAGCTGGAGGCGGCGCGGGCGGTGTGGCTCGCGTACGAGACGGACTTCGCGCACCGGCGCAAGCAGGAGAAGCACCACGGCCTGCGCCGCCCCGGCAGCGTCGACGACTGGCACCGGCTCACCTGGGGCGGCCACGGCGTCGCCTGGTGCGACGACCCGCACGTCCACCCCACGGAACCGCTCGCCGACGTGCTGCGCAAACTCATCGCCGCCCTCGAACGGGAGCCCGGGGACCACTGCCCGGTCTGCGCGTCCGCCGACATCGTCTGGAAGTACGACCTGGCGCACGAGCCGTCCGCGGGACCGGTGTGCACCGGCTGCGGCATCGTCGTGCCGCAGCCGGTCCTCGCACCCGGATCGCTCGCGCGGGCCCGGCAGTTCAGGACGCTCGTCACGGCCTGAGCGCGGTCACGCGTTCCGCCCCGAGCACGGCGGGGGTGCGCCGACGGCGCCGCACCCCCGTGCGCGGATCCCGCGCGGAGCCCGTGCCGGTCAGGGCACCTTCACGTCCGTGTGGATCGCCAGCTTGAACTGGGCGTGCATCAACGGGGTCTTGACCTTCACGTCGCCGGTGTCGCGCGCCGACACCTTGAAGCCCAGCGGCGTGCCCTTGCGCACGAACATCTGCCAGACGTACGAGCGGTACTGTCCGCCGCCCGTCGGTGCCGAGTCCGTCGTGGCCGTCGAGTCGTAGCCGGGGCCCAGCGGGTCCCGGACGAATCTCGCGCGGTACTCGTTGGGGCGGGAGTCCGGCTCCCAGAACACGAGCGCCGAGAGCACGCCCCAGCCGTCGTGGCTCGGCCAGATCAGGCCGGAGCGGGCGTCGGGGAACTTGGACGGCTCGCCGCCGCCGTGCGCGGGGTCGTGCATCTTCCAGGGGTCGTACGACTCCTGGTCCGAGGTGTACGGGAAGCGGACCAGGTGGTAGCCGTCGTTGTCGTAGGTGACGGCCTGCTTGCCGCCGCGGGCGGCGTCCCACAGCAGCGAGCAGATCACGAGACTCATGGGGCACTCCTTCTGACCGGGTCGGTCGGGCTGGGTCCGGGACGGTACCGCGTCCACGCGTCACGGCGCGCGTCCCTCCGCCCCAAGTCCCTTGCGGGTGGGGCGACTTGCCCTTGATTGATCCCCTCCCCGCCCCTTCCCGAAAGCCCCGCGACCCTTCGGGGCCTACTTGCGGTGCTCCGGGAGGAGGCGGGAGCCGGTCAGGCGGTCGCCGAAGACGTCGTCGGGGTTGGAGAGGACGCAGGTCTCCAGGGACAGGCAGCCGCAGCCGATGCAGTCCGTCAGGTGGTCCCGCAGGCGGCCCAACTGCTTGATCCGCTCGTCCAGTTCGGAGCGCCAGGTCTCGGAGAGGCGGGCCCAGTCGTCGCGGTTCGGCGTGCGCTCCTCGGGCAGTTGCGCCAGCGCGTCCCGGATCGTCGCCAGCGGGATGCCCACGCGCTGCGCGGCCCGGATGAACGCGACCCGGCGCAGCGTGTCCCGCGTATACCGCCGCTGGTTGCCGCTCGTACGGCGGCTGGTGATCAGGCCCTTGGACTCGTAGAAGTGCAGGGCCGAGACGGCGGCGCCGCTGCGCTGGGACAGCTGGCCGACGGTGAGCTCATGGACCTTCTCTGGAATCTGCGCCACCCCATCGACCCTACCTGCGCGATCCGTTGACAGGCGTCCGTACCGGCGAGCATGCTGAGCAAGCGCTTAGACATACTCTCGTGGGAGGCAGGACGACATGGCGGAGCCGAGGATCTTCAGGTCGGTCGAGGAGCTGCAGGCCGCGGTGGGCGAGGAGCTGGGCAGCGGTGACTGGCTGGAGGTCGACCAGAAGCGGATCGACCTCTTCGCCGACGCCACGGGCGACCACCAGTGGATCCACGTCGACCCGGAGAAGGCCGCGGACGGCCCCTTCGGCACGACGATCGCGCACGGCTACCTGACGCTGTCGCTGCTGCCCACGCTCGTGCCGCAGATCATGCGCGTGGAGAACGTCCGCATGGGCATCAACTACGGCACGAACAAGGTGCGGTTCCCCTCCCCCGTCCCGGTCGGCTCGCGGCTGCGGGCGACCGGCACGCTGAAGGACGTCACGCCCACGAAGGACGGCGGCGTGCAGATCACGACGACGGTGACGGTCGAGCGCGAGGGCTCGGACAAGCCCGCGTGTGTGGCGGAGTCGGTCTCGCGGTTCTACTTCTGAGCCCTCACCGCTGGGCTCCCACCATCCGCAGCACGAGGTCGGCGTACATCTCGCCGACCTCGTTCGGCGTCCAGCGGCCCGCCACGTTGAACCAGCGGGCCACGTCGATGCAGAGGGACAGCACGGCGAGGGTGGTGCCGGAGACGTCCGGCACCTCGAACTCGCCCGCGTCGACGCCGTCGCTGAGGATGCGGCGCACGGCGGCGTCGCAGCGGCGGCGCAGCAGGATCACCTCGGCGCGATGGTCCTCGCCGAGCGCGTCCAGCTCGTACTGCACCACGCGCGCGGTGGTGTGGTGTCCGGCGTGCCAGACGACGAAGGAGCGTACGGCCTCGGCGAGGCGGTCGGCGGCGGAGCCGGGGCCGTCGGCGGCGGACTCGAGGATGTCGAGCGCCTTGGTGTGACCGATGGTGCTGATCTTGTGGAGCAGCTCTTCCTTGGTCTTGTAGTGGATGTAGAGCGCGGCGGGGCTCATGCCGGCGCGGCCGGCGATGTCGCGGGTGGTGGTCGCGTGGTAGCCGCGCTCGGCGAACGCCTCGACCGCGGCGATCAGCAGCCGCCTCGCCGCGTCCGGGGTCACCTCGCCCCACGGCATGTCCTCGCCGCCGGTCTCCTCCGCCGCGGTCGTCATCACTGGCCCCTTCCCTCTCGCAGGACGAACACCATACCCCTGCCGGTGAGCAAGCGCTTAGGGTCGTGCCTGTTCGGGGGCCACGCCCCTGGCCGCGCCCCGTCAGGGGCGCGGGGAACTGCGCGAGCAACCACGGCGGCGGGAAGGCCGGACGACGGCGCAGGGGAGCCCCTCCGGCGATTGAGGAGCGGGGGCCGGGGGCGGAGCCCCCTGGGGGAGGCGCGGGCTTACGGCGTCTTGAACGGGTCGTGGTCCGCGAGGATCTTCTCCAGCCTCGCCTGGTCCACCCGGCTCACCAGCGCCCCCGCCTCCTGCCGGTCCCGTACGACCTTGGCGAGGGTGAAGGACGACGTCACGAGGTAGAGCATCGCGACGGCGAGGAAGGCCCGGATCCAGACGTCGACGTCCATGTAGAGGACGGCGATCACGACGGCCGCGAGGGCGACCGCGAACGACGCCACCGCCATGCCGTAGTACGCGGTGGTGCTCTGCTGCTTGATCGGCGCTTCGGATGTCATGACGGGAGGATCGTCCAGCGCGCCCCCGCCCTCCATCCGTACGGGTACTCAATCCCGCACACGCGTACTCAGAACGCCGAAATGCCCGTCAGCGCACGGCCGATGACCAGTTTCTGGATCTGGCTCGTGCCCTCGTACAGCGTCATCACGCGGGCGTCGCGCAGGAGTTTGCCGACCGGGTACTCGTCGATGTAGCCGTACCCGCCGAAGACCTGCAGGGCGTTGTTGGCCGCGCGCACCGCCGCCTCCGAGGCGAACAGCTTGGCCTTGGACGACTCGGTCGTGAACGGCTGCCCGCGGTCGATCAGGTCCGCGACCCGCCAGGTCAGCAGCCGGGCCGCGTCCACGTCGACCGCGATGTCGCTGATCAGCTCCTGGACGAGCTGGTGCTGCGCGATCGGCTTGCCGAACTGCTCGCGCTGACCCGCGTACGTGACCGCCGCGTCGAGCGCCGCCTGCGCGATGCCGACGCAGCCCGCCGCGACCGACATCCGGCCCTTGGCCAGCGCGGACATGGCGACCGAGAAGCCCTTCCCCGCGGGCCCGAGCATCGCGCTCGCCGGCACCCGCACGCCCTCCAGGACCAGTTCGGCCGTGGCCTGGCCGCGCAGGCCGAGCTTGCCGTGGACGGTGCGGCGGGTGAGGCCGGGGGTGCTCGTGGGGACCAGGAACGCGGAGACGCCGCGGTGGCCCGGCTCGGTGCCGGTGCGGGCGAAGAGCAGGACGACGTCGGCCCAAGTCCCGTTCGTGATGAACATCTTGGCGCCGTCGATGACGTACGAGTCGCCGTCCCGTACCGCCCGCGTCGTGAGGTTGCCCGCGTCGGAGCCGGTGCCGGGCTCGGTGAGGCCGAAGCAGCCGACGTACGCCCCGGAGGTGAGGCCGGGGAGCCACCGCTGCTTCTGCTCCTCGTCGCCCCACGAGGCGATCGTCTTGGCGACCAGGCCGAGGGAGACGGAGACGATGCCGCGCACCGACGAGTCGCCCCGGCCCAGCTCCTCGGTGACCAGGCAGTACGCGAGGTGGTCGCCGCCGGAGCCGCCGTACCGCTCGTCGATCGTGAGGCCGAGGAAGCCGACCTCGCCGAGCTTCTTCACGATGCCGCGGTCGACGCTCTCCGCCCGGTCCCACTCGACGACATGGGGCGTGATCTCCCGCTCGACGAAGTCCCGTGCGAGCTGCCGGACGGCGTTCTGTTCCTCGCTCAACTCCAGGTTCACCGGCTGCTCCCCACTTCTCGACGACCCCTGACCGCCACTTTAATTACCACTGCTAGTTTTTTGTCGGCAGGCCCTACTATGAGCCGCATGGCCCGACCGCGCAAGCCCCTGCTCAGCCGCGAACTGATCGTCGACACCGCCCGCGCGCTCGTGGACGCGGAGGGCCTCGCCGCGCTCTCCACCCGCCGCCTCGCCGCCGAACTGGGCGTCAGCGGACCCTCGCTGTACAACCACTTCCGTACGAAGGACCAGATCCTGGAGGCGGTCGCGGACTCGGTGAGCGCGCGGGTCGACCTGTCGATGTTCGAGGACGGCCGGCCCTGGCGGACCGCGCTGCACGACTGGGCGGTCTCCTACCGGGCGGCGCTCACCGAGCACCCGAACATCGTCCCGGTGCTCGCCCGCGGGCCCGGCCGCCGCCCGGCCGGACTGCGGCTCGCGGACGCGGTGTTCGGCGCGATGACCGCGGCGGGCTGGCCGGCCGCGCAGGCCACGTCGATCGGCGCCCTGATGCGGTACTTCGTGATGGGCTCGGCCCTCGGCTCGTTCGCGGGCGGCTTCGTCGACGACGAGACGGCGTACGACCCGGCCGACTACCCGCACCTCGGCCAGGCCCACCTGCTCGCCGACCGGCAGGAGAAGGTCGACGAGCGCGCCTTCGAGACGGGCCTGCAGGCGCTCCTCGACGGGCTCGCGGTGCAGTACGAGACGCTGGTCGCGGCGGGCCCCGACGGCCGACTCCCGCACGAGGAGTGACGGTTGCCCCGCGCGACGATTGACGGCTCTCGTCAATTCGTTCGGCGGCGAACCTTTCCGGCCTTAGTTTCGTTCCCATGAGCTCTTCCAACCGCACCGGCCGCCGCCCCGAGGTCCTCGCGATCGCGGCCGCCACCGTCACCGTCGTGCTGTGGGCCTCCGCGTTCGTCTCCATCCGCAGCGCCGGCGAGGCGTACTCGCCGGGCGCGCTCGCCCTCGGGCGGCTGCTCTCCGGCACGCTCGTCCTCGGCGTCATCTGGGCCGTGCGCCGGGGCGGGATACCGCCGCGGGCCGCCTGGCCGGGCATCGCCGTGTCCGGCGTGCTCTGGTTCGGGCTCTACATGGTCGCGCTGAACTGGGGCGAGCAGCTGGTCGACGCGGGCACGGCCGCGCTGGTCGTGAACGTGGGCCCGCTGCTCATGGCGCTGCTCGGCGGCTGGCTGCTCAAGGAGGGGCTGCCGCCGCGGCTGCTCGCCGGGATGGCGGTGTCGTTCGCGGGCGCGGCGATCGTGGGCCTGTCCATGTCGGGCGGCGGGGACGCCTCGCTGCTCGGGGTCGCGCTCTGCCTGGTCGCGGCGCTGACGTACGCGACCGGTGTCGTGGTGCAGAAGCCCGCGCTGCGGCACGCGAGCCCGCTGCAGGTCACGACGTTCGGGTGCGCGATCGGCGCCGCGGCCTGCCTGCCGTTCGCCGGGCAACTCGTCGACGAGGCGGCCCGGGCCCCGCTGTCGGCCACCCTCAACATGGTCTACCTGGGGGTCTTCCCGACGGCCCTGGCGTTCACGACGTGGGCGTACGCCCTGGCCCGTACGACGGCGGGGAAGATGGGCGCCACCACGTACGCGGTGCCGGCGATCGTCGTGCTGATGTCCTGGCTGCTGCTCGACGAGGTGCCGGGGTGGCTGACGCTGCTCGGCGGGGTGTGCTGCCTCGCGGGTGTGGCGGTGTCGCGCTCCCGGCCGCGCCGGGCCCGCGACACCGCCCCACTGCCCGCACCCGCGGGCGACGCGGAGGTCAGCGGGCAGCAGCCCGTCCGGCGAGAACCTTGATGCTGAACAGCGCGACGACCGCGAGCAGGATGATGTACGCCGACACCGACATCGACGTGCCCGTCGCCTCCAGGAGCAGCACCATCACGAACGGCGCGAGCCCGCCGCCCGCGACCGCCGCGATCTGGTAGCCGAGCGAGGCGCCCGTGTACCGCATCTCAGCGGTGAACAGCTCGGCGAACAGGGCGGCTTGCGGCCCGTACATGATGCTCAGGAAGCAGCTGCAGATGAACGTGCCGACGGCCAGCCAGAGCAGGGAGCCGGTGTCGATGAGCAGGAACATCGGCACCGCCCACACGGCGAGCCCGGCCGCGCCGAGGCCGTAGATGCGGATGCGGCCGATCTTGTCCGAGAGGGCCGCGGAGAGCGGGATCAGGGCGAGCTGGGTGAGGCTGATGCAGAGCGAGACCATCAGCACGGACTCGCGTTCCATGTGGAGTTCGCGGGTCGTGTAGTCGAGCACGCCGGTGATGATGATGTAGAACGTCGCGGTGTTCACGGCGAAGGAGCCGCCGGCGAGGAGCACCGTGCCGAGGTGGCCGCGCAGGATCGTGCGCAGCGGGGAACGCTTGGCGCCCTCGCCCTTCTCCTTCTCGGCGAGCGCCCGCTCGGCCTCCTTGAACGCGGGGGTCTCCTCGACCCGGGCGTGGATGTACCAGGCGAGGCCGAGCACCAACAGGCCGACCAGGAACGGCAGTCGCCACCCCCAGGCGGCGAAGTCCGCGTCGCTGACGAAGGCGCCGGCGACGAGGAAGACGGAGTTGGCGGTCACGACGCCGATGGGCACGCCGAGCTGGACGAGGCTGCCGTAGAGGCCGCGCTTGCCCTCCGGGGCGTACTCGGTGGCCATGAGCATCGCCCCGCCCCACTGGGCGCCGACGGCGACGCCCTGCATGATGCGCAGGACGACCAGGAGCAGCGGGGCGGCGATGCCGATCGTCTCGTACGTGGGGAGCAGGCCGATGCCGGTGGTGGCGAGGCCCATCAGGGTCAGGGCCATGACCAGCATGGGCTTGCGGCCGCGCTTGTCGCCGAGCTGACCGGCGATGATGCCGCCGATCGGGCGGGCCAGGAAGCCGACGGCGAACGTCGCGAAGGAGGCGAGGACGCCGGCGGACGGGCTGCCCGCGGGGAAGTAGAGCTCGCCGAGGACGAGGGCGGCGGCGATGCCGAAGACGAAGTAGTCGTACCACTCGACGGCGGAGGCGAGCGCGGCCGCGGTGGCCACCCTGCGGCGGTGCTTGTCCGTCGGTCCTTGGGCGGATGCGGGCGTGACTGCGGAAGGTGCCGAGTCCATGCGGATGCACACTCCGGTGGGTGCGGGGACGGTGGAATCGGGGGGCGGCGCCGGTGATGTGCGGGGAACGTACCGACCAGTCGGTGCGCGGTCAACGGGTCGTGCGGTCACAGTTTTTGCCGGGCGTTTGCCCGGGGCCCACCTGCGCTTGAGCAGCACGACGGCCCCGGCCGCGGGGGGGTGTGCGGTCGGGGTCGTGGGTGGGTGCGGGCGCGGGTGCGGGTGTTGGCGCGGGTGTGGGTGTGGGTGCGGGTGCGTCGTGGTGCGGGCGGGATCTTCCCCTACCCGCCCCTTCCCGAAAGCCTCCGGCGGTGTTCGTTCGGCTGCGGCGCCGTCGTGGCTGGTCGCGCAGTTCCCCGCGCCCCTGAGGGGCGGGCCCCTCCTAGTCGAAGACCACCAGTGCCCGCCCGCCCCTGCCCGCCAGCATGTTCTCGAAGGCCGTCGGGATGCCGTCCAGGCCGATGCGTTCCGTGACCAGGGAGGCGAGGTCGAGGCGGCCCGCGCGGACGTGTTCCGCGAGGACCGGCAGGTCGCGTTCCGGGTCGGAGTTCCCGTACACGCAGCCGGACAGGGTGCGGCCCCAGTGGAAGATCTCCAGGGCGTTGAAGCTGACCTGCTGGTCCTTGCCGCCGATGCCGACGACCGTCGTACGCCCGCCGCGCCGCGTGGACTCCCAGGCCGTACGGATCGTCACCGCCCGGCCCACGCACTCCACGGCCACGTCCGCGCCCTGGCCGCCGGTCAGCTTGCGGATCTCGCGGGCGGTGGTGTCGGAGGCGACGACGTACTCGGTGGCGCCGGCCGCGCGGGCCAGCTCCTCCTTCTCCGGGGAGACGTCGACGGCGACGATCAGGCCCGCGCCCGCGATCCGGGCCGCCTGCAGTGTGGCGAGGCCGACGCCGCCGACGCCGAAGACGGCCACCGACTCGCCCTCGCGTACGCGCGCGGAGTGGTGGACCGCCCCGTACCCGGTGAGGACGGCGCAGCCGAGGAGGGCGGCGTCGGTGAGCGGCACCCCGTCCGGCACCGGCAGCACGCAGTTGGCGGCGACGACGGTCTCCTCGGCGAACGCGGCGACGTTCAGGCCGGGGTGCAGCTCGGTGCCGTCGGGCAGCTTGGCGTAGACGTCCGCGGCGCCGGCGAGCGCGTGGGAGCAGAGCCAGACCTCGCCGATCGAGCAGGCGTGGCAACTTCCGCAGGACGGCGCCCAGTTGAGGACGACGCCGTCGCCGGGGGCCACGTGGGTCACGCCCGCGCCGACGGAGACGACGGTGCCCGCGCCCTCGTGGCCGAGCACGCAGGGCGTGGGCACCCGCATGGTGCCGTTGGACAGGGACAGGTCGGAGTGGCAGACCCCGGCGGCGGCGAGGCGGACCCGGACCTGGCCGGGGCCGGGCTCGGGCAGGTCGATCTCCACCAGCTTCAGCGGAGCGTCGACGGCGGGCAGAACGGCGGCGCGGACCACGTACGTACTCCTCTTTCGGCTCTTTCGGAAGGCGAGACGGCTCAGAACTGCAGGGACTTGGTCTGGAGGTACTCGCCCAGGCCGTGCGGGCCCAGCTCGCGGCCGACGCCGGACTGCTTGTAACCGCCGAACGGGGCCTGCGGGTTGAAGCGGCCGCCGTTGATGTCGACCTGGCCGGTGTCCATGCGGCGGGCGAACGCGACGGCCTCCGCCTCGTCACCGGCCCAGACGGCGCCGGCCAGGCCGTAGACGGTGCCGTTGGCGACGGCGAGTGCCTCGTCCTCGTCGGCGTACTTCAGGATCGACAGGACCGGGCCGAAGATCTCCTCCTGGGCGATCGTCATCTCCGGCGTCACGTCCGCGAAGACGGTCGGGCTGACGAAGTAGCCCTGCTCGTACGGGGTTTCGGTGCCGCCCGCGACCAGGCGGGCGCCCTCGGCGACGCCCTTCTCGATGTAGCCGCGCACCCGGTCCCGCTGCTTGGCGTTGACGACCGGGCCGATCCGGTCGGCGTACTTGGCGGCGGCCGCGGCGGCCAGCTCGACCGCCTCGTCGTACCGGTCGGCGTGGACCAGCATGCGGGTCCAGGCGCTGCAGGTCTGGCCGGAGTTGGACATCACGTTGGCGACGCCGACGTTCACGGCCTTGGCGAGGTCGGCGCTCGGCAGGATCACGTTGGCGGACTTGCCGCCCAGCTCCAGGGCGACCGGCTTGATCGCCGCGCCCGCGGTGGCGCCGATCTGCTTGCCGACGGCGGTGGAACCGGTGAACGAGACGAGGTCCACGCCCTCGTGCTCGGCGAGCGCCTGCCCGGCGACCGGGCCGAGACCGGTGACCAGGTTGAACACGCCCGCAGGCAGGCCCGCCTCCTGCACGGCCTCCGCGAAGAGCTGCGCGACCAGCGGGGTGTCCTCGGCGGGCTTGAGGACGACGGTGCACCCGGCGGCGAGCGCGGGCGCGGCCTTGGCGACGATCTGGTGCAGCGGGTAGTTCCAGGGCGTGATGGCGCCGACGACGCCCACCGGTTCGAGCAGCACGGTCGAGTTGCCGATCTTCTCCTCGAAGGCGTACGAGGCGGCGAGTTCGGCGTACGAACCGGCCACGGCGATCGGCACGCCCGCGTGCACGGCCTGCGAGAACGGCAGCGGCGAGCCCAGTTCGGCGGTGACGGTCTCGGCGATCTCGTCCTTGCGGGCGACCAGCACGTCCCGCAGGGCGCCGATGAGGGCCGCGCGCTCGGCGGGCGGGGTCGCGGCCCAGCCGGGCAGGGCGGCGCGGGCGGCGCGCACCGCGGCGTCGACGTCCTCGGCGGTGCCGGCCGGGACGTGCGCGATCACCTGCTCGTCGACCGGGTTGACCACCGCGATGGTGTCCGGGCCGGCGGCGGGCCGCCACTCGCCGCCGATGTACATGCCGTCGTGCGCCTTCATGGCACTCCTTCCGAGCCTGTCTTCCGTCGTCCGGCACCCAAACTAGCGGTGATAGTTTTCTGGCGCCAGGGTCACCTGCGAACCCAGGGGCAGCGTACGGGCGCACGGAACGGCCCGGCGGTGGGGTGCACCGCCGGGCCGTCGCACGCAGCCTCCGCTCAGGCCGTCGTACGTGCGTGACCGCTCAGGCCGTCGTACGAGGCGTCGCTCGGGCCGTCGTGACCTGCACGCGGGTCCCGGCGCCCGCCGCGAGGGCGTTGTGGCGCTCCTCCCAGGTGGCTAGGGCCATCGCGCAGGCGTGGTCGACGTGCCGGAGTCCGCCGAGGTCGAGGTGCAGCTCGCGGTCGGCGGGCAGCGCCTCCAGGGAGTCGAGCAGCTTGGGCAGCCGCAGGAAGGTGGCGTTGCCCAACACCCGTACCCTCAGGGCGGGTCGGGCGCCCTTCTCGGCCACGGGCTCCTCGGTCGTCTCGATGTGGACGTGGCTGACCTCCCACGCCGTCTTGGCCACGGCGAGCAGCAGGCCGATGAGCACACCCTCGAAGAGGTTGCCGACGACGATCGCCACGGCGGTGACGGCCAGGATCACCAGCTCGCCCCGGTGCTCGCGCCACAGCGGCCCGAGGTCCTTCCACGGCACGAGCTTGAACCCGGCGTGCACCAGGACACCGGCGAGCGCGGCGACCGGGATGACGCCGAGCGCCGCCGGGAACGCCGCCGCGAAGACCAGCAGCCAGACGCCGTGCAGCACCCGCGAGGCCTTCGTACGGGCGCCCGCCTGCACGTTGGCGGCGCTGCGCACGATCACCGCGGTCATGGGCAGCGCGCCGAGGGCGCCGCAGACCGCGTTGCCCGCGCCCTGGGCCATCAGCTCCTTGTCGTAGTCGGTGCGGGGGCCCTTGTGCAGGCGGTCCACGGCGGCGGCGCTGAACAGCGACTCGGCGGAGGCGATGAGCGCGAACGCGAGGACCGTGCCGAGCATCGCGAGGTCGGCGAGCGCCGCGAACTCGGCGCCGCCGGGCGGCTGTACGGCGTCGAGCAGGCCCTTGACCTCGACGCGGGCGACGGGCAGGCCGAGCACCGCGACGGCGAGCGTGGCCGCCGCGACCGCGACCAGCGGGGCGGGAAGGACGCGGGCGGCGGCCTTCCAGCGCGGCCACAGCACGAGCAGCGCGATGGTCCCGGTGCCGACGGCGAGGGCGGCGAGCGCCTCCGGCGAGGCGGCCACGTCGAGGACGAGCCCGGGCAGTCCCGCGAGCTTGGCGAGCCCGCTGCCGGGCGCCTCCAGGTCGGCGAGGGCGTACACCTGTCCGGCGATCAGGACGAGCCCGATGCCGGCGAGCATGCCCTGCACGACGGCGACCGAGATGGCCCGGAACCAGCGGCCCAACTTCAGGGCGCCCATGGCGAGTTGGAGCAGTCCGGCGGCGAGCACGAGCACGCCGAGCGCGGCGAGGCCGTACGTCTGCACGGCCTCGTACACGAGGACGGTGAGGCCGGCGGCGGGGCCGGAGACCTGGAGGGAGCTGCCGGGCAGGAGGCCGGTGAGGAGGCCGCCGACGATGCCGGTGACGATGCCGAGCTCGGCGGGCACGCCGGAGGCGACGGCGACGCCGACGCACAGCGGCAGGGCGACGAGGAAGACGACGACGGAGGCGGTCAGGTCGTAGCGGAGGGTGCCGCGGGAGCGGGGTGCGGGCGGGGGGCTGGGCATCGGTTCGGTTCCCGGTGCGGGGGCAGGCATGGTCGTTCCCTTCACAGCGGCAGGAAGGCGTCGGCCGCCGGGTCGTGCTCCATGACCAGGCCGGTGTCCACGGCGTAGTACCAGCCGTGCAGCCGCAGCCGTCCGGCCGCCGACCCCTCGCGTACGCAGGGGTATTGGCGGAGCCGGTCGAGCTGGGCCTTGACGTGGCGCTGGACGTGCCCGGCCACCTGGGCGTCGTCGTCGATGCCGGACTCGGGGTCGCGGACGGGCAGGTGCGGGAGTTGGCGCTCCAGCCGGCCGGCGACAGCGGGGACGGACGCGAGGGGGCGTCGCGGGCCCGCAAGGACCGGGGAGACATCCCCTCGGTCTTCGCCGTGGACGCGGGCGCGGACGGCGCCGCAGTGGGAGTGGCCGCACACGACGATGTCGGGCACCCGCAGCACGCTCACGGCGTACTCGATGGTGGCCACCTCGCCGCTGGCGCCCTCGGCGTACTCGGGGACGGCGTTGCCCGCGGTGCGCAGCTCGAAGAGCCGGCCGGGGCGGGCGCCGGTGAACAGGGACGGGATGACGCGGGAGTCGGAGCAGGTGATGAACAGGGCTTCGGGGGACTGTCCTTCGGCGAGCCGGCCGAAGGCCTCGCGCTCCTCCCCCGCCGCGGCGATGCGGCCGGGGAAGTCGCGGGCATGGTCGATGAACGCGTGCATGGGTTCCTCCTGGCGTTCCACGCCGGCGGGCGGGGGCGGGCACGCAGACCTGCGGGCGCGCGGGCACGCAGACGTGCGGGTGCGCGGGCAGGCAGGGGTGCGGGCGCGCGGGTAGGCAGGGCTTGGCGCCGGGGCACGTCGTGGGTGCCTCGGTCGGTGTGCGCCGGTTGTGCCGCCGTCGGGAAACGTGGTCGGTCGGGGGCGTGCTGATGTGCGTACGGGACGCGGGGGCGCCTCGGGTGCCGGGGCCGCGCGGGCCTACGGGAGGGCTGCCGCGGGGCGGGTGACCTGCGGGGGCGCGGCCCGGGGCGGGCCGGGGTTCAGCAGCGGAACACCTGCAGCAGGGCGGGCCGTTCGCCGGGGTCGGGGGCCGCGGCGACGGCGGCGTGCCCGGTGACGGATCTCGGGGCGCGCGCCGGGTGTGCGGCGGGCGCGGGGGCCGCTGCGGCCGTGCCCGGGTCGGGCAGCGGCACGGGCGCGGCGACCGCGGCGCGGATCGCGCGCCGGTGCCGGCAGTCGTCGAACGGGCCCGGGTGGCGGTCCTGTTCGGCGTTGGCCGCGCCGCGTCCCGGGCCGGCGGCGAGGCCGGCGGGGGCGGGCGGCGCGGCGACCGCGGCGTACGGGTCGGTGGCCGCGGGGTTCTGGTCGGCCGGGCCCGCCACGGCGGAGTCCGTGGCGACGGCCAGGGCGAGGAGGGCGCAGAGGGCGGCGGTCAGCAGGCCGAGCAGGGCGCGGCAGCGACGCATCTCAACCCCCTCGCCCCTCTGGTCGGTTCACTTCCGGAACGGCAAACGCCGTCGGCGCCTCGGACGCCGCGGGTGTCGCCGTACGTGATCACCATTGTGCCCAAGTGCCGTTCCCAGTGTGCCCGTTGGCATGTGAATGGCTGGTTAACTCGGGGGTCGTGAGCGGGGCGATGTGGCTGGTTTCACGCCGCTCAGCGCTTCGCGTGGTCCGTCCGGGCCGGTTTCGCGCCCCGTGCGCCGGTCGTGCTTTGCGTCCGCAGACCTCCGCGCAGGCCGAGTCCGGCCGCGGCGACGAGGAGCACGCCGAGCATCAGGAACGGCGCGGCCGCGCCCGCGACTCCGGCGACGAGTCCGGCGGAGGCGGGGGCGGCGACCTGGCCGAGCCGGTTGCCGGTGAGGCGCAGCGCGAGGGCGGTGGAGCGGGCGCCGTCGGGGGCGGCCTGGACGACGGTCGTCATGGACAGCGGCTGGCCCACGCCGAGGCAGAAGCCGAGCACGGCGAGCATCAGGGCGAGCGCCCACACCGGTACGGGCAGGGCGATGCCGGCGCAGAGGAGGCCGCCGACGAGGCAGGTCGTGACGAGCAGGGCGGTGCGGCCGATCAGCCGGATCATCGGCGTCATGACGAGTCGGCAGGCGATGGTGGCGGCGGCGCGCAGGCTGAGCAGCAGGCCGACGGTGGCGGGCGCGATGCCGCGGTGCTCGCCGACGACCGGCAGGTAGGCGGTGAGGATGTCGGTGGCGGACAGCACGGCGAGGCTGATGAAGATGCCGGCGGGGACGCCGCGGGTGCGCAGGATGCGGTGGACGGGCACCTTGGCGTCCTGTTCCGCGCGGGCGCGTACGGGCGCACGGTGCTCGATCCGCCAGAGCGAGCCGAGGGCGACGGCCGCGACGGCCGCGGAGACGATCAGGGCGAGTGCGCTGGTGCGCGCCATCGCCCCGTCCTGCTCGGAGATGAGGAGTCCGGCGGCGATCGGGCCGACGAGCTGGCCGAGTGAGGCGCCGATCGTGAAATGGCCGAAATTACGGTCCTGTTCGGCGGGCGCGGACTGCCGGGCGACGATCGACTGGGCGCCGATCACGAAGCAGAGGTGCCCGAGTCCCATGACGCCGCTCCACGCGGCCATCGCGGCAAGGGAGTTCACGGCGCCGCTCAGGGCGCAGCCCCCGGCGATCAGGACGACGCCGATCGGCAGCAGCGGCGCGCACCGGCCGTGGTCGGTGCGTCGGCCGAGGGGGACGGCGGCGAACAGCGGGAGCAGCGCGTACACGCCCGCGATGACGCCGACGGCGCGTTCGTCGGCGCCGAGCGAGAGGGCCCGGTAGGACACGGCGGGCCGCGCCATCGACACCGCCCCCTGCGCGAAGCTGAAGGCGATGACGAGGCGCAGCAGCCACGTCCTTCCGGGCCCTGGACCGCCGTCCGTCATGCTCAGACGATCCCGAAGAGGATGGCGGAGGCGAGCACCACGAGCGAGGTGAGGGCGGCCCATTTGACGGTGAACCGGGTGTGGTCGCCGAACTCGACCTTGGCCATGCCGACGAGCACGAACACGGCGGGCACCAGCGGGCTCGACATGTGCAGGGGCTGGCCGGCGATGGAGGCGCGGGCGATCTCGACGGGCGCGATGCCGTGGGCGGCGCCGGCCTCGGCGAGGACGGGGAGGACGCCGAAGTAGAAGCCGTCGTTCGACATGAAGTACGTCAGCGGGAGCGACAGGAGGCCGGTGACCAGGCCCATCTGCGAGCCCATGGCGTCGGGGATGGAGCTGACCATCCACTTGGCCATCGACTCGACCATGCCGGTGCCCTGCAGGACGCCGGTGAAGACGGCGGCGGCGAAGACCATGCCGGAGACGTTGAGGACGTTCTCGGCGTGGGCGCCGATGCGGGCCTTCTGGTCGGCCATGTTGGGGAAGTTGACCGTGAGGGCGAGCGCGGCGCCGAGCAGGAACAGCACCGGGATGGGCAGCAGCTCCATGATCATCGCGGCCATGAGGGCGGCCGTCAGGAGCGCGTTGAACCAGTACAGCTTGGGGCGCAGGGTGGCGCGGTTCGGGTCGAGCCCGGCGAAGGTCTCGCCGTCCTCGTTCCGGTACGAGGGGGCGCTGTGGTCGCCGCCGCCGGTGCCGTTGCCGCTCGCCTTGCCGGAGGCCTTGCCGGAACCGGAACCGGAACCGGCGCCCGCGCCGACGAGGACCTTCTCGTCGACGGTCTCGGTCTCGGTGACCGCGTCGAGGGAGAGGTAGCCGACGCGCTTGCGCTCCCGGAGGCCGAGGACGTACGAGAGGGCGAAGACGGCGAGCAGGCCGACGGCGAGCGCCGGGATCATCGGGACGAAGATGTCGCTGGCGTCCAGCTTGAGCGCGGTCGCGGCGCGGGCGGTGGGGCCGCCCCAAGGGAGCGTGTTCATCACGCCGTTGGCGGTGGCGGCGACACCGGTCAGCACGACGAGGCTCATCTTCAGCCGCTTGTAGAGCGGATACATCGCCGAGACGGTGATCATGAAGGTGGTGGAGCCGTCGCCGTCGAGCGAGACGATCGCGGCGAGCACGGCCGTGCCGACGACGATGCGCATCGGGTCGGCCTTGCAGAACCGGAGGATGCCGCGCACGACCGGGTCGAAGAGGCCGACGTCGATCATCACGCCGAAGTAGACGATCGCGAACATCAGCATCGCCGCGGTGGGCGCGAGGTCGGTGACGCCTTCGAGGACGTAGTCCCCGAGCTTCGCGCCCTGTCCGACGAAGACGCAGAAGAGTGCGGGGATGAGCACCAGTGCCGCAATCGGCGACATCTTCTTCATCATGATCAGGACCAGGAAGGTCGCGATCATGGCGAAGCCGAGGATGGTCAGCATGTGGATACCTAACGTTCGCCCTTGAACTCCACCAGGGGCCGGCGGTTCGCACGACGTTAAGACCCGCTATTCGGCGTTAACAAGATGTTGACACGCGAGCAATACGAGCAAAACTCCTGGTCACAGCCTTGCCTGCGCGTTCGTGTCGACGGGCGTGAGCAGAACCGGCACTCCGTTGAGCACCGCGGTGCCGGACAGCGGGTCGAGGAGCGTCCCGTCGAGCAGCTGGTTGCTGTTCACCCCGGGCGCGGCCGAGGCGACGGCGGTACGGGTGCCGGGCCGGTCGTGCCCCCAGCCGTGCGGCAGGCTCACGACGCCCTCGCGTACGGCCGCGGTGACCTCGGCGGGCGCCTCCACCTCTCCCCCGGCGCCCTTGACGCGGACGAGGGCGCCGTCGGCGATCCCGTGGCGGGCGGCGTCCTCGGGGTGGATCTGCAGGGTGCAGCGGTTGGAGCCGCGGTTGAGGGCGGGGACGTTGTGCAGCCAGCTGTTGTTGGACCGCAGGTGGCGGCGGCCGACGAGGACCAGCCCGGCGGGTTCGCGGTCCAGGGCGGCACGGAGGCGGGGCAGGTCGGCGGCGACGCGCTCGGGAAGGAGCTCGACGCGCCCGCTGCGGGTGCGGAGCACTTCGGGGAGGCGGGACCTGAGCGGCCCGAGGTCGATGCCGTGCGGGTGGGCGAGCAGCCGGTCCAGGCTGAGCCCTTCCGGGTCGGCGCCGAATCCGTCGCCGTACGGGCCGAGGCGCAGCATCAGGTCGAGTCGGCGTTCGGCGCCGCTGTCGCCGGTGAGCAGGGCGGCGAGTTCCTTCGGGTCGCGGCCGTGCACGCGCGCGTGCGGGTCGGCGACGGCCTTGCCGAGGGCTCGGTCCACGACCATGGCGTCGACGGCGTCCGGCGGGGTGCCGTGCATCCCGGAGGCGGCGAGGATCAGCCGGGCGTGGATCTCGCACTCGTCCATCGCGCCGTCCTGGAGCGGTAGGGCGGCGCGCGTGTAGCGGGCCTGGTTGCGGACGGCGAGGGCGTTGAACGCGAAGTCGTAGTGGGCGCTCTGCGCGGGCGGCGGCGGGGGCAGCACCACGTGCGCGTGCCGGGAGGTCTCGTTGAGGTACGGGTCGACGCTCACCATGAAGTCGAGCCCGGCGAGGGCGCGGTCGAGGCGGTCTCCGTCGGGCGCGGAGAGCACCGGGTTGGCGGCGAGGACGAGCAGGGCGCGTACGCGGCCGTCGCCGGGGGTGTCGATCTCCTCGGCGAGCGCGGCGGCGGGCAGCTCGCTCTTGACCTCCGGGTGCCCGCCGACCCGGCTGGTCCAGCGCCCGAGCCGGAAGCCCTTGCCGGGGGCGGCGGGGCGGGGCGCGCGGTCGGTGGCGGAGAGCGGGAAGAGGACGCCGCCGGGCCGGTCGAGGTTGCCGGTCAGGACGTTGAGGACGTCGACGAGCCAGCTCGCGAGGGTGCCGAACTCGACGGTGCAGGTGCCGATGCGGCCGTATACGGCGGCGGTCGGCGCGGCGGCGAGCTCCCTGGCCAGCTCCCGGATCTCCCCGGCCGGCACGTCGCAGGTGGGGGCGACCGCCTCGGGGCTGAACTCCCGTACGGCGTCCCGGACTCGGTCCACCCCTTCCACGTACGACTCAAGGCGGCCCAGCGCCGTCAGGTCCTCCTCGAAGAGCACGTGGACGAGGGCGGCGAGGAGGAGGGCGTCGGCGCCGGGGCGGATCGCGAGGTGCCGGTCGGCGAGCTCGGCGGTGCGGGTGGTGCGCGGGTCGACGACGGTGAGGGTGCCGCCGCGTGCGCGCAGGGCCTTGAGGCGGCCGGGGAAGTCGGGCGCGGTGCACAGGCTGCCGTTGGACTCCAGCGGGTTGGCGCCGAGGATCAGCAGGTGGTCGGTGCGGTCCAGGTCGGGCACGGGGATCGCGAGCGGGTCGCCGTAGAGCAGTCCGGAGGAGACGTGCTTGGGCATCTGGTCGAGGGTGCTGGCGGTGAAGAGGTTGCGGGTGCCGAGGGTGCTGAGGAGGACCGGCGGGTAGAGGGCGCCGGCCACGGTGTGCACGTTCGGGTTGCCGAGGACGACGCCGACGGCGTTCGGCCCGTGCTCCTCGGTCAGGGGCCGCAGTGCGGCGGCGATCGCGTCGAAGGCCTCGTCCCAACTCGCCTCCTCCAGGCGTCCGTCGCGGCGGACGAGGGGCCGGGTGAGCCGGTCGGGGTCGCTGTCGAGCTCGCCGAAGGCGGCGCCCTTGGGGCAGATGAAGCCGCGGCTGAACACGTCGTCGCGGTCGCCGCGCGCTCCGGTGACGCGCGTGCCCTCGATGGTGAGCGTGAGCCCGCAGGTGGCTTCGCAGAGCGGGCAGATGCGGCGGGCGGTACGGGAGTCGTCAGTACGGGCGTTGCGGGACACGGGCCCTCCCAGGGGCGGCGGCAGCGGCGGCGCACAATCCGCTGCGAGCATACCGACCGGTACGCACGGAGGCGAGGGTCCGGCGTGAGGTTCGCCCCGTGTACGCCCGGGCTTCAGTCGAGGGACCGCGCCAGGTAGGCGTGCAGCAACTCCCGGGTCTCGGCGACGAGTTCGGCGTCCCCGTCGGGCCGCAGCCGGAACGCGAGGCGCAGCACCGCGTCGGCCGCCTCCACGCCGACCAGGAGACAGCGCCGGAGCCCGGCGTCGAGCGGCCGCCCCAGGTGCCCGGCGAGCAGGTCGGCGAGACGGTCGGCGAGCAGGTGGTTGGCCTCGGACGGCGCCTGCACGGGGCCCGCGAAGTCGACGAGCGAGAAGCCGGGGACGGTGCGCTTCATCGCGAGGTACTCCTCCAGCGCGGCGTCGACGGCCGTCCGCCAGTCGTCGTGCCCGACGGCCGCGAGCCGCCCGGTGATCCGCTCCGCGTACCGGTCGAGGTTGCGCTGCGCGAGGGCGTCGGCCATGGCGCGCTTGTTGCCGAAGAAGCGGTACACGGACCCGATCGGCACGTCCGCCCGCTCGGCCACGGCACGGGTGCTCAACGCCTCGTACCCGACCTCGTCGAGCAGCCCGGCGCAGGCGTCGAGTATCCGGTTCAGGCGTTCGGCGCTGCGCTGCTGCACGGGGGCGCGGCGCAGGGTCGCCTTCGGCTCGGGGGTCCAGGACATGCGGGTGAGCGTAACGAGTCAAGGGCGCCGTCGTACGGGGCTCGGCCTTCCGGGGCCTTCCCCCGGACCCCGCCCCCTCGCCCGCCGGGCTCGTCCTCAAACGCCGGACGGGCTGGATTGTTGACGACCCCCTATCCGAATCCTACGGTGGTCCATAGGATTCACTGGTCCGGCAGACGCCGGCGGCAGACGCAGAGATTCTTCGGCAGCGGGGAGCGCAGATGAGCGGGACCGAGCAGGCGCGGAAGACGGCGGAGGGGCTCTCGTACCTCTCCGGTTTCGGGAACGAGCACAGCAGCGAGGCGGTTCCGGGGGCGCTGCCGCTCGGGCGGAACTCCCCGCAGCGCGCCCCCCTCGGCCTGTACGCGGAGCAGCTGAGCGGCAGTGCGTTCACCGAGCCGCGGGCCCACAACCGCCGCTCGTGGCTGTACCGCATCCGCCCCTCCGCGGCCCACCCGGCGTTCACGCGGATCGACAACGGCGCGGTGCGCACGGCCCCGTTCACCGAGTCCGTGCCCGACCCGAACCGGCTGCGCTGGAACCCGCTGCCCGAGCCCGCGCCCGGCACGGACTTCCTGGACGGCCTGTGGACCCTGGGCGGGAACGGCGACGCGACGCAGCGCACCGGCATGGCCGTGCACCTCTACCACGCCAACTCCCCCATGGAACGGCGGGTGTTCAGCGACGCCGACGGCGAGCTGCTGATCGTCCCCGAGCAGGGCGGGCTGCTGCTGCGCACCGAACTGGGCCTGCTGCGGGCCGAGCCGGGCGAGGTGGCGCTGATCCCGCGCGGTGTCCGCTTCCGCGTGGAGCTGCTCGACGCGACCGCCCGCGGCTACGTCTGCGAGAACTACGGCGCCCCGTTCCAGCTCCCCGACCTCGGCCCGATCGGCGCCAACGGCCTGGCGAACGCACGGGACTTCAGGGCCCCGGTGGCGGCGTACGAGGACGTCGAGGGCGAGGTGGAGGTGGTCAACAAGTACTGCGGCAACCTCTGGCGCGCGGTCTACGACCACTCCCCGCTCGACGTGGTCGCCTGGCACGGCAACCACGTCCCGTACGTGTACGACCTGCACCGCTTCAACGTCATCGGCACGATCAGCTACGACCACCCGGACCCGTCGATCTTCACGGTGCTCACGTCGCCGACGGACACCCCGGGGCTCGCGGGCGTCGACTTCGTGGTGTTCGCGCCGCGCTGGCTGGTCGGCGAGGACACGTTCCGGCCGCCGTACTTCCACCGGAACGTGATGAGCGAGTACATGGGCCTGATCGAGGGCGCGTACGACGCGAAGGCGGAAGGGTTCGTGCCGGGCGGCGGCTCGCTGCACAACATGATGTCGGCGCACGGCCCGGACCGGGAGACCTTCGAGAAGGCGTCCGCGGCCGAGCTGAAGCCGCAGAAGATCGACGACGGCCTGGCGTTCATGTTCGAGACCCGCTGGCCGGTGACCCTGGCCCCGCAGGCGGCTCAGGCGTCCCACCTGCAGACGGGCTACGACGATGTGTGGCAGGGTCTCCAGCGTCATTTCCGCTCGTAAGCAGGAGCAGTACGGAGCAGCCGTGACCGCCTTCGCCCCGGACTCGATCGTCCTCAACCGCAAGCTGCCGCTGTGGTACCAGGTGTCGCAGTCCCTGCGCGCCTCCATACTCGGCCGCAGCCCGGACGCGCCCCTGCGCCTGCCCACGGAGGAGCAGCTCGCGGCGCACTACGGCGTGAGCGTCCTGACCATGCGGCAGGCGCTCAAGGAGCTGGAGGACGAGGGCCTGATCAGCCGGCACCGGCGGCGCGGCACGTTCATCGAGCCGAGCGCCGAACGCGGCGCCCCGGTACGCCTGTTGGGCTCGGTCGACGCGATCGTGGCCCAGCAGTCCGGTATGCGCACCGAGCTCCTCGACCACGGCAGCGGCCCGGCGCCCGCCGACGTCGCCGAGTTCTTCCCCGGTCTGCCCGAGGTGGCCGCGTACCACCGGCTGCGCAGCGACGAGCAGACCGGGGAGCCGACCAACCACGCGCGCAACTGGGTCCGCCCGGACGTCGGCGGCCGGATCGACCCGGCGGACCTGGAGCGCTGGCCGATGACGAAGGTGCTGCGCGACGTGGTCGGCGTCGGCATCAGCCGCATCACGGACACCGTGGAGGCGCGGCTCGCGGACCCGGAGACGGCCGCGCTGCTGCAGGTCCCGCTGCTCAGCCCGATCCTGCACTACACCGGCGTCACCTACGACGAGGACGGCGCCGTCCTGGACGTCGCCCGCATCCACTACCGCGGCGACCGCTTCTCGTTCACGGTCACCCTGGACGCCCACTGATCGCTGCGCTTCCCGGGCCCCCTGGACGCCCGCTGATCACGCCGTACGATCGGTGCGTGACTCACTCGGACGTGGCAGCTGTTTCCGCCGCCCCGCTGCTCGACGATCTGCTGCCCTGGTCGGTCGCCCCGCTGCGGCTCGGCCGCGGCTGGCCGATGGCGCCGGACGCGGCGTCCCTGAAGGCCCGCTGGACGGCGTTCGTACGGGCCGAGCCCGAGCGGCGCGCGGAACTGCTCCGGCCCAGCAGATCCCGCTCACTGACCACCTCGGTCGGCCAACTCCCCGGGCAGAGCAGCGGTACGGGCGCGCTCGCGGGCGAGGACGGGCCGTGCCCCGAGCCGGTGCGGGTGCTGCACGGCCCGTTCGACGAGCAGTGGCTGATACCGGACCACCGTCTGATCGACGCGGCGAGGCCCGAGTTGTGGCGGGTCGCCGACGCCGACCAGCTGTTCCTCGTCGAGCCGGGGCACATGCCGGACTCCGGCGGGCCCGCACTCGTCGCCACCGCGCTGCTGCCCGACGGCCGCTCCCCCGCCGGCCGCCCCGGCCGCATCCGCCCCCTCTACCGGCGCCCCGGCGGCACCGAACCCAACGTCGCGCCCGGCCTGTTGGCGACCCTCACGGACCGGCTCGGCACGGAGGTACGCCCCGAGGAACTGCTCGCCTGGTGCCTGGCCGCGGCCCGCCGCACCGCATCGGGCTGCCGCGTCCCGCTCACCGCCGACCCCGACGTGTGGGCACACGGCGTGGACCTCGGCCACCGCGTCCTGTGGCTGCACCTGCGCACCGGCGAACGCCCCAAACTCCCCGGCGGCCGCCGCCCGTACGTCCGCTCCGCCCTCCCGCCCCGGCCCACGGAACTCCTCTACGACCGCGAGGAGGAAGCCCTGCACATCGGCGAAGGGCGCATCTCCCCGGTACCGGCGGCGGCCTGGGACTTCCACGTCTGCGGGGTGCGGGTCCTGGAGCTGTGGTTCGAGCGGCGCACGTGGACGGAGGACACGGACGGCCTGGAAGCGGTACGCCCGACGACTTGGCCGCAGACGTGGACGTCGGAACTCCTCGAACTGATCACGGTCCTGGCCCTGCTGGCGGAAGTCCGGCCGCGGCAGGAGGAGTTGGTACGGGCTGCCGCGGAGGCCCCGCTGAACGCGACGGCACTGGGAAGGGCAGGCGTCCTCCCGGTACCTCCTTCGGCAAGACGCCCGGCGTCGGTCCTGGACCACAACGAGGAAGGCCCAGGCGGCCAGTTCGCACTGATCTGAGCGAGGCACGTCTCCGGCTGTCCCACCGTCGTGGAGCTGTGCCCACCCTCCCCATCGCCCTGCGGAACGCCTGCCCACAGCAAGGTGAGGGGGCTGGTGCGCCCCGAAAGGGGCGCGGGGAACTGCGCGACCAGCCACGACGGGGGGAAAGCCGGGCGACAGGCCAAGGGGGCAGGGACGCGCCCCGAAAGGGGCGCGGGGAACTGCGCGACCAGCCACGACGGCGCGGCAGCCGAAGAACGACCGGGGTCCGGGGCGCAGCCCCGGGTCAGGGGGGGGCCGGGGGAAGTCACCGGTGCAGCTTCCCCCGTGCGACAAGCTCCAGCACCCCCGCCACCGCAACCCCCTGCACCGCCATCAACCCCACCAGCACGAACAACTGCACCGCCCCCGCCTGCACAGGCGAAGCCCCACCGAGCAGCATCCCGACGAACGCCCCGGGCAGCGTGACGAGCCCGACGGTCCGTGTCTGGTCGAGCCCCGGAAGCAGCGCGTCCGACGCCGCGGGCCGGGCGACGAGGAGGCGGGCCTCCGGGTCGGTCAGGCCGAGGGCCATCGCGGCCTCCACCTCCCCCTTCCGTGTGTCCAGCTCGTCGAGCGCGCGCCGCCCGCCGAGCACGGTCGCGGTGAGCGCCCCGCCGATCAGGATGCCGGTGACGGGGATGAGGGTGATGCCCTTGAGCGGGACGAGCCCGGTGAGCAGCAGTGCCAGGACCACGGGGGCGACGCCCGCCCCGATCGGCACGGCCGCCCACCACCAGCTGCCGTTGCCGGTGATCCGGCGTCCGGCGGTGCGGGCGGCCACCGCGTACATGAGGGCGATGAAGCCGAGCAGCAGCGGTACGGAGCGGACGACCCAGCCGATCAGCAGGGAGACGGCGGCGAGTTGGGCGGTGGCGCGCAGCCCGGCGACGACGATCTCGCGGGCCCGCCCCCGGTCCTCGGCGGGGCTGAGCCGGGCGAACGCGGCGACGCAGGCGGCGACCGCGAGCAGCACGGCGAGGACCGCGCCCAGGGTGAGGTTGACGGGCAGCAACGTGGCGGAGGCGGCGTACGCGGGCACGCCGCAACCCTACGGTCAGGGCTGCGCGAACCCGTCGAGGAGCCGCCCCACCGTCCGTTCGAAGGCCTCGTCGGCGTCCGGGGGCGGCGGGCCCTCGGCGAGGAGGGCGGCCAGGCGCGGGTAGGCGCCGGAGGCGACGCGGCTCGCCATGTACGCGCCGCGCACGGCCTGTTCCTGCTCCTCGGTCCAGGGCAGGGAGCGGCTGCGCTCGGCGATGGCCAGTTCGTTGGCGACGGAGATCATCGCGGTGCCGTTGACCATCGCGATCAGCTCCATCTTGGTGCCGCCGGGTGCGTCGAGCGGTTCGAGGCAGGACAGGCAGTGCTCCAGGAACCGCAGGGCGTTCGGGCCGAAGGCGTACACCGTGGACATGACGTGGGTCAGCCAGGGGTGGCGGCGCAGGATGACGCGGGCCTGCCGGGCGATGCCGAACATGTCGGCCCGCCAGTCACCGCTGGGCGGCGCGTCCAGGTCGTACTCGGCGCTGACGGCGTCGACCATCAGCTCGTACAAGTCCTCTTTGCGCGGCACGTAGTTGTAGAGCGACATGGTGCCGCAGCCGATCTCGGCGGCGACGCGGCGCATCGAGACCGCGTCGATGCCGTCGGCGTCGGCGATCCGCACGGCCGCCGCGACGATGTCGCTCCTGGTGTACGCGGGTCTGGGGCCGCGCCCCGTGCGCTCGGGCCGCGTCCAGATCACTTCGGGTACGGCCGCTCGGCCCGCCATCGATCATCACCTCCCTCACATCGTAGTTACGTACAGCGTACGTAGTGCGCTACGGTGGGGCCATGACTTCTACGTACGCTGTACTTAGTGAAGGTCTGGAGAAGCGCTTCGGCGACGTGCACGCGCTGCGCGGGCTCGAACTGGCTGTCCCCGAGGGCTCGGTGTGCGGGCTGCTCGGCCCCAACGGCGCGGGCAAGACGACCGCGGTGCGGGTCCTGACGACGCTGCTCGCACCGGACGCGGGCAGCGCGCGGGTGGCCGGGCACGACCTGGTGCGCGAGCCGCACGAGGTCCGCCGGCACATCGGCGTCACCGGGCAGTACGCCTCGGTCGACGGCGACCTGACCGGCGCGCAGAACCTGCGCCTGTTCGCCCGGCTGCTGCGCGCCCCGCGCTCCCGCGCCGCCGAACTCCTGGAGCGGTTCGACCTGGTGGCCGCGGCGGACCGGCCCGTGCACACGTACTCGGGCGGGATGCGGCGCCGGCTCGACCTCGCCGCGAGCCTGATCACCCGGCCCCGGGTGCTGTTCCTCGACGAGCCGACGACCGGCCTCGACCCGCACAGCCGGAACCGGATCTGGGACTCCGTACGGGAGTTGACCGGGCAGGGCACGACCGTGCTGCTGACCACGCAGTACCTGGAGGAGGCCGACCAGCTGGCCGACGACATCGTGCTGATCGACGAGGGCCGGGTCGCGCAGCGCGGCACCCCGGCCGAGCTGAAGGCCGCGATCGGCAGTTACGCCCAGGCCGTGGTCGCCGACGCGGACGCGCTGCCCGCCGCCGCTGCCGTGCTCGACCGGCTCACCGGGGCCGAACCGGTCCTGGACGCCGAGCACCGCACGGTCGCCGCGATCAGCCTCGACCGCACGCTCACGCTGCCCCGCCTTGTCCGCGAACTCGACGCCGCGGGCGTGCCGTTGCTGGACGCCGCGCTGCGCCCGCCCACCCTCGACGAGGTGTTCCTGCGCCTCACCGCACGCAAGGAGACCGCCGCCGCATGAGCACCCTCGCCCTCGCCCACGACACCTCCGCCGTCCTCGGCCGCCACCTCCAGCGACTGCGGCACGCCCCGGCGATCACGGTCATGACCAGCACCATGCCGGTGGTCTTCCTGCTGTTCTTCGGGTACGTGTTCGGCTCGGCGCTCGCCATGCCGGGCACGGAGTACCGGGCGTTCCTGGTGCCGGGACTGCTCGTCGCGACGGCCGCCAACGGCATCATGAACGGGATGTTCGCCGCCGCGCAGGACTCCCACCGCGGCGTGATGGACCGCTTCCGCACCCTGCCGATGAGCCGCGCGTCCGTCCCCCTCGGCCAGGCCTTCGCCGACCTCCTGACGACGGCGGCCGGGCTGGTCCCGCTGCTCCTCGTCGGGTACGCGATGGGCTGGCGCATCGAGGGCACGCCGGCCCAGGCCCTCGGCGCGTTCGGCCTGTTGCTCCTCTTCCGCTTCGCGAGCACATGCGTGGGGATGTTCCTCGGGATCGTCTCGCGCAGCGAGGAGGCCGCGGGCCAGTTGGGCGGCGCGACGTTCATGCTGCCGCTGCTGTCCAACGCGTACATCCCCACGACCAACCTGCCGTCGTGGCTGCGCACGGTCGCGGAGTGGAACCCGATCAGCGCGGTCACGACGGCGGTACGGGACTTGTTCGGCAACGCCCCGATCCCGGAGGGGGCAGCCTGGCCGGTGACGCATCCGGTGGCGGGGTCGGTGCTGTGGTGCGGGTTGCTGATAGCGGCGTTCCTGCCCCTGGCCGTCCACCGGTACGGCAAGCGAGGCTGAGCCGTTCCTTTCCCCACCCCGCCCCTTCCCGAACTGGGGCTCCGCCCCAGACCCCGCTCCTCGAACGCCGGAGGGGCTGAATTGCCGAGCCCCCGGTTTTCAAGGGGCGCGGGGAACTGCGCGACCAGCCACGACGGCGCAGCAGCCGAACGACAGCGCCGCAGGCTTTCGGGAAGGGGCGGGGAGGGGAAAACTCCCCGCCCCGTGGACTACTTCTGGGGGGTCAGCTCAGGTCCCAGGGACGAGAACCGCTCCTGTGACACCACCGTCGGGGCGGCCAAGTGATCCCGG
Organism: Streptomyces sp. Da 82-17; assembly: GCF_046098215.1. Lineage (NCBI taxonomy): Bacteria > Bacillati > Actinomycetota > Actinomycetes > Kitasatosporales > Streptomycetaceae > Streptomyces > Streptomyces sp. Da 82-17. Next base: position 387,481 of record NZ_JBJURH010000003.1, read on the forward strand.
CCGGAGGCCACTTCTGCCCCGTCTCCTTGAGGAACCACGCCGGAGGCTCGTACATCGGCGGCTCGTACCCCTCCGGGAGGGCCGTCTTCCACGAGACCCCCTCCGTCCGCTCGGCGAACTCCTCCTTCACCGCCCGCAGCCGCTCCGGCTGCGTCACCAGGTCGACCGCGGTCGCCGCCAGATACTTCGCCGCCGCGAGCACCGCCGCCCGCCCGGGCGCGGCCGCCGCGCAGGCCGCGGTCGACCAGGTGTGCATCTTCGTGCCGATGGGCGCGAGCGCCGCGCCCATCGACACGGTCGGCACGTTCCAGCTGATGTCCGCGACGTCCGTGGAGCCGCCGCCCATGAACACCGGGTTGGGCGGCTTGAGTTCGCCGATCTCCGCGTGCAGCCCCTTCTCCGGAAGGCCGAGCGACTTCTGCAGCTCCTTCGCCAACTCCTGTGCCTCGCCGGTGAATTCGGGCGGCCCGATCTGCCGCATGTTGTCGTGCAGGAGCTCGGCGAAGGACCGGGAGGGCAGCTGGTTCCAGCAGGCCGCGGTGATCCGGTGGCTCACCTTCGTCTGCGCGGCCTTCGCCGCGGCCTCGGACACGGCGATCACCTTGTCGAGCAGCACCTGCACGCGCGCGGGGCTGCCTTCGCGTACGTAGTACGAGATCTCGGCGATCTCCGGCGTGACGTTCGGGATGTCGCCGCCGTTGTTGATCACCCAGTGGAGGCGGCCGCTGGGCGCCAGGTTCTCCTCGCGCAGGAACTCCGACATCGTCGCCATCATCACGGCCGCGTCGAGGGCCGACTTGTTGCCGAGCGGGGTGCCGCCGTGCCCGGCGACGCCGAGGAACGTGAACGTGACGGCGGTCATGGCGGTGGTGCTGCCCCAGCCGGTCGCGTTGGCGGTCGACGGGTGCCAGTCGAGGAACGCGTCGAGCCCGTCGTACACGCCCTTGGACACCGCGTACGTCTTGCCGACGAGCGTCTCCTCGGCCGTGGAGCCGAAGAACTTCACGGTGACGGGCAGGTCGTGCCGCTGCGCGGCCTGCGCCACGGCCGCTGCGGCAGCCGCGGCGGCGGTGCCGAGGGCGCTGTGCCCGCAGCCGTGCCCGGGCCCGTACGTCGGCGCGTACGGGTCGTGCACGTACTCCAGCGGGTCGTGCCGGCCGACGCCCTTCTTCTGGGAGAGGCCGGGCAGCGCGTCGTACTCGCCGCTGAAGCCGATGGCCGGGCCGCCCGAGCCGTGCCGGAACGTCGCGGTGAACGCGGTCGGGAAGCCGGCGGTGCCGAACTCCACCTGGAATCCGGCCTTCCGGAGGAAGTCGGCCTGGGCGAGGGACGACTTCCACTCGCGCAGGGACAGCTCGGCCAGCTCCCAGATCTCCTCGTTGAGGCCGGTGACCCGGTCGGCGTGGGAACCGATCCAGGCGAGCGCGCTCCGCTTGGCCGGGCTGTCCTCGGCGAGGCCCTCGGGCGCCTGGTACGGGCCGTCGGCCGCGGCGGGCTCGGCGGCCGCGGCCATCGCCGGGTCGGCGTCGACGGCCGTCGCGGCGGCGGTGACTCCGGCGGCGCCGAGGAGCTGCATGATGCGCCGGCGGCTGAGCGCGGGGTGGCCGACGGCGGCGGTCTCGTGGTCGTGCTCGTGCTGATCGTGCAGGTCACACACGCGGGCCTCCGGGGGTGAGGGCGAGTGGCGCGGACGCGGTGCAGGCAGGCAAACAGGCACACGGGCAACGGGACGGCGGCCCACCGGAGTTCGGTGTAGCCGCCATGCGTCTGACGGTGATCGGCAGCTTGGACCGTGATCGTCCCCACGTCAACAGGCGCGTGACAGCGGGCCGGACGAGGTTCAGGATCGTGGACCATGCAGAGCTCTCCGCGGCCCCCGCAGCCGCTTCCCCTGGACGGGATCACGGTCGTCGCCGTCGAGCAGGCCGTGGCGGCGCCGTTCGCGACGCGTCAGCTGGCCGATCTGGGCGCCCGCGTGATCAAGGTCGAGCGTCCGGACGGCGGTGATTTCGCGCGCGGCTACGACACGGCGGCGGCCGGTCTGGCCTCGCATTTCGTGTGGGCGAACCGCGGCAAGGAGTCGCTCGCGGTGGACCTGAAGGATCCGCGCGGTCTCGCGGTGGTGCGGGCCCTGGTCGCGGAGGCGGACGTGTTCGTGCAGAACCTGGCGCAGGGCGCGGCGGCCCGCCTTGGCCTGGACGCGGAGTCGCTGTGCGCGGCGCATCCGCGGCTCGTGGCGGTGGACATCTCGGGGTACGGGGCGGGCGGCCCGTACGCGGACAAGCGGGCGTACGACATGCTCGTGCAGTGCGAGGCGGGGCTGGTGTCGGTGACGGGGACGCCGGAGCAGCCGGTGAAGGCGGGCATCCCGGCGGCCGACATCGCGGCGGCGATGTACGCGTTCTCGGGGGTACTGGCGGCGCTGCTCAGGCGGTCGACGACGGGGCTCGGCGGTGTGGTGGAGGTGTCGATGCTGGAGGCGCTCGCGGAGTGGATGGGCCATCCGCTGCACCATGCGATGCACGGGGGCGAACCCCCGGCGCGCACGGGCCTCGCGCACGCCGTGATCGCTCCGTACAACGCGTACGGGACGGCGGACGGGGCGCGGGTGCTGTTGTCGGTGCAGAACGACCGGGAGTGGCGGCGGCTGGCCGAACTGGTCCTGGAGCGGCCGGAGTTGGGCACGGACCCGGCGTACGCGACGAACGCGGCGCGGACGGCGCACCGGGAGGCGACGGACGGGCTGGTGGGGAGTGCGCTGGGTCGGCTGGACGTGGACACGGCGCTGGCGCGGTTGGAGAAGGCGGGGATCGCGTGTGCGCGGCTGCGGGACGTCACGGAGGTGGCGGCGCATCCGCAGTTGGCGGCGCGGGAGCGGTGGCGCGAGGTGGGGTCGCCGGTGGGGCCGTTGCGGGCGTTGTTGCCGCCGGTGACCTTGCCGGGTGGGGTGGAGCCGGCGATGGGTGCGGTGCCCGCGCTCGGCGAGCACACCGGGGCGCTGCTGCGTGCCGTGGGGATGTCGGACGCCGAGATCGCAGCGTTGCGCCGGGACGGTGTGGTCGCCTGAGCGGGGTGGTCACCGGGGTGCGGTGACCGGCTGAGCGTGACGGGCCGGGGTGTGGCCCGCGGGCTGCGGGCTCACACTGTCGTGCTCTGCTCTGTCCTGCTCGCTTCCGGGCCGGCTCAGTGGCCGCCGAAGAGCGAGCGGGTCAGCCGCCGGAGCGGCGCGAAGAGAGAGACCTTGCGCACACGGGCCACGCGGCTCGTGCGCTCGTGCGCCACATCACGCGTGGTGAGCTCGCGCATCAGCAACGTCGCGTCCGCCGACTCGCGCTGCGGAACGGCAGGGCCGCCCAGCACCGACAGATGGCGGTCGAGACGAGAGCTGGTCGCACTGCTCCCGCAGGTGATCGCAGGGACTCGCGCCCTGCTGCGCACTGTTATCTGTTCCATGTCACTCCCCACCCGTACGAGGGCACCCGGCCCGGGCAGGTTAACCCTATCGCCCCGCCATGACACTCGTGTATCCCGGTCACAGGATTCACTTCCACCTTAAGGATGTTGACACTCACTCGTTGAATACGCCTTATTCCAGGGCGAGTTGGACAAGTGGGGCGCGACCGCGTCATGGTGACCGACCGTTACCCCGTGGTCGGCCGGGAGCCTGTTCGCCCGTACCGCCGAATGGCGGAACACGGCGTGTCCCGGTGACCTGTGTGGACCGTAACGCGGCGCGGGGACTTGAGGTCTGTGATGATCGCCACTTTCCGGCGCGGCGATGTTTACGGGGCCGAAACGCGGGGCCGAGAGCGACCCGGCGGGCACGCTCCGTCACACTCGGCGCCGCATCGGAGGCTCAAGTCGCGCTCTCGCGAGGCAAGTTGACGAGTCGTCCGTCCGGCGACCTCGACGGGCGGGAGCCCCGGTCGCACCCGGGGCCCCCGCCCGCGTACTGCGGTCGTACTCACGTGGTCGTTCTATGTGGGGGTGAAGCTGAGGGGGCTCGTGCGGCTTGTCGGGCTCACACGGTGCCGTTGAAGGTGGGCAGGTATCCGCCCGACTGCCCGGCGGCGGTGGGGTGGTACGACTCGCCGATGTTGCTCCAGTTCACGCTGTGCAGCCAGGAGTCGCCCGAGCAGATCTCGTGGCCGGTGAAGGCCGAGGTGGGGTTGCCGAAGGCGAAGCCGTGGTCGGCGGCCCGCTTGGCGGTGGCGGCGTTGAGGTGGTCGGCGGCCCCGTTGATGGCGGCGCGCTCGTTCTCGGTGAGGCCCGCGACACAGCTGCCGCTGAGCTTGTAGAAGCGCGGGTAACCGAGCACGGCGACCTGCGCGTTGGGGGCCTTGCCGCGGATGGCGTCGTAGGTCGTGTCGAGCTTGCCGGGAAGCGTCGTGTCGACATATCGCTTCGCCTCGTTGACGCGGGCGATGCAGGCGCTCTCGGACTGCAGGACACAGGTGGTCATGACGTCGGCGAAGCCCGCGTCGTTGCCGCCGACGGTGATGGAGACGAGCGTGGTGCCCGAATTGAGCGGCCCCAGCTGGCTGCTGACGACGTCTCCGGTACGGGCGCCGGAGCAGGCGGTGAACGAGAAGGACGCGGGCGAGTTGGCGTTCGCCCAGAGCACGGGGTAGGCCTTGGTGCTGCGCTTGCAGCTGCCGCTCCCGCTGTCGTAACTTCCGGCGCCGACACCGGAGGAGTAGGAGTCGCCGAGCGCCACATAGGACTCGGCCGCCGCGCCCTCCGCGGCCCCTGCGGTGCCCGCTCCGGTGAGAGCTAAGCCTGCGGCCAGGAGAAGTGACGCGGCGTAAGCCTTGGTTCGGGACAGTCTCATGGAACCTCCCTTGAGCAGGATCTCTGCATCAGCCGTGGTAGCACGGGGCGCGAGCCGCCGGGAGTGTCCATGCCAAGGAGGTTCCGTGTGGGGACCTACACGCGAATCAGGTTTGACCTGCGATTCGCCCCTTCACAGAACAACTCCCTGGCTATGTCCGGTAAATGACGGGCTGGCAGATGTGATATGGCGCCGTCGCGGGGGCGCGGCCCGCCCGGCCCGAGGAAATGCGGTGCGCCGTCGCCGGGCGTGCCCGATCATGGGCCGCATGCCAGCTGACGACCCTCACGGCGCCCTCCCGATCCGGCTCAACGTCGATGACAGCGACTCCCCTTCGGACGTCGTCGACGCGCTGTTCCTCGGCCGCTTCGCCACGGGCGAGCAGCCGTACGCGCACAGCTCGTCGATCGACCGCGTCAAGTCCGGCCTGACCCTGGTCCCGCCGGGGGCGACGGTGCTGCGCGCCGCGCGGGACGACGACCGCAGCGCGACCCTCGCCGAGGGCGACGGCTGGACGCTGCTCGTCTCCCGCTGGAGCCGCGGCGCGGACGTCACCGTCACCGCGGTCACCGAGGAGCTCGCCCGCGAGATCGTGAAGCAGTCCACGGACGGCGCCGCCGACGAACCCGAACCCCAGCCGGAGAACGTCCCGATGGGCTTCTGGTACGTGTCGCCGCGCCGCGGTCCGCACCGCACGACCCGGCAGATCTCCGCCGGTACGTGGGACGAGATCCGCCCCAACTACACGGCGCCGGTGGCCGAGGCCATGGACCGCCTGATGAAGACCACGCCCGAGGACATCGCGGGCCGCCTCCTCCTGTTGCACGGCCCGCCCGGCACCGGCAAGACCTCCGCGCTGCGCACGCTCGCCCGCTCGTGGCGCGACTGGTGCCAGGTCGACTGCGTGCTCGACCCGGAGCGGCTGTTCTCCGACGTCGGATATCTGATGGACATCGCGATCGGCGAGGACGACGCGGCCGGCGGACGCTGGCGGCTGCTGCTCCTCGAGGACTGCGACGAACTGATCCGCGGCGAGGCCAAGCACACGGCGGGCCAGGCCCTGTCCCGGCTGCTCAACCTCACCGACGGGCTGCTCGGCCAGGGCCGCAACGTCCTGGTCGGCGTCACCACCAACGAGGACCTGGAGCGCCTCCACCCCGCCGTGGTCCGCCCCGGCCGCTGCCTGGCCCGCATCGAGGTCGGCGGCCTGACCCGCGCCGAGTCCCTCGACTGGCTGGGGCCGGACTTCCCGGACCGCGAGGAGGCGGTCGGCCGCGACGGCGCGACCCTCGCCGAACTCTTCGCCCTGCGGCGCGGCACGACCCCGACATCGGTACCGGACCAGCGGGTGGGGGCGGACGCGGGGTTGTACCTGTAGCTGCTTCTCCCCCACCCCGCCCCTTCCCGAAAGTCCTCAGCGGACAACTCCGGTGGCTGCCGCCCCCGGGCCCCGAGGTCGTCTTTCGGCTGCGGCGCCACTGTGGCTGGTCGCGCAGTTCCCCGCGCCCCTGAGCCGGGGCTCCGCCCCGGAGCCCCGGATAGGGGCGCGGGGAACTGCGCGACCAGCCACAGTGGCGCGGCAGACGAAAGACAGCCGCGCACCCCCGAGTTCTACTCGTACGCAGCGCGCAGCGCGTCCCGTACCGCGTCAAGGGCGGCCCCTTGGTCCAGGCCGAGGCGACGCGCCTCCCGCGCATACGCCTGCGCCGCAGCAGCCGCGTGCCGCTCCGCCGCATCCCCCGCCGCGGCGACGAACGTTCCGTTGCGCCCGCGCGTCTCGATGACGCCGTCCGCCTCCAGCGCGCGGTACGCCTTGGCCACCGTGTTCGCGGCGAGGCCGAGTTCCTGCGCGAGCCCGCGTACCGTCGGGAGTTTGTGGCCCACGGGCAGCTCGCCCGACCTGGCCTGCTCGGAGATCTGGGCGCGCACCTGCTCGTAGGGCGCGCCGGCTTCGTGGTCGACGTGGATCTTGAGGGTCACGGTTCGATTCTGGCGCACGGTCGGGAAATTCGAAGGCGCGGGCACTGGTTCGCGTCGTACCGTCCGTCCCCATGACTGTGCTCGTACGAGAATTCCGCCCCGAGGACGCCGAGGCGACCGCCGAAGTGCTGCGTGCCGCCATCCCGTTCATGGTGACGACGCCCGAGGAGATCGTGTGGTCGGCGGCGCACGCCAACCCGGCGAGCGCCTACAAGCTGCTGGTCGCCGAGGTCGACGGCCGGATCGTCGGCCGCGCCCAGGTCGGCCTCGCGTACGAGAGCGGCACGCCGGGCCAGGCGTACGCGAATGTGTACGTGCACCCGGACCACCTGGGGCGCGGGGCGGGCTCGCTGCTCGTGCGAACCGCCGAGGAGCATCTGGCGTTCGCGGGCGCGAGCTCCGTCTACTCGTGGGTCCTCGACGGGCCCGCGAACCGGTCGTTCGCCGAGCGGCGCGGCTACCGGGCCCGCCGTTCCGCGCACTTCCTGCGGCTCGCCCTGGACGAGGGCACGCTGCCGCCGCCGCCCGAGACGCCTGCCGGGGTCGAGCTGGCCACGGCGGCGGACTTCGCGGACGACCCGCGGCCGCTGTTCGCGCTCGACGCCGAGACGACGGCGGACGAGCCGAGCGACGTCGGGGCCGAACTCGACGACTACGAGGACTGGTTGACCGGCACGTGGGGCCACCCGAGCCTGGACCGCGAGCTGACCGTGGTGGCCGTGGTCGACGGCGTGCCGGCGGCGTTCACCGCGGCCCGCACCGACCGGGTCAGCCGGTACACGTCGGGGATGACCGGCGTGCTGCGCGCGCACCGGGGCCGCGGGCTCGCCAAGCTGGTCAAGGCACACTCACTGCACCGGGCCCGGGCCGCGGGCCTCACCGAGGCGTTCACCGGCAACGACGCCGGCAACGAGCCGATGCTCGCGGTCAACAAGTGGTTCGGGTACGAGATCTGCGCGACGGAGGTACGGCATGTCCGGGAACTCGGCATCGGCTGAGGAGGGCGGCATCGTGGACGTGGTCCTGCGCAAGGCGGGGCGGACGAAGATCGGCTATCCGGCGACGCTGCTGAGCGACGACGGCACCCACCTGGTGGTGCGCGCCCTCTGGGCGGGCGAGGGCGCACGCGACTTCGGCTTCGTCCGCTTCGAGCCGGGCGACGTGTTCACCGAGCACTACTGGCGGGACCGGTGGTACGCGGTGAAGGAGGTCCGGGCCGGCGACGGGGAGTTGAAGGGCTGGTACTGCGACGTGACCCGGCCGGCCGAGGCAGGCCCGGACGGGATCGTCGTCGAGGACCTGGACCTCGACCTGTGGGTGTCCGCCGACGGCACGTCCGTGCTGCGCCTCGACGAGGACGAGTTCGCCGAGAGCGGCCTCGCCGAGCGGGACCCCGACGCCGCAGCGGCGGCCACGGCGGCCCTGGACGAGCTGGAACTCCTCGCCAGGAAGGGCGAGTTGGAGTCCCTGCTCGCGACCTGAGCCGCCGCGCCCGGCGCTACCCCGCGCTCATCGGCAACACCACCGCCCTCCCGGCGGCCCCCTGCTCGTACGCGACCGGGTCGTCGTCCTCGTGCCAGTGGACGACGAACCGCTCCCCGGCCCGGTAGGCGTCCAGGCCCGCCCGGCAGTACGCCACCATGTCGTCGGGCAGGGCGTCCAGCGCGTACCAGCCGAGCTCGGAGCACTTCCCGGGCTCGCGGTTGACGGGGGTGCCGCCCGCGCCGTGGTCCGCCTCGAAGAACCAGCCGATGCGGGGTGCGGCGCCGGGGCCGCGGTGCTGCATGACGAGGGCGACCCGCAGGTCCTCCGGGGCGAGGCGGAGCCCGACCTCCTCCTCGGCCTCCCGGATCACCGCGGCGCGGACGTCCTCGCCGTCCTCGGTGTGGCCGGACGGGGCGTGCAGCAGGCCGTCCGCGTACCCGGTGTCCTTGCGGCGGGCGAGCAGCACCTCGTCGCCGCTGCGCACGATCAGGTGGACGTCGACGACCTCCGTGTGGCGGCGCGGTCCGGCCACGGCAGCCACCACCGCGTACCGCTCGTCCGTGACCGGGCCGCCCCACAGCCGGGCGTCGGCGGACAGCGACTCGGTGTGCACGCGCCCGGCGAGCGGGGCGAGGGCGCGGGTGAGCCGGGTGAGGGGCAGGCCGACGGGGCTCTGCTCACCCCAGACGCCCTCGACGAGGACGAGCCGGCCGCCGGGCCTGAGCAGCGTGCACCAGTGGCGCAGGACGGACTCCGGGTCGGGCAGCATCCACAGCACGTGCCGGGCGAGGACCACGTCGAAGCGGCGGCCGTCGAGCGGGGGTCTGGCCGCGTCCCCGACGAGCACCTCGGCGTCCGTGCCGGCGAGCTTCGCCCGTGCGTGCTCGACCATGCGCGGTGCGCTGTCGACGGCGGTGACGCGGTGCCCCCGCTCGGCGGCGAGCAGGGCCAGGCTGCCGGTGCCGCAGCCCAGGTCGAGCACGTCCGCGGGCGCTTCCGGCAGCCAGTCCGCGAGGCGGTCGGCCCAGGCGGCGCGGACGTCGGCGTCGCGCAGGCCGTGGTCGGGGGCGTCGTCGAAGTGGGGCGCGGCCGCGTTCCAGTCGATGGGGCGGTCGAGGGTGTCGAAGTCGAAGTCCGCGGCGCGTTCCGCACGCTCCGTGCCGTTGCCTGTGCTCTCGGTGGTCATGGTGCCGATGGTCGCAGCCGCCACTGACAACGGCGTTCGCCCGCAAGCCGGTTGGGGCGCGGGCGCTCGGCCACAGGAGTGCACAGGGGGCGCAGGGGGCGCAGGAACGGCCCCGGAGAACGTGATCCACACCTCCGAGCGCGGGCCCACGCACCAGACGGAGTGACGCAGGCCACAGACAGGGGTGCGGTGATGGGTGACGCTCCTCTTCCGGGTCTGTCTCCGGAACGCGGAACCAGGCCTGCTCCACCCTAGGAGGCCGTCATGCGTCGCCAGACCCTGCACAAGCCCCTGATCCGCCCCGCCGCCCGCCGCCGCGCCGAGGAGCGCAGCGAGGAGGCGGCCCGCCCGCGCCCGGAGATCCGCAAGGACATCCGCAGAACGTGGTGGCCGGAGAGCTGAACGTCGAATTCACGGGCCCCGAAGGGGCGCGGGGCAGTGACATCAGCGGCTCCGCCGCGGGGCGCGACCAGCCACGACGGCGCCGCAGGAACGACGAACCGCCGGAGGCTTTCGGGAAGGGGCGGGGAGATTCACGCGCCCGCCCCCACCCCCTTGCGGTAGTGGATCCGGTCGTACGGCCCCTCGACGGTGCGCTCGACCACCTCGTAGCCGTACCGCGCGTACATCTTCTGGTTCTCCCACATCATCGCGTTCGTGAGGAGCCGGACTTCCGGAAGGCCGAGCTCCAGCGCCCGGGATTCCACGAAGGCGAGCAGCGCACGGCCCACCCCGCGCCCGTGGGCGTCGGGGTGGACGGCGATCGACTCCAGGTAGAGGTGGTCGGCGTGCGGGACGAGGACCACCAGGCCGATGACGGGGTCACCGGTGACGAACACCCGGCCCGCCGCCACGTCCGCCGCGTGGTCCCGGTCCATCGGCGCGGGCCGGAGCCCGATGCGCTCGATGTAGTGGTGGTACGCGGCGTCCGTCACCGCGCGTACGGCGGCGGTGTCGGTCGTGGTGGCGGGCCGGATGCCGGAGAGGCCGGAGGAAGGAAGCGTCATGCGTCGACGGTACGGTCCGAACTGCCGCGCACGAACAGCTTCTTGAGCAGCGGCCACGCGAGCAGGAGCACGACCACCGCGTACACCGTCACCGCGAACGGCGTGTTCACGAGCCCCGTGACGCTGCCGTCGCTGATCTGCAGGGCGCGGCGCAGCTGCTGCTCGGCGGCCGGGCCGAGGATGACGCCGATGACGGCGGGCAGGACGGGCAGTCCGTAGCGCCGCATGCCGAAGCCGATCAGGCCGATGACGAGCAGGATCACCAGGTCGAGCGCCTCACCGCCGACCGCGTACGCGCCGACCGCGGCGAAGAACAGGATGCCCGCGTACAGGTACGGCCGCGGGATCCGCAGCAGCTTCGCCCAGAGCGGGGCCAGCGGCAGGTTCAGGGCGAGCAACAGCACCATGCCGACGAACAGCGAGGCGATCAGGCCCCACACCAGCTCCGGTTCGCGTTCGAAGAGGAGCGGGCCCGGCTGGATGCCGTACTGCTGGAACGCGGCGAGCATCACGGCCGCGACGGCGGTGGTCGGCAGGCCGAGGGTCAGCATGGAGACGAGGGTTCCGGCGGCCGACGCGGAGGCGGCGGACTCGGGGCCGGCGACGCCCTCGATGGCGCCCTTGCCGAACTCGTCCTTGTGCTTGGAGAGCCGCTTCTCGGTGACGTACGAGAGGAACGTGGGGATCTCCGCGCCGCCGGCCGGGATCGCGCCGAACGGGAAGCCGATGAGGGGGCCGCGCAGCCAGGACTTCCAGGAGCGCTTGACGTCCCCCTTGCCGAGCCACGGGCGGCCGACGGGGATGGCCTCGCCGGTGGTGCGGCGCAGATGCGCGGCGACCCACAGGGCCTCGCCGATCGCGAACAGGCCCACCGCGACGATCACCACGTCGACGCCGTCGGCGAGTTGCAGCGAGCCGAAGGTGAGGCGCTGCTGGCCGGTCATCTGGTCGAGGCCGATCAGGCCGATGGTGAGACCGATGAGCAGGGAGGCCATGCCGCGGATGCGGGAGGAGCCGAGGACGCTGGTCACCGCGATGAACGCGAGGACCATGATGGCGAAGTAGTCGGGCGCGCCGATGTCGACGGCGAGTTCGGCGACCTTCGGGGCGAGCGCGACGAGCAGGATCGTGCCGACCATGCCGCCCGCGAAGTGGCCGATGGCGGCGGCCGCGAGGGCCTGTGCGCCGCGCCCGGCCTTGGCCATCGGGTTGCCCTCCAGGGCCGCGACGACGGCGGCGCTCTCCCCGGGGGTGTTGAGCAGGATGGACGTGGTGGAGCCGCCGAACATCGCGCCGTAGTAGATGCCGGCGAACATGATGAACGCGGCCGTCGGGTCGAGCCCGTACGTCACGGGGAGCAGCAGGGCGACGGCCATGGCGGGGCCGATGCCGGGCAGGACGCCGATGGCGGTGCCGAGGAGCACGCCTATGGCGGCCCAGAGCAGGTTGAGCGGGGACAGCGCCGTGCCGAAGCCGTCCAGCAGGGAGTTGAGGGCGTTCATGTCACAGCACTCCCATCAGCGGACCACCGGGCAGCGGCACCCCGAGCAGGTTGTTGAAGACGACGTAGGTGAGCAGGGAGAGCCCGGCGGCGATCAGCGGGTCGCGGTCGAAGCGGCGGCTGCCGAGCGCGAAGGCCGCGCCCCAGAAGAGCAGCGCTCCGGCGACCGGGAAGCCGAGCGGGTCGATCAGGACGGCGGTCGCGAGGAAGACCCCGGCGAGGAGCAGCACGGTGCGCCAGTCGGCGGGTTCGGACAGGTCGACGTCCTCGCCGGTCTCGGACTCGCCGCGGCCGCCGCGCAGCACGTCGACGGCGAGCAGGGCGGCGACGACGAGGAGGCCGATCCCGACGACGACGGGCACGGTCTTCGGGCCGACGGGGCCGCGCTGGGCGATGTCGACGTCCATGGTGAGCGCGTCGGTGAGGACGAGCACGCCGAGCACCAACAGCAGGACGGACACGCCGAGTTCGGAGTGCTCCTTGAGCCAGGACCGGCGCGGCTCGGCCGGGGCGGGGGACGTCTCGGTGGTCGTGCTCACAGGCCCAGCTCCTTCAGTACGGACACGACGCGCTTGTCCTGGGCTTCGAGGAAGGCGCCGAACTCGTCGCCGGTGGCGAAGGCGTCCTCCCAGCCGTTCTTCTTCATCGACTTCTGCCACTGCTTCGAGGCGTGCAGCTTCTTCACGAGGCCGGTGAGCTTCTCGCGCTCGGTGTCGGAGAGGCCGGGCGGGGCGACGATGCCGCGCCAGTTGGTGAAGTTCACGTCGTAGCCGGACTCCTTGAGGGTCGGCCCGTCCAGGCCCTCGACCCGCTTCGGCCCGGTCACGGCGAGCAGCCGCAGCTCGCCCGACTTGATCTGGTCGAGGTACTCGCCGACGCCGGAGACGCCGAACGCCACCTTGTTGCCGAGGATCGAGGCGAGGAGTTCACCGCCGCCGTCGAACGGCACGTAGTTGACCTTCTTCGGCTCGATCCCGGCCGCGCGCGCCATCAGCATCGGCGCGATGTGGTCGGGCCCGCCGGGCGAGGAGCCGCCGCCGACCGGCATCTTGCCCGGGTTCTTCTTCCAGGCGTCGATCAGGTCCTCGATGGTCTTGTACGGGGAGTCCTTGGCGACCACCACGACGTCCTGCTCCTCGGTGAGGCGGGCGATCGGGGTGGTGTCGGCGAGGGTCTTGGGCGAGTGGTTGGAGCGCGCCGCACCCACGACGCCCAGGCCCATGGACATGGCGAGCTTGCCGTTGCCGTGCTCGCCGACGAGCCGGGTCAGCCCCACGGTGCCGCCCGCGCCGGGCAGGTTGAACACCTCGATGTTGTGGGTGAGCCCGGCGTCCTCGGCGTCCTTGGCCGCGGTGCGGGCCGTGATGTCGTAGCCGCCGCCCGGTGTGTTGGGGACCATGAAGCGCAGGCCCGGGATCTGTGTGCCGGTGTCGGCGCCGCTGCCCGAGGTGAGCAGCGGCGGCCCGGCGAGCACGAGCAGCGCGGCCCCGAGCAGGGCGAGGGGAGTGCGCAGACGCACGTGTGCCACCACCTGTCGGTACGTGAAGGGGAAAGGGTCGCTTGTGAGGTGGCCCACATGTTGCCTGGGCGTTAACAAGCTGTCTCTCTTCCGCAAGCAACGGACGTTGTGGTCGTTGTGGTCGGCTACCTAGCCTGACGCGGTGAACGAGCCGACGAAAGTCCTGGTCGTGGACGACGACTTCATGGTGGCCAAGCTGCACGGCCGCTGCGTGTCCGCGATGGACGGATTCACGGTGGCCGGGGTCGCGCACAGCGGCGCCGAGGCCCTGCGCGCCGCGGAGCGGCTGCAGCCCGATCTCGTGCTCCTCGACGTGTACCTGCCGGACATGGACGGCATCGCCGTACTGCGGGAGCTCAGGGCTGCGGAGGAGCGGGATCCGGCGCGGCCGCGGGTCGACGCGCTGTTCATCACGGCGGCCCGGGACGCGGAGGTGATCCGCTCCGCGCTGCGCGCCGGTGCGCTGCACTACCTGATCAAACCGTTCAACCAGGCGGCGCTGCAGGAGCAGTTGCGGCACGTGGCCGCGCTGCGGGCCCGCCTCGACGACCTGGGCGAGGCCCGCCAGGAGGACGTCGACCAGATCTTCGGCACCCGCCCGCCGGGCTCCCGCGAACTGCCGAAGGGCCTCGCGGCGCACACGGCGGACCTGGTCGAGCGGGTGCTGCGCGCGGAGCCGGGCGGCCTGTCGGCCTCGCAGTGCGCTCAGGCGGGCTCGCTGTCCCGCGTCAGCGCCCGCCGCTACCTGGAGTTCTTCGCGGACACGGGCCGCGTCGAGGTGACCCTGAAGTACGGGGGCACGGGGCGGCCGGAGCGGCGGTACCGGTGGGTGGGGTGAGCGCGCCGCGCTGCCGAGCGGGAGGAACCGGACGTTCCGCCGCGCTGCTTTAACCGCCTCTGAGCCGACCCTTAAAGCGACCATAAGGATCGCCAAGACCCGGGCTCAGCAGGCGATTTCACGGTTCTCAGGGGCTAGCTTCGTCTCTCGCCACCCCCCGTGTGAACCGTTTCTAGGAGACCCGTATGAGCACCCGCCGCGCCACCGTCATCGCCGCCCTCGGCATAGCCCCGCTGGCGCTGACCGCCCTGGCCGCGTCGCCCGCCGCCGCGCACGGATCGATGACGGACCCGGTGAGCCGGGTCTCGGCCTGCTTCGCGGAGGGCCCGGAGTCCCCGAAGTCGGCCGCCTGCAAGGCCGCGGTCGAGGCCAGCGGCGCGCAGGCCTTCTACGACTGGAACGAGGTCAACATCGCGAACGCCGCGGGCAAGCACCGCGAGATCATCCCGGACGGCAAGCTGTGCAGCGCCGGCCGCGACAAGTACAAGGGCCTCGACCTGCCCCGCGCCGACTGGCCGGCCAGCGAACTCAGCGCCGGGAAGCACACGTTCCGCTACAAGGCGACCGCCCCGCACAAGGGTTCCTTCGAGCTGTACATCACGAAGGACGGCTACGACCCGAGCAAGCCGCTGAAGTGGTCGGACCTGGAGTCGGAGCCGTTCGCGAAGGTCACCGACCCGAAGCTGGAGAACGGCGAGTACGTCTTCGACGGCACCGTGCCCGGCAAGTCGGGCCGGCACCTGGTCTACAGCATCTGGCAGCGCTCGGACTCCCCCGAGGCGTTCTACACCTGCTCGGACGTGACGTTCGGCGGGGGCGGCTCGGCCGCTGAGGCCCCTCAGGCTCAGGCGCCGTCGGGTGAGCAGATCGACGCGGGCGCCGAGAAGTCCACGGTGGACCACTCCGGCCACGGCGGCGACCACGGCGAGCACCCGGCGGGCCACTCCGACCCGGCCGCCGAGGCCGAGCCGTCGGACGAGGGCGCGGGCACGGACGAGGACACGGGCGCGGACTCCGGCAACGCTCCCGAGGCGAAGGGCGGCGCCGCCGAGCCCGCGGCCGCCGGCACCGAACTCGCCGAGACCGGCGGCGACTCGACGACCCCGTACATCGCGATCGGCGGCGCCGCCGCCCTCGCCGTGGGCGCCGGTGCGCTGTTCGCGACGACCCGCCGCCGGGCCGCCGCGACCGGCCGCCACAGCCGCTGACCCCCGCCGGACGCCACGGCCGCTGACGCCGACGCTGTCGCGCCGCCCGTCTCGCGGGCCTCAAGTCCCGGCGCCTGCACGCCGGTTCAGGCCGCGCCGCCGCCCTCCACCTTCACCTGGGGGCGGCGGCGCGGCCCTGTGCGCGGGCCCGGCCGGTCAGCCGGTGACGGGGTACGCGGTGACCGCGTTGTTGTTGTCCTTGTCGAGCGCCACGCCGACGGAGCCGTCCGTGACGTACGGGGCGATCCCCGGCGCGTCCTCCTTGTCGGCGCCCGTCTCCGCGTCGAGGACGACCGGACCGTTCTCCGTCGTGCCGTACACGAGGCCGGCCCGCACCAGCGTCACCCTGGGCGCCACCCGGGTCTCCGCCTCGTCGGGCAGCACCCAGCGGTCCTTGCCGGTGGCCGAGTCGTAGGCGACCGCCGAGTCCCCGCCGACGCTGCTGCACACCACGGTCTTCCGGCCGTCGTACGCGCAGCGGTCGGCGGTGAGGCCCTCGCCGTAGGACCGCAGGCGCTTGCCGGTCGTCGCGTCGAGGAGGGCGCCGCCGTCGTCCTCCGCCTTCGTGTCGTAGCCGCTGATCATCACCGTCTTCGGTCCCGCCGCGGCGATCCCCTCGACGGAGACGGTCGTGTCACGCCACCGCTCGCGCCCGTCGGCCGCGCTCAGGCCGACGGTCTCCCGGTCGGTCATGTCGGCCGTGGCGGCGACGACGGTGTCCCCGACGAGGACGGGCGCGACGTCGTACGTGCCCTTCGCGGCCCACACCTTGCGGTGGCTGCCCAGGTCGACGCCGAAGAGCTGCCCGGACGCGTACACGACGGCGGTCCCGCCGTGCACGCCGACGACGCGGGTCTCCTCGTCGTCCACGGAGTAGTGGCCCTCGCCCAGCTCGATCTCCACCGACCAGGCCTTGGTGGCCTGCGCGGGGTCCACGGCGACGAGTTCGACCACCTGGTGGCCCTTGGTCGTGCCGGAGCCGGGGACCTCGGCGACCAGGCTGCTGAGGACCAGCCGCTCACCGCCGTGCTCGGCGACGACCGGGGCCTCGGCCGGGTTGCCGCCGACGATCGGCCCCAAGTCCTCGACCCTGACGAGGGGTTCGTGCTCGGGGGTGATCCGCACCGGGTCGCTGTGCCGGTAGCCGCTGACCACGTCCACGCCGTCGGGGCGGGCGATGAAGACGACGCCCCGGTCGACCACCAGCGGCAGCGGGTGCTGCAGCCCGGCCATGGAGATCTTGCCCGCGCCCGCCGACTCCGGCAGCACCACGGTCTTCGCGGTGTCGAACGTCAGCGGCGCCTCGTACCGCTTCGGCACCCGCTCCTTCGGCGCGGCCTGCTCGGGGCCCTTGCCGGACCCGCCGCCGCTGCCGCCCCCGCCGTCACCGCTCTGCCCGGCCCCGCACCCCGCGAGAGCGAGCCCCACGAACACCGCGAGACTTCCTCTGACCACCGGCCCGAACCGCACGTGCTTCCCCCTTGGTCGTCCTGCTCGGTCTCTTGATCCACACGCTACCCCCGCGCTCGCACCCCGCCCGCCCCCGGCCTTCTACGCTGGCCGGATGCCCGAGTTCCGGATCACCCGCCGCTGTTCGCTCCCGCCGGCCGAGGCCTGGCGGCGCGTCACCGACTGGCCGCGGCACGCCGCCCAGGTCCCGCTGACCCGTACGACGGTCCTGACCGCCCCGCCCACCCGTACCGGCACCCGCTTCGTGGCCCGCACGGGCGTCGGCCGGTTCGCCTTCGACGACCCGATGGAGGTCACCGAGTGGCAACCCCCGGGCCCGGACGCCGAGTTCGGCCGCTGCCGCCTGGTCAAGACGGGCTCGTTCCTCACCGGCTGGGCCGAGATCGAGGTACGCCCCCTCGGCACCGGCTCGTCCGTCGTGTGGCGCGAGGACCTGCGGGTGACCCGCCTGCCCCGCGCCCTCGACCCCCTCACGGCCCGCGCGGGCCACGCCGTCTTCGGCTACGCGCTGCGCCGACTGCTGGCCTGAGTCCGTTGTCAGTGGCGGCCGTTACGGTGGCAAGCGCCGCACAGAACACGGGGAGGACGGCGCCATGCAGAACGTGAACGTGCCTTGTCACGAGGTGAGTCGGGGGGAGCTGGACCGGGCGCTGGACGGCATCAGGAGTCGGGCCTTCGGCCGCTGGCACACGATGGAGTACGACGCGTTCGGGATGGACCTGCTGGCGGAGATGCGGGACGAACTCCTCGACCATGCCGCCGCCGCGCTGCGGGAAGGCCCGCCCACCCGGCAGACCCGCACGGTGCTGCGCACCGCGGCGGAGTGCGCCCACGGCCTGGTCAGCCTCGGCTGCTTCCCGAACGGCGACCAGCTGATCCCGTTCTCCCTGGTCGGGGAGGCCATCAGCAGTGAGAACACGGCGTTCGACTGCGTGGTGGAGGAGGCCGCCACCGCCAGGTGGTGGGTGGACGCCTGGGCCCTGATCGTGGCCAGCGGCTTCATCCAGGACCGGCGGGAGATGCTCAGCCCACTCCTGCGGGGTGACTACGCCCCCTCGATCCGCCAAGGCGTGCCGCACTCCGACCACGCCTCCGTGTCCGACCCCGCCGACCTCGCCGAGATGGACGCCCTCTGCCTCTACCTCGCCGAGGACCACACCGCCGCCCTGCGCACGCCGACCGCCGGGGAACGCGCGGAGGGCGCCCGGCGGTTGGACGCCGTCGGCGGGGCGCTCTCCGCCGACCAGCGGCTGCTCCGGGTGCTCCTGGACGACGACCAGGAGGCGTTCGAGCGCGCCCTGGTCGCCCGCCTGGAACAGCACCGCGAGCAGTCCGCCGCCTCGGCCGAGCCCCCTCCCCGCACGCTGCTGCCCATAGGCACGATCGCCCTGGCCCACCTGGCGACGCACTGCCACGCCTGGACCCTGAACGTCACGTCCGACTACCTGCCGCAGGCCCTGACGAACTGAGCCCGCCCCACGCACGGCACCTCCTACGCCGCCAACGCCCCCGGCAGCACCGCCCGTTCGCCGAACCGTGCCCGGGCCTTGTCCGCCGCGGCCTCCAGACGGCGGGCCTTGTCGTCGACCGGGTCGAAGCTCAGCTGCAGCGTGGCCTGTTCGGCCGGGCCGAGCCCCTCCGCGCGCAGCGAAAGGCCCCGCACCCGGGCCCGCTGCAGACCCAGCGCGTCGTACATGCCGTACGCCGCCGCGGTCAGGGACGCCGAGTGCGCGGTCGGCTCGCGCAGGGCACGGGAGCGGGACGTGGTGGAGCGGTCGGCGTAGCGCACCGTCAGCGTCAGGGAGCGGCACACCTGGCTCGCGCCCCGCATCCGCGCCCCCAGCTCCGCGGTCAGCGAGAGCAGCGCGCGCCGGTGCAGCACCGGGTCCAACTCGTCGCGCGGGAAGGGCCGTTCGGCGGCGAGGGAGCGCGCGGCGGCGTTCCGCACGACGGGGGTGCGGTCGATGCCGTGCGCCTTCTCGTACGCCTCGCGGCCCGCCTTCGCCCCGAGGATCCGCTGGAGCGTGCCGAGCGGTGCGGCGGCGACCCGGTCGACGGAGTCCAGGCCGTAGGTGCACAGGGTGCGGGCCGTGGCCCGGCCGACGCCTTCGAGGGCGACGACCGGCTTGCGGTCCAGGAACTCCCGTACGCCGTCGGCCGTCGCGGGCACCACCCGGGTCTGGCCGGGCTCCGCCTCGCGGGCGGCCATCCGGGCCAGCATCGGGTTGGGGCCCGCGCCGATCACGCAGTCCACGCCGTGCAGGGCGAGGGCGCGGACCCGGACGAGCGCGGCGAGCTGCTCGGCGTCCCGGCCGAAGTAGCGCAGGGCGCCGCGCACATCGGCGAGGGCGGTGTCGGGCGGCGCGGCCTCGACGACGGGCGTCAACTCGCCGAGCAGCGCGACGAGTTCGGGCAACAGAGCCTCACCGCTCACCCCGGGCCCGTTCAACCCAGCCCCGCTCGCCCCGAGCCCGCTCGCTCCGGACAGGAACCGTACACAAAGAATCATCCCGCGCTCCCCGGACTCTGGTGCCACAACTTCCGTCCTCCCGCGGGGCCTTCGCCGGGTGGCTGAAGGTCGGCCCACGGGTTCATCTCGTAGCCGGTCGGCATCCGGATCGTCCGGCCCGTGTCCGCACCGGCGCCCCCGTCCGCGCCCGCGGCCGGCGCCGCCAGCGCCTCCCCCACCGCCTCCAGGCCGCCCGACTCCCGCAGCTCGACCAGCTCCTGGAGGTTCCACGCCGCCGAGCCCACCACGGACAGGCTGCGCGGGCCGCGGCGCTGGACCACGCCGCGGACGAGGAGCAGCCAGGAGTGGAAGACGGTGTGCGCGCACTGCTCGTGGCTGTCGTCGAAGAACGCCAGGTCGACCAGGCCGGTGCCGTCGTCGAGGGTGGTGAAGATGACGCGGCGGCCGGAGCGGATCGGCGGGGTCTGGGTGGCCGCCTTGGCGCCCGCGACCAACACGGTCTGCCCGTTCTCGGCCATCCGCAGCCGCTTCGCGGACGTCACGCCGAGCTCGCGCAGGAACGCGTGGTGGTCGCCCATGAGGTGCCGGGACGCGTCCATGCCGAGGACGCCGAGCTCGGCGCTGAGCCGTTCGGCCTCGCCGAGGTCGGGCAGCCCGACGGCCGCGGTGCGCCGGCCGCCGGCGAGCGGCAGCTGCTCCCCGTACGAGCCGCGGGCGCCGCGGTGCAGCTCGGCCAGGTGCAGGAGCAGGTCGCGCCGGTTGCCGCCGAACGCGTCCAACGCGCCGACCTTCGCGAGCCGTTCGGCCACCGGCCGGCCCGGCCTGGCCCGCTGCCGGAAGTCGAGCAGCGAGGAGTACGGCTGCCCCTCCTCGATCCGGTGCGCCTCCGCCTCGCTGATGCCGTGCACGTCGGACAGCGCGAGCCGAATGCCCCACCGCGCACCGGAATCCAGACCGGAGGAATCCGACACCAGTTCGATCCGGTGAGCGACCGCGGACCGGTTCACGTCCAACGGCAGCACCGGCACCCCGCGCCGCCGCGCGTCCGCGAGCAGCAGCCGCTTCGGGTACATGCCGGGGTCGTGGGTGAGAAGCCCGGCGTAGAACGCGGCCGGGTGGTGCGCCTTGAGCCAGGCGGACTGGTACGTCGGCACGGCGAAGGCGACGGCGTGCGCCTTGCAGAAGCCGTACGAGCCGAAGGCCTCGATGATCTCCCAGGTCCGCCCGATGGTCTCGGCGTCGTACCCCTTCGCCGCCGCGTGCTGGGCGAACCACACCTTGATGCGGCCCTGCGACTCGGGGTCGGAGAGCCCGCGCCGCACCCGGTCGGCCTCGCCGCGGCCGCAGCCCGTCATGATGTCGACCATCGCGATGATCTGCTCGTGGAAGACGACCACCCCGTACGTCTCGCGCAGCGGCGCCTCCAGGTCGGGGTGCGGGTAGCTGACGGGCCTGCGGCCGTGCCGGGACTCGATGAACGGCCGCACCATGTCGGCCGCGACCGGCCCGGGCCGGAACAGCGAGATGTCCACGACGAGATCGTGGAAGGTCGAGGGCTGCAGCCGTCCGACCAGGTCGCGCTGGCCGGGCGACTCGATCTGGAAGCACCCCAACGTCTCGGCGCTGCGGACGAGTTCGTACGTCGCCGGGTCGCCGTCCGGCACCGCGTCCAGGTCGATCCGCTCCCCCGTGGCCCGTTCGACCTCCCGTACGGCGTGCGCCATCGCGGACTGCATGCGGACGCCGAGGACGTCGAGCTTGAGCAGGCCGAGCTCCTCCACGTCGTCCTTGTCGAACTGGGACATCGGCAGGCCCTCGCCGCTGGTCGGCACCACGGGCGTACGGGCGAGCAGCGAGGCGTCCGAGAGCAGCACCCCGCACGGGTGCATGGCGACCCCGCGCGGCAGCGCGTCCAGCCCTTCGACCAGCTCCCACAACCGGCCGTACTTGTCGCGCTGTTCGGCCACGTCCCTCAGCTCGGGCAGCTCGTCGAGGGCCGCGCGGGCGTCCTTGGCGCGGATGTGCGGGAACGCCTTGGCGAGCCGGTCGATCTCGGCGGGGTCCATGGACAGGGCCGCGCCGACGTCCCGGACGGCGTGCCGGACGCGGTACGTCTCGGGCATGGCGACGGTGGCGACCCGTTCGGCGCCGAAGCGGTCGATGATCGCGCGGTACACCTCGATCCGACGGGCGGACTCCACGTCGATGTCGATGTCCGGCAGGACGGAGCGCCGGGTGGACAGGAACCGTTCCATCAGCAGCCCGTGCTCGACCGGGTCGGCGTGCGCGATGCCGAGCAGATGGTTGACGAGCGACCCGGCCCCGGACCCGCGCGCGGCCACGCGGATCCCCATCTCCCGTACGTCGTCGACGACTTGAGCGACCGTCAGGAAGTACGAGGCGAAGCCGTGGTGGGCGATGACGTCCAGTTCCTCGTGCATCCGCTCCCAGTAGGCGCGCCGGTCCCCGTACCCGCGCAGGACCATGCCGGCGGCGGCGCGGGAGGCGAGGGCGCGCTGCGCGGTGCGGCGCCCGGCGCCGACGAGCCGCGCCTCCGGGAAGTGCACGCTCCCGATGCCCAGGTCGTCCTCGGGGTCGACCAGGCAGCCGGCGGCGGTCCGCTGCGTGCTCTCCATCAGGCGGTACGCGGCCTCGCGCCGGTAGCCCGCGGCCTCCACGACCCGCTCGGCCGTGTGCAGCATCGCGTCGGCGCCCTTGAGCCAGCGCTCGCCGCTGTCCAGGCCGCCCCGCGGGTCGATGGGCACGAGCCGCCGGGCCGCGTCGAGGACGTCGGCGACGGGTCCCTGGCCGGGGTCGGCGTACCGAACGGCGTTGCTGAGCACGGGAGTCACGCCCTGCTCGGCGGCGAAGCCCACGGTGCGCGCGGCGAGCCGCAGCGATCCGGGGCCGGTGCCCTTGAGTCCGTGGTGGACGGCTTCGAGGCGCAGCGCGTCGCCGTACCGCTCCCGCCAGGGCGCGAGGAGTCGCGCGGCACGGTCGGGACGGCCCGCGGCGAGCGCACGGCACACGTCGGAGGCGGGGCCGAGCAGCACGGTGAGGCCGTCGCCGTGGTTGTCGGGCCAGGGCAGCAGCGCGCCGTCGGCGTCCCGGTGGGCGGCGGTGATCAGCCGGCAGAGCTCGGCCCAGGCGGCGGCGCCGTCCCGGGCGAGATAGGTGACGCGGGGCGCGGACTCGTCGACGAAGGCCCCGCCGCGCACGGGGGTGCGCCGCTTCTCCTGCGCGGAGCCGGATTCCCGTACGGCGGGGGCGACCGCCAGGTCGACGCCGAACAGCGGGCGGATCCCGGCCTTCTCGCAGGCCGCGGCGAAGCGCACCGCCCCGGCCAGGGTGTCCCGGTCGGTGAGCGCGAGCGCGTCCATGCCCCGCTCGGCGGCGCGCTCGGCCAGCCGCTCCGGGTGCGAGGCGCCGTAGCGCACGGAGAACCCGGAGGCGGTGTGCAGATGCGTGAACCCCGGCACACGCACCTCCTGAACCCACCTGAACCTTCGCTCTCGGCATCCCCTTCTCCACCATAGACCAGTTTCGAACGTACGTACGACCCCGCGGGGCGGCAAGATCGGCCGGACGGGTCGGACCGGCCGCCGCTCACCCGTTCGGGCCCGCCCTGCTGCGGCCTCGGGGCGGCCCGTCGAGCGTGGGGGCATGACGAGGACCACACGCGGCGGCGGCCTGGACGGCGACCCGAACACCGGATTTCTCCACGAGGTCAGGGACGCGGTCAGCGCCCGCACCGGCCTTCTGGTCATCGGCGTGCTCCTGGTGCAGCTCGCCTTCATCGCTTCGTACATCGGCGCCTTCCACCAGCCCGAGCCGCACCGGATCCCGATCGCGGTGACCGGCCCGAACGCCCAGGTCACGGCCCAGGCCGTGCAACAGCTGCGGGCCCTGCCGGACGAGCCCCTGAAACCGCGCGCGGTACGGGACGAGGCGGAGGCCCTCGAACAGATCCGGGAGCGGGGCGTGGACGGCGCGCTGATCGTCGACCCGCGCGCCCCCGGCGACCGCCTCCTGGTCGCGAGCGCGGCGGGCGGCAGCCTCTCGCAGGCGCTCGAACAGGTCGTCGGCGCGGCCGAGCGGGCGCAGAAGCGCGCGCTGAAGGTCGAGGACGTGGTCCCGGGCGCGGCCGGGGACGCCCGCGGCCTCTCCTCCTTCTATCTCGTGGTCGGCTGGTGCGTGGGCGGCTATCTGTGCGCCTCGGCCCTGGCGATCAGCGCGGGCGCCAAGCCCGCCAACCCGGCCCGCGCCCTGATCCGGCTCTGCGTGATGCTGCTCTACTCGGTGGTGGCCGGCCTGTTCGGCGCGCTGATCGCGGGTCCATGGCTGGACGCACTGCCGGGCAGTGTGCCCGCCCTGTGGGGGCTCGGCGCGCTGCTCGTCTTCGCGGTCGGCGCGCTCACGCTCGCGTTCCAGGGCATCGCGGGCGTGGTCGGCATCGGCCTCGCGATCATCGTGGTCGTGGTCCTCGGCAACCCGAGCGCGGGCGGGGCGTACCCGTACCCGCTGCTGCCGGGCTTCTGGCGCGGCCTCGGTCCCGTACTGCCGCCGGGCGCGGGCACGTTCGCGGCGCGTTCGATCGCGTACTTCAGGGGGAACGGCGCGGGCGGCCCGTTCCTGGTGCTCGCCGCGTGGGCGGTCGGCTCGGCGGCGGTCACGTTGCTGCTCTCCTTGCTCCGCCACGACCGCCGGGAGGCAACCCGATAGGGCGCCCCGACAGGGGCGCGGGGAACTGCGCGAACAACCACGACGGCGCGGCACCCGGAAGATCGCCGCCGGAGGCTTTCGGGAAGGGGCGGGGAGGGGAAAAGGAAAGGGCCCGGCCCACCGAAGCGGACCGAGCCCTCGAACAGTACGGAAGAACCTCAGCCGATCTCCGCCCCGAACGCCTCAAGCGCCTCAGGCACAGGCTGGAAGAACGTCTCGCCGCCCGAGGAGCAGTCACCGCTGCCACCCGAGGTCAGCCCGAGCGCGGTGTCGCCCGCGAAGAGCGCGCCGCCACTGTCGCCGGGCTCGGCGCAGACGTTGGTCTGGATCAGACCGTTGACGACGTCGCCGTTGCCGTAGTCGACCGTGGCGTCGAGGCCGGTGACCTCACCGTCGTGCAGCTGCGTGGTGGAACCGCTGCGCTGCACCTGCTGGCCGACCGTGGCCTCGCCCGCCTGCGCGATGGCCTGCGTCGAGCCGTTGTAGAGGTTGACCTCGCTGGGGTGCTCGGTGTCGCCGGTGTACTTGACGATGCCGTAGTCGTTGTCCGGGAAGCTGGAGCCGGCGTTGGTGCCGATGACCGGGCCGCCCTGCTCCTCGGACCACTCCTGGATCGACTCGGTGCAGTGGCCGGCCGTCAGGAAGTGCGGCTCGCCGCCGACCGTGACGTTGAAGCCGAGGGAGCAGCGGCCGCTGCCGCCCCAGATGGCGTCGCCGCCGGCGATGAACTTCTTGAACTCGCCCTTGCTGCGCTTCAGTTCGACCTGCGCGCCGAGGGCGTCGGTGGCCTTGGTGAGCTTGGCGAGCTCGGCGCCCTGGACCGTGCGGTCGGCGGTGACGACGACCTTGTTGGTCTTCGGGTCGAGGGCCCAGGACACGCCCTTGGTGCTGGCCTTCTCGATCAGGTCGCTACGGGTCTCCTTGAGCTCGGCGAGCGAGTTCTCGACGACCTTGGCCTTGGCGCCGGCCTTCTCGACGACGTCCGCGGCCTTCTGGTCGAGGACGTTCACGACGAGCGACTTGGACTCGGCGTCGTAGTACGCGCCGGCCGCGTCCGCGCCGAGGTCCTTGCCGAGGACCGAGCCGAGCTTGCCGGCCGCGGTGGCGGTGAGGGTCTTGAGCTCCGGCGTGGCGGGTGCGTCGCTCGCGTTCGCGCTCTGGATGGTGACGCCGGCGGCGACGAGTGCGGCTATGCCCGCTCCCGCGACGGCCGCGCGGCGCTTCTGTATGCGACGGTGCTTCAAGTCACGTCCTCCTGTGGGGGGTCGGGTCCGGATCGGTGGGGTTCACCGGGCCCTGAAGGCGTACACGGGCACAGAAGCGACATATCCGTCCTTAGTGCAATAGCCGCGTCCATGCCAACGGGTGAGAGTCACTATTCCCACGTTCACAGGGGGCACACAAGGTCGACTTCCGGACGCGCACCCGACAACCACGCCCCGGCCTCCCGCCGTTCACAATCCCTCCCCACACCCGCGACCAGCCCTCCGCCTCCACAGCCACACTGGCCGATTCTTTTCTCCCCACCCCGCCCCTTCCCGAAAGACTGCCGTCGGCACGGGGCCAGCCGGAGGGGCTGAATTTTCACGGCGCCGGAGGGCGTTGCCCCCAGGGGCGCGGGGGGACTGCGCGAGCAACCACGACGGCGGGAAAGCCGAAAGACCACCGCCGGAGGCTTTCGGGAAGGGGCGGGGAGGGGACAAGAACGAGCCCCCGCCCAGAACTTCGGGCGGGGGCTCGAAATGCGACGCGCGCGCGGAATGCGCAGATCCCGTACGGATCAGTACACGCTGACCCCGTACGCGCTCAGCGCCTCCTTCACCGGCTGGAAGAACGTCGTACCACCACTGGAGCAGTTGCCGCTGCCGCCGGAGGTGAGCCCGATCGCCCGGGTCCCGGAGTAGAGCGGACCGCCGGAGTCGCCCGGCTCGGCGCACACGTTCGTGCGGATCATGCCGTAGACGATGTCGCCGCCGCCGTAGTTGACCGTCGCGTTGAGGCCGGTCACGGAGCCGCTGTGGGTGCCGGTCGTCGAGCCGCGCCGGGTGACGGACATGCCGACCGTCGCGTCGGCGGCGCTGGTGATGTCCTGGCCGCCGACGGTGCCCGGGTGCGAGAGCCCGGTGTTGGAGTAGCGCACGAGCCCGTAGTCGTTGCCCGGGAAGCTGGACCCGGCCGTCGGGCCGATGGTCGTGGTGCGGGAGGAGTTGGTGTACCAGGTGCCCGCGCCGTCGGTGCAGTGACCGGCGGTGACGAAGTAGTACGTACCAGCAGAATTGCGGACGTTGAACCCGGCAGAGCAGCGCCAGCTGGACGCGTAGATCGCGTCACCGCCGGAGAGCAGCTTGCTGAACTTGCCCGGGGTGCGCTCGATCTTCAGGGCGCCCGCGTTCGAGCCGGCCTCGCGCTTGATCTCGTTGATCTCGGCCTGGGAGACGGTGCTGTCGACCGTCACCACGACGCGCTTGGTCTTCGGGTCCACGTTCCAGGCCGTGCCCGCGACGTCGGCCTCGAGCACCGCGTCGCTCGCCTTGTTCAGCTGGGCGCTGCTGTAGGTGGTGGCCTCGTCCGCGCTGGCGGCGGGTGCGGCGAACGCGCCGGCGGCGACGAGCGATCCGGCCACGGCGGCCAGGGACACACGTCTCGCGACACTGCTGCGGGGGGTGGTGCGCTTGATCCTCACTTCGCGTTCCTCCGAGGGGAATCGGGGGCCCGCCTGGGAGGAGCGGGCCCGTGAGGCGCAGCCGGGGGCGGCCGTTCCGGGTTCCGCGTCCGGAATCCGAATTCGTTGTGCCCCTGACAAGCGCTGGCTCGGAGTATTCGGTTGCGGCGGAGGGCACACAAGGGCGCCTTTCGGCCGTCTGCGCATGACGCACCCCGGCCCCGGCGGCGGGTGCTTCGCGGTCAGCCGCGCGTGCCGTCGGGGTCGCTCGTCGGGGGTATGACGTACGAGCCCTGCTCCGGGTTCCGTACGCAACTCACCCCGGAGGGAACGGAGTTGAGGCGCCGTGATGAAACCTGTCGATTCGCCCGCATCCGTCCGGGACCCGGGGATGGCCGGAAGTCGTCGTTCCGGATGCTGTCCGCTGCAAAAAGCGCCGCAAACGAGTCAGCCGCAACCGCAGTCGCAGTTGCAGTCGCAGCAGTCACACCCGTCACCGCCGGAGCCGCCACCGTCGCCGCCCTCGCCGCCGTTCCCTCCGCAACAGCTGCAGCAGTCGGCACAGTTGGAGCAGCAGTCACAGGCGCTGCAGCAGTCGTTGCACAGCCCCTCCTTCCGCTCCCGGCTCCACGGGTCCTCGTGCGTCCCGCAGCACAGCTGGCACGTACAGGCGAGCCCCGCCCACACCAGGCACCCGGCGATCAGCCCCCGCCGGTCCCGGCGCGGCGGCCGCGGCCCACCCGGCGGCGGCCCGAACGGCCCACCGGGACCACCCGGTCCACCCGGCCCGTACGGCCCGTACGGATCACCGGGACCGCCGGGGCCGGGCTGCTGCGGTGCGTACGGACCGGGGCCGCCCGGCCCCTGCGGGTACGAGGCGTACGGATCCACCGGCCCGGACACCGGTCCGCCGGCCGGGCCCAGCTGCTGGTGGGAGCAGGAGGTGGTGCCGAAGGCGCGGTCGACGGAGCGCGGCAGTTCGTGCACGAGCAGCCGGTGCGCGAGCGCCGAGTCCGTGAACTCCACGTCGCGCAGGGCGAGTCGGATGCCGCGCAGCGCGTCGTCGGCGAGCCTGCGGGCCTCGTCGAGGGAGGTGCCGGTCGCGGCGAGCGGGTTCCAGGCGCCGCGCGCGGCGTCCTCCTCGCGGTCCTCGACGGCGTCCAGGAGGTGCGCGAGCCGCCCGAAGAGCCGCCCGGCCTCGGCGAGCGGCGCCGCGTTGCCGGGCCGGCCGGCGAGCTGCGCGGTGTGCGCGAAGGCGGCGGCGGTCGCGGTCTCGGTCGGCTCGGTGACGACGAGCAGCGAGGTGCCGGGTCCGGCGAGCGCCTCGATGCCCTCCTGCCGGCTCACGGCGTCCACGAGCACGGCGGTGTCGAAGCCGACGTCGGCGGCGGTGCGCGCCCCGGCCCGGTCCCAGGAGCGGGCCACCCGGCGCGCGGCCATGGCCACCGGCTTGCGCCCCAACATGCCGTCCCCGTCGGCCACATGGTCGCGGACCTTGGCCGAGGCGAGCACCAGCGAGACGGCCGCGGCGAGCCGTGCGCCCTCGCCCTGCGCGACCGAGGCGCCGCGCATTCCGCGCAGCGGGCAGGGCCCGGCGCTGCGCCGCCATCCGGTGGTCCGCTCGGCCTGAGCCTCCGTCAGAACCGAGACCAGCAACCCGTCGTAGTTGGTGACGACCCGCGCGAACTGGCCATGATCGCTGCGCAACGCGAGGCAGAGTCCGCACAGATGGGCCATCCACTGCGTCTTGAGGCCTTCGCCGAGACGGTGGCTGCAGGGCCTGACAATGCCGAACAAGACGGCTCCCCCGTGAGTCGCTGATGACGTGCGACCGCATCGTATCGGCCACCGACGGCACCTCGACACGCCCGCCGTCACCCGTACGCGCCGACAAGTCATATTTCACTCACTGTCAGCAGCCGGGCCTCGCAGGACCCTTGGAGAATGGGGGTGCGTTCTGCACCAGTAGCGTCACGAAAGGCCCGTGAAGCGACTAACCGCTTGGTCGGAGCAACGCTCCATCAGCATCATGGACGACCATAGGGGTTGCGGACGGCAGGAACCGCTTGAGAGGAGGCGTCCATGGGATCGGTGCGCAAGGCGAGTGCCTGGCTTGGCCTCGTCGACGACAACGATGACGAGCGTTACTACGACGGTTACGAGGACGACGCGGCCGAGGGCCCCGAGTCCGGCGAGGCCTGGGTGACCGACCCCCGGGTGCGGGTCGCCGACGAGCAGGCCGCGCAGGCCGGCCGCCGGATCGGCACGATCGCCCCCGACGGCTTCCGGGACGCGCGCGCCATCGGCGAGCTGTTCCGGGACGGCGTCCCGGTGATCATGAACCTCACGTCGATGGACCCCGCCGACGCCAAGCGCGTGGTGGACTTCGCGGCCGGACTCACCTTCGGTCTGCGCGGCTCCATCGAGCGGGTGGCGACCCGGGTCTTCCTGCTCACCCCGGCCGACACCGCCATCGTCAACGGCGAGGCGACGAGCCGGCCTTCGGACGGTTTCTTCAACCAGAGCTAGCGGCAGGGCCGCTCACCGACTCCCCCCGGACCGCTCCGGTCTACCGGAACGCGTCGAGCCCGGTGAGCGCCTTGCCGAGCACCAACTGATGCATCTCGACGGTGCCTTCGTAGGTCAGCACCGATTCGAGATTCGTCGCATGCCGCATCACGGGGTATTCGAGCGAGATCCCGTTGGCCCCGAGGATCGTCCGTGAGGTGCGGCAGATCTCGATGGCCTCTCGTACGTTGTTGAGCTTGCCGAAGCTGACCTGCTCCGGCCGCAGTCGGCCCGCGTCCAGGCGGCGGCCGAGGTGGTGGGCCAGCAGGATCCCCTTGTGCAGTTCGACGGCCATGTCGGCGAGCTTGGCCTGGGTGAGCTGGAAGCCGCCGATGGGCCTGCCGAACTGCTCCCGCGTCCGCGCGTAGTCCACCGCCGCCTCGAAGGACGAGCGGGCCGCGCCCATCGCGCCCCAGACGATGCCGTAGCGGGCGTGGCTCAGGCAGCTGAGCGGGCCGCGCAGCCCGGTGACCTCGGGGAGCACCGCGTCGGCGGGCAACCTGACCCCGTCCAGGACGAGTTCGCTGGTGACCGAGGCGCGCAGGGACCACTTGTGCTTGATCTCGGGGGCGGCGAAGCCGGGGCTGTCGGTGGGGACGACGAAGCCCCTGATGCCCTCGTCCGTCTGCGCCCAGACGACCGCGACGCCGGCCACCGAGCCGTTGGTGATCCACATCTTGCGGCCGGTCAGCACCCAGTCCGTGCCGTCCCGCTTGGCGTGCGTGCGCATCGAGGCGGGGTCGGAGCCGTGGTCGGGCTCGGTCAGGCCGAAGCAGCCGATGACCTCGCCGGCCGCCATCCGCGGCAGCCACTGCTGCTTCTGCTCCTCGGAGCCGAACTTCCAGATCGCGTACATGGCGAGGGAGCCCTGGACCGAGACGAGGGAGCGGATCCCGGAGTCTGCGGCCTCCAGCTCCAAACAGGCCAGGCCGTACTGCACGGCGCTCGCGCCCGCGCAGCCGTAGCCGGTGAGGGACATGCCGAGGGCGCCGAGTCCGCCGAGTTCACGGGCGAGTTCGCGTACGCCGGGGAGTTCGCCGCGCTCGTACCAGTCGGCGATGTGCGGCAGGACGCGGTCCTGGGTCCAGGCGCGGACGGTGTCGCGGATCGCGAGGTCCTCGGGGTCGAGGAGGTCGTCGAGGCCGAGCGGGTCGGCGGGGTCGAACGGCGGCGGGGCGGGGCGGGACGAGGACGGCATGGCGGGGCCTCCGGACACGTAAAACTAGCAGCGGTAGTCACGGTGCGCTGCCGACGGTACGGCTCGGGGAAGCCGCACGTCCAGAGCGTGCCCTTGCCCCGAGGAGCCCCTGCGGGTCAGGCCGAGGACTCGGCGGCCAGGGCCTCGTGGTCCCGCTGGGCCGGGGCGGTCTTGCGGCCGGGCTGCGGCGCCGCGGTGTCCGTGGGAGCCGGGGCGGCTTGCGCGGTCTCGGGGGCCGGGGCGGCTTGGGCGGCCTCGTCGTCCGGTGTCGCGGCGCCGAGGTCCATGGAGCGGGGCAGGCGCAGCGCGGCGAGGGCGCCGAGGAGGAGCAGGCCCGCGCTGGCGTACAGGGTGACGTGCAGTCCGTGCACGAAGGAGTCGCGGGCCGCGGTGCGCAGGGCGTCGCCCGCTCCGGAGTCCAGGCCCTGGGCGATCTCGTACGCCTCGCCGATGGAATGCCGGGCGGCGGCGACGTCGCCCTTGGGGACGCCGGGGACCGCGTCGAGGCGGGGGCCGTAGGCGGCGTTCATGACGCTGCCGATGAAGGCTATGCCGATGCCGCTGCCCAGCTGGTACGAGGTCTCGCCGATGGCCGCGGCGCCGCCCGCCTGGCCCTGGCTGACGTCGCTGAGCATCGACTCGTACGCCCCGAAGAGGGTGGTCTGCAGGCCGAAGCCGAGCAGGACGAAGCCGGTGAGGAGCAGCGCGAGATTGTCCTTGTGGCCCATGAAGGTGAGCGTGAGGACGGCGATCGCGGTGAGGCAGAAGCCGAGCGAGACCATCACGCGCGGGCCGAGGCGGGGCAGGATCGACGAGCCCGTGAGCCCGCCGGCCATCGCGGCGAGGGTCAGCGGCACCATCCGGAGGCCGGTCTCAAGCGGCGAGAGTCCGAGGACCAGCTGCAGGTACTGCGCGGCGATCAGCATCAGGCCGACCAGCGCCAGCATCGCGATGATGATGCAGCCGACGGAGGTGCCGAAGGCCGGCCGGGAGAACAGGCTGAGGTCGACCAGCGGGTGCTTGCGGCGCCGCTGCCTGCGGACGAAGAGGACCAGGAGCAGCGCGCCGACCAGGAACGGCACGATCGTCATCGGGCTGACGACGCCTTCGCCGCCGCCCGCACGCTTGATGCCGAGCACGACGCCGAAGAGTCCGGCCGCGGCCATCAGCGCGCCGATCACGTCCCACGGGCCGTCCCGGTCACCGGTGGACTCGGGGAGCAGCCAGCGGCCGACGAGGAGGCTGGCGAACATCAGCGGGATGTTGATGAGGAAGACCGAGCCCCACCAGAAGTGCTCCAGGAGGAAGCCGCCGAGCAGCGGTCCGGCGGCGGCGCCGACGGCGGCGACCGCGCTCCAGATGCCGATGGCGAGGGCGCGCTCGCGCCGGTCGGGGAAGACCTGCCGGACGATGGAGAGCGTCGCGGGCATGATCATCGCGCCGCCGACGCCGAGCAGGACGCGCGCCGCGATCAGGGTCTTGGGTTCGTGGGCGAGGGCCGCCATCGCGGAGGCGACGCCGAAGAGCCCGTACCCGAGGAGGAGGACTCTTCTGCGGCCGACGCGGTCGCCGAGGGTGCCGAAGAGGATCAGGAGCGAGGCGCAGACCAGCGGGTACGAGTCGACGATCCACAGCAGTTGGATCGCGCCGGGCTTGAGGTCCTCGGTGACGGCGGGCACGGCCACGTGCAGCACGGTCGAGTCGATGGCGACGATCGCGAGGCTGACGCACAGGACTATGAGGACGACCCAGCGGTTGGCGCCTTCGGGCCGGCCGATGCCCATGCGTTCCAGGAACCGGGAAGCCGAGGGCCGCTTCGGAGCAGCCGTGGTCGTCCCGGTCATGCAGTACCTCCCAGTGATCCCGTACTCAGGCGGTCGGCGGCGGCGGCTCTGCCAGCGGCGGGGACCCGACCGGGTGTACGAGTGAGCAGTCAGCGTACGCGAGTTCACAGCGGGGGTGGGTGTCCCACCTCTCACCTTGCTGAACGACGACGTGTGGCATACGCCACGCCCGACCCCCTCTCCCCCGTGTCACTCCCCCCTTCTTCTCTACGACCGCCCGGGGGTATGCGGTTCCCCGCTCCGCCCATAATCGAGCCCGTGACCGATCTTGACCCAATCGTTCCGACGACCGACCGCCATGACCGCCGCGGCCGGGCCCGCAGTGCGCTGCGCCGGGCCGCGCCCGCGCTGTGGGCGTACGCGGGGGTGCGCGCGCTCGGGCTCGCGGTGCTCGCGGTGTGGTCCGCGGTGAACGGCAAGAGCGCGCACACGCTGCTGACCGGGCGCTGGGACTCGCTCTGGTACACCCGCGTCGCCGACTTCGGCTACGGCTGGGAGACCCGCCTGCCGGACGGCTCGGTCCACTCCAACCTGGCGTTCTTCCCGCTGCTCCCGTGGCTGGAGCGGCTGGGCGCGGCCGTGAGCCCGCTGTCGTACGCGGACGCGGGCCTCGTGGTCGCCTGGCTCGCCTCGCTCGCGGCGGCACTCGCGATCTTCCTGATCGCGGAACGGCTGTACGGGTCGCGGGCCGGGGTGTGCGCGGTGGTGCTGTGGGCCGTGCTGCCGGTGGGGATCGTGCAGTCGATGGCGTACAGCGAGTCGCTGTTCACGGCGCTCGCGGCGTGGGCGCTGTGGGCCGTGCTGCGGGAGCGGTGGGTGTGGGCGGGCGCGCTCGCGGCGCTCGCGGGGCTGACGCGGCCGGTGGGCATGGCGGTGGTGGCGGCGATCTGGGTGACGGCGGCGCTGACGGTCGCGCGGGACCGGCGTGCGGCCCCGCGGCTCGTGCTCGGCGTGCTGCTCGCCCCGCTGGGCGCGGCCGGTTATGTGCTGTGGGTGGGCCGGCGGACGGGCGACGGCATCCTCGGCTATCTCGACGTACAGGCGCAGTGGGGCAACGGGTTCGACGGGGGGATCGCGTTCGCGCGGTTCGTCGGGGGGATGCTGACGTCGTTCCCGTCGGTGCTGGCCGGGCTCGGGCTGATCGTCGGCGTGGGCCTGGTGATCTGGCTGTACGTGCTGGGCGTACGGCGGCAGCAGCCGCCCGCGCTGCTCGTGTACTGCGGGATCGTCGTCGTGCTCGCGCTCTGCGCCTCGGGGTACTTCGGGTCCAAGCCGCGGCTGCTGCTGCCCGCCTTCCCGCTGCTGCTGCCGCTCGCGGCGGGCCTGGCGCGGTGGCGGACGGCCCGGGTCGCGGCGCTGCTCGCGGTGGTGGCGGCGGGGTCCGCGGTGTACGGGGCGTTCTGGCTGAACGGGTCGGGACCGCCGTGATCCGGCCGTTCCGTGCAGGCGCGGACACGGCCCGTGATCATCGCGCGGCCCGGGGCCGGCCCGCCGCCGGGAATTGCCCGGAGCCGCACGGAATGAATTCACAGGCCATCCGGAATCACAGCAGATGAAGATCGAATAAATACCGATCCCCGGTCATCAGCTTTTACTCGGGGCTCCCGAATTACTCCCCCGCTGAGATCAATCCCACATCACATCGTCATCACAAACCCCGTGATTCGGCCGGGTCACGCGCTCACTCGCTGTAGCGTCGATTGAGTGCGTACCGAACCAAACCTGACCCGTCTGGACCGGCTCTTTGCCCGGCTAGACCGGGAACCCGAACGGCCGGCGAGCCTCGAAACGCCGCGTATGAGCCCGCACCGCATCGTGCTGTTCGGCTCGACGCTGGTGTTCTACGTGCTCATCGTCGTGGCCGTGATCAACACGTCCTGGCTGGTGCGGCTCGACTGGCAGTTGATGTTCTTCCGGCCCTACCAGCAGTGGCAGGAGCTGCACGCCTTCATCGACTACTACGTGGTGCTCGGCCAGCGCGGCCCCACCGCCGTGATGGTCGCGGCCTGGCTGGGCTGGCGCTCCTGGCGGCAGCACACCCTGCGCCCGCTGCTGATGCTGGGCACCTCGCTGCTGCTGCTCAACGTCACGGTCGGCGCGGCCAAGCTGAGCATGGGCCGCCTCGGTCCGCACTACGCGACCCAGATCGGTTCCAACGAGATGTGGCTGACGGGCGACATATTCCCGTCGGGCCACACCGCGAACGCCGTCGTGACCTGGGGCATCCTCGCCTACCTCGCGTCCTCCGCGCGGGCCCGCCGCTATCTGTCGGCGCTCTCCGCGGTGGTCTCGCTCGGCGTCGGCCTCAGCACGGTCTACCTGGGCACGCACTGGCTGAGCGACGTGCTCCTCGGCTGGGCGGCGGGTCTCCTCATCCTGCTCGCGCTGCCCTGGTTCGAGCCGCTCGTGACCCGCGCCGAGGCCTGGATCCTCGCCCAGCGCGACCGGTTCCTGCCCGGCCTGCGCGGCCGCGCCACGGCGCCCGCGCCCGCCGGCGCGCCCACGCCGCTGCCGCAGCCCGTCCCCGCCGACGACGAGGTGCCGGTCCGCGAGCCGGTCGGCGCCGTGCAGCACAGCAGCCGTACGGGGGCGCACTTCAGCACCCAGCGGCACACGCTGCGCTCGGAGCGCTCACCGGTCACGCCGACCGGCAGCCGCCGGCCCGCGCACGCCGACCCCGCGACGCGCACGGCCCGCCCCGCCCCGGCCCGCCCGGTGGCCGGCGGCTGACCCCCAGGCCGCGGGGGCGGTACGCACAACTCCCCCGCGCGCGAAGGCCCCGGCTCCCCCCTCCAACAGGGGGAGCCGGGGCCTTCGCCGTACGTGCCCTCCGGGCGGCCCTCAGCCCTTCCAGCAGCGCTTCACCGTGCCGTCGCTGACCTCGAAGTTGAGCCGTCCCGCGAGGTACTCCATCGTCACGATCGCGCCCGGCGGGAGCGCCCTGACGGTGGACCAGCCGCGCTCGCGGGCGAGCCGTTCGGCGCCCTCGGCGTCGAGTCCGACGTACGCGTCGGGGGTGTCCTGGGGTTCGGCGGGGGGTGTCGGTATGGGTGCCATACGGCCCACCGTAGGCCGCGTGCGGCGGGAAGTGAAAGGGCCGCCGAAAAGCGCCGACAGGGGCGCACCCAGGGTCACTTGCACCCCCGAGGTCACGCTTGTGTCACAGGATCGCCACATGTGTTTGCCGATTCCCGCTTCACACGAACGAGGGGTCCCCCATTGTTCCGGCCCGCCCGGCAATTCCCCGTGCCGCTCGCGCCATTCGCGTACCGGGCGCCCGCAGATCGCATTTCCGGGACTTTCCGCGGATGCCTCGGCGGTCTTTCCCCGCAGGCCGTACGCGAATTCCCCGGGGCTTTTCCCGGCAGGTGTCCGACCCGCGCCGTACGGCTAAAACCGGGCGGGTCGGACGTGGTCCTCGCCGGGTGCCGGACGCGTGCCGGCGGCAGCCGTCGCCGAGCGGTCCAGTGCCCGCGAGATGCGGTCCCGCGCCGACCTGAGGTGCTCGGTGAGTCCCTCGGGCTCCAGGACCTCGAACTCGACGCCCAGGAGCATCAGGTGGATCACCATCACGTCGAGGCTGCCCGCCCCGGTCCGCAGCAGACATGTCGACCCGGTCTCCGCCTCCAGGGTTCCGGTCGACGGCGAGATGTCCGCGGCGGCCTCGGCGAGCGGCACGAAGAGGCGGACCAGGGCCTGCTCGGCGTACGCCCTGCGGGAGACGCCCTCGGAGACGTACGCGGCCAGGTCCCGGGCGGGCGGGGTGCGTGGGGCGAAGCGGGGGCCGTGCGGGGGCTTGGGGGTGATGCGGTCGGCGCGGAAGGTCCGCCAGTCGTCCCGGTCCAGGTCCCAGGCGACCAGGTACCAGCGGCGCTCGGTGCAGACCAGGCGGTGCGGTTCGACGGTGCGGCGGGTGGCGTTGCCCGCGTGGTCGCGGTACTCGAAGCGCAGCCGCTGCCCGTCGCGGCACAAGTGGGCGAGTTCCGTGAGCACTTCGGGGTCGACGGGCGAGGGCTGCGGGCCGCGCAGCATCGGCACCGTGTACGCGTTCAGGGCCCCGACCCGGCGGCGCAGCCGGTCCGGCAGCACCTGCTCCAGCTTGGCCAGGGCGCGTACGGAGGTCTCGTCGATGCCCTCGATGCCCTGCCCCGCGGCGGTGCGCAGGCCCACGGCGACGGCCACGGCCTCCTCGTCGTCCAGCAGCAGCGGCGGCATCTCGGCGCCGACGCCCAGCTGGTAGCCGCCACCGGTGCCGGGTGAGGCGTGCACGGGGTAGCCGAGGCCGCGCAGCCGGTCGACGTCGCGGCGGACCGTGCGCGGGGTGACGCCGAGCCGGTCCGCGAGGTCGGCGCCGGACCACTCGCGGTGCGCCTGGAGCAGCGAGAGCAGGCGCAGGAGTCGTGCCGAGGTCTCCAACATGCGGTCGAGTCTGCCAGCGGTCGCGGACAGCCACGGTCCGCGATCCGGGGCCGCTCAGTCCACCTCCGTGACCCGCAGCGAGAGGTCGTTGTCGCGCGTGTAGTACGGGCCGACGGCCGCGGTGCCCGTGCGGACGGCCGGGTACGTGAAGATCGGCTTCTTGTCCGCCACGTCGTCGAGCAGCCGCGCCACCCTGGCCCGCGGCCCGTGCTCGCCCTGCGGCAGCAGCCACAGGTCCCAGATGCCGGGCGCGTCGGCCAGGTCCGCGTACGCCACCGTGAGCCCGAACTCGCCGCCGGACGCCCGGAGTTCGACGCGCCGGGCGCCGTCGGCGGGCTTCCGGGCGCGCAGCTCGGCGTACCCGGCCGGGCCGAAGGGCGTGCCGAGCAGCCGGCCGCGTACGGTCAACTCGGCGCCGTCGATGAGGAGTTCGCCGGCCTCGGCGTGCGGGGCGCGGTGCCAGGCGCGGATGGTGAGGTTGCCGTGCTTGGTGGCGTACGGGATGCGGACGGCGACGTGCGGGCGGGTTCCGCTGGGCATCCGGTCGACGAGCGAGCGCAGGTCGTTCACGCCGGGCGCGAGGCGGCGCGGGGCGGCGTCGCCCTGGTCGACGTACGCGTCCCAGCGGCCCTCGGCGAGCTGGACGCTGGACGGGAGCACGGCGCGCAGCCGGCCGTCGGCGGCCGGGGTGAGCGGGAGCCGGGTCTCGGTGTGCCGGGCGTGCGGCTGCCGTTCGCGGAGCCGCAGCAGCAGATGGGCGGCGCCGGGGCGGCCGAGGTCGGCGAGGTCGAAGGTGAGCCCGCCGGCGGAGTCGGCGACGCAGTCGGCGCGGGGTGCGGCGGCGCGGTCCTGACCGGCGGGGTCCTGGACCGCCCCGGCGTCCGGGTTCGGGTGCACCTCGTCGGGCAGCGGCGGGGGCAGCAGGGTGCTCATGCGGTCCGTCCCTTTCTCAGGGCGGCGCGCCCCGCGTCCCTGACCGCGTAGGCGCCGCCGAGCATCGCGCCGCGGGTGCGGTGCAGCGAGCCGCGGAACCGGCCGAGCGGTCCGGCGGGGCCGCGGGCGGTCAGATCGGTGAACAGCGATTCGTAGCGCTCCGCTATCCGCGCGGGGTCGAAGCGCCGGGAGTCGACGAGGGCGGCGGCGGACATCCGGCCGCGCAGCTCGTCGTCGTTGATCAGTTCCAGGAGTCCGGCGGCGATGGCCTCGACGTCGCCGACGGGGACGAGCCGGCCGTCGACACCGTTGTCGATGATCTCGCCCGGGCCGTGCGGGCAGTCCGTGGCGACCACGGGGAGGCCGCAGCGCATGGCCTCGACGATGGTCATGCCGAAGGACTCCAGGCTGGAGGTGACCGCGGCGACGGAGCCCTTGGCCCACTCCGGGTCGATGGGGTGGGCGGGGCCCATGAGGAACACGTGGTTGTAGAGGCCGAGTTCGTCGATGAGGGCGCGCAGGGCGTCCCGTTGTCTGCCGCCGCCGTAGATGCGCAGGCGCCAGTCCGGGCGTTGGGCACGCACCTGGTCGAAGGCCCGGATCAGCAGGTCGTACCGCTTGACGGGGGCGAGCCGGCCGGCGGCGACGACCCATTTGCCGGTGCCGTCGGCGGGCGCGACCTCGGGTGCGGGCACCGGGTTGGCCATGGCGTCGACGCGAACTCCGGGCAGGCGCATCTTGCTGCGGTAGGCGGCGGCGTCGGCCTCGGTCGTCGTGGTCAGCGCGTCGAGGCGGGGGTAGACGCCGCGCAGTTGGGTGCGCAGGGCCTTGGAGTGGCTGTCGAGCGTGAGGTGTTCCTGGCCGACGCGGAGCGGGCCGCGGCGGGTCTGGCGGGCGATGTGGACGTTGAGGCCCGGGCGGGTGCCCACGAGGACATCGGCTTCGACGGTCGCGAGGTGGTCGGCGATGCGACGGTCGGTGAGCGCGTTGTACTGCTCGAAGCGGCCCTCGGCGCGCGGGAACTCGCGGGCGGGGCGGCGGAATTCGGGGTGGTCGCCCTCGTATCCCGCTGTGTCCTTGCGGATGTCGACGAGGTGGCGGACCCGCACCTTGGGGTCGACCCGGAAGACGGGCTCGTCGCGGTGCCGGTAGACCGAGACGACCTCCACGTCGTGCTGTTCGGCCAGGGTGTTGGCCAGGTTGTAGGTCGTCCGGATCGTCCCCCCGATTCCGTACGCGTTATGTATCAGGAATGAGATATGCATGCGTCCCCGTATCCCACGTTTCCCCGCGGACAGTCCGGTCTCGTCCGCCTACCGCTGGGTTAGACCGAAACCGGGGGGTGGGGGTTGGGCGTCATCATCATCTTGTTCCTGAACAGTTGCGCTATTGGTAGGCGATTTCGGGAACCCGTGGGAGCTCCCGCACATCAGGGCAGGTGTGGCGAACAGGCGCCGCTCAGGGCTCGTACGGCAGCTGCGGTACGTCGAAGCAGGTGCGGTTCATGTCGCCGCTCTGCGTGACCCAGCCCTCGCCGTCGCGCCAACGGGCCACGGACAGGCAGGTGTTGCGGGTCGTGGGCGGTGCGTCGCGGTGCTCGAAGACGACGGGGATCAGGAGGCCGTCCGCGTCGTAGGGCTCGCCCCGCTCCAGGTACGCGTCCAGGCACGCGCGCGTGGCGGCGGTTTCGGGCTCCGCGCGTGTGCACGTTTTCGCCGCGTCCGTGAACCACATGGCGGCGGCCCAGCCTTCGAGCGCCCACTGCGACAGCGGCCGGCCCTTCATCGCGTCCCGGAACTCCCGTACGGCGGGGTGGCCGGTGTCCTGGTGGTTGCGGCTGGAGCCGGCCGCCCACAGGGCGTTGCGGCAGTGCGGGGCGTCCTTGTAGTCCGCGGCGACCGTGTCGGTCCAGTTCTGCGCGGTGGTGACCTTGGCGGTGAGGCGGGCGCCGACCGCGTCGAGGGCCTTGCAGAGCCGGGCGTTGCCGTGGGTGTCGAGGGCGTCGAAGACCAGGTCGGCGCCGCGCTCCTTCAGGTCGGCGGCGACGGCGCGGAAGTTGGGCAGCGCGAAGTCGACCTGCTCGGTGACCACGTCGTACCCCTCGGCCCGCAGCCCCTCGGCGACGAACCGGGCGTAGGCGGCGGACGCCGACTGGTTGTACGAGACGACAGCGGCGGTGCGGGCGCCGTGCTCGCGCTTGAAGTAGCGGTAGACCTCGGTGCCGCCGTACAGCTTCCCGTCCCAGCCGGGCGCGTCCCCGGTGCGCGGCGCGAGGCTGCCGTAGATCGAGTAGAGGTGCGGATACGTCTCGTAGGCGGGGCCGACCGGCTGGCCGCCGATGTCGGGGACGCCGGCGGCGGAGACGCGCGGGGCGGCCGCGTAGTCGAGGACGGCGGTGCCGACGAGGGCGACGACGTGCCGTTCGTCGACGAGTTCGCGCACGCACTCCT
Source organism: Streptomyces sp. Da 82-17 (assembly GCF_046098215.1). NCBI lineage: Bacteria > Bacillati > Actinomycetota > Actinomycetes > Kitasatosporales > Streptomycetaceae > Streptomyces > Streptomyces sp. Da 82-17. Next base: position 427,772 of record NZ_JBJURH010000003.1, read on the forward strand.
GGTTGCCGACCCGGCTGCCGCCGTCGTCGCAGGTGTGCACCTCGACCCGGCGGCCGTCGACGCCGCCGCGGGCGTTGAGCCGCTCGAACCAGGCGGTGGCGCCCTCGCGCGGGCCGGTGAAGGCGCGGCCGCCGACGGGGCTGGTGGCGCTGGCCAGGATGCCGACGCGCAACGGTTCGGCGCGGGGCGGCGGCTCGCTCGCGGCGCCGCGCCCGGTGAACTCGCCCTCCGGCACCCGGCTTCCGCAGGCCGCGCCGAGCAGCAGGGTCAGCGTCGCGAGCAGGGCCGTGAGCAGGACCTCAACAGCCCGGAACCGGCGAGGCATTGCCGCTGTTCATCTGCACAAGCGCGCACAGCGTCTTGACGGACACCTTCCATGTGCCGTCCTGCTCGACCGCCGTACCGGAGGCGTTCGGCAGCGCGGGCTGACCGTCGAGGGTGAGCGTGTACGTCACGTCGGCCTGCGTCTTCGACGTGAACTTCACGTCGGTCACCTTCGCCTCGACCTGCTTGCCGCGCGGGTCCGAGCCGAAGGCCTGCAGCACCGGTCTCATCTCGGCGCCGTTCTCCAGGACCGCCTCCTTCTGGTTCAGCGGGACCTCGGCGTCGAAGAACTTCTCCCAGTTCTCCTTGACCTCGCGCTCCGCCGCCGCGGCGTCCTCGGGCGCGGCCGGGCTCTTCTCGCCCGGCGCCTCCTCGGTGCGCTCCACGGACGGCTCGGGCGGAGGCGTCGTACCGCCGTCGCCGTCGTCCCCGCATCCCGCGACGGCCGCCCCGACCGTCAGCATCGCGGCGGCCGCCCAGGCCGCGACGCGCCTCCCACCCCTGCTGTGACTGCTGCTCCCGAGCATCTGGCTCACCGCCGGGTCGTTCCTCCGGGCAGGGGCTGCCCGGTGCTTTCAGGGTCGGCTTCCCGGGGGCAGAGTGCAAGCTTTGTCCTGACATGAACAAATAGATACAGAGCACGGTTTTCTTGGATACAGCGCACTGTTCTCACCCCGGGGAGCCTCGGATGCGCACCTCCCGGCCCGGCACCGCCCGACTCCGCACCGCCCGCCTCCTGCTCTGGGCCGGTTCCGGCGCGCTCGCCCTCGGCGCGGTGCTGTGCGTGCTCGGCTGGTACGGGGTCTCGGGCGAGCGCTTCGCCGAGCGGCAGATCCCGTATCTCGCGTCCTGCACGGCGCCCGGCGCCGCCCTGATCGTCGCGGGCGCGATCCTGCTGGTCGGCGCGGGGAACGACCGGTCCGGGGAGCGGGTGCGGGAGCTGTACGAGCTGCTGGTCGCGGCGGACCCGGGCACCCCCGCTGCGGCGTCGTCCGGCCCGCGGAGCGACGAGCTCGTCCAGGTGCCGGGCGGGACGCTGTACCACCGCGCCGACTGCCCGCTGGTCGTCGGCAGACCGGAGGCCGTACGGGCGGGCCCGGGCCCCGGCCTCGCCCCGTGCCCGATCTGCGAGCCCGCCAGCCACGGTCCCGAGGGGCACAGCCCGGACGAGGCGGACCCGGAGCCCTGACATGGCCTCCCTGACGTACGACCTCACGCTCGCCGGGCTCTCCGTCGGCAGTGCGGCCGCGCTCACCGGGATCGGCCTGATCGTCACGTACCGGGCGACCGGCGTGCTCAACCTCGCGCACGGCGCCGTCGCCATGGTGTGCGCGTACCTGCTGCGCCAGCTCGCCGTGGAGTGGGGCTGGCCGCTGTGGCTCGCCGCGCTCGTGACGCTGTGCGTGGCGGCGCCGGGGATCGGGCTCGTCCTGGAGCGGGGCGTGTTCCGGCCGCTCGCGGTGCTCGGGGGCGATCCGGCGCAGACGCTGGTGGCGTCGATCGGGGTGTTCGTGCTGCTCGTCGGCGGGGCGGCGCTCGTGTGGGGGCAGGGGGCGCGCGCGGACGCGCCCGAGCTGCTGTCCGGCGGCGCGCCCTGGGTGCAGCTCGGGGCGGCGCTGGTCCTCGCGCTCGCCGTGGCCGCGGTCGGCCGCTGGACGCGGTTCGGCGGGGAGCTGCGGGCCGTCGTCGACAACCGCTCCCTGGCCGTCGTCTCCGGCATCGACGCGGACCGGGTGGCGGCGGCCGGCTGGGCCTTCGGCTCGTTCACCGCGGGTCTGACGGGCGTGCTGCTCGCCCCGTACGTACGGCTCGACCCGTACGGCCTGCCGCTGCTCGTGATGGAAGTCGTGGCCGTCGCCGTGGCCGCCGGGATGCGGAGCCTGCCGATCGCGGTGCTCGTCGCGCTCGGCCTCGGCGTCGCGCAGGCCCAGCTGACCCGGCTGCACCCCGGCGGCCGGGGCGAACCGTTGCTGCAGGCGGTCGGGGCGAACCTGTTCGTGGTGGCGCTGCTCGTCGCTGCGCTCGTCCTGCCCGACCCCGGGCGGGGGCGCGGCCGGCCGGCGCTGCCGCGCACCGCCACCGCGCGGGTGCGCACGCCGCCGGGCGCGTGGCTCGTGGCGGGCGTGCTGTTCCTGCTGCCGCTCGGCTTCGCGGGCTCCGACCTGCACACCGCCGTCCAGGTCCCGGCCCTCGCCGTGGTCCTGCTGTCGCTCGTCGTGGTCACCGGCAGGGGCGGGCAGATCTCCCTCGGCCAGTCCGCGTACGCGGGGCTCGGCGCCCTCTTCACGGCCCTGCTCGCGGCCGGGCGGTTCCCCGGGCTGCCCGCACTGCCCACGCTCGCGGCGCTCGGCCTCGCGGTGCTGCTCGTCGCGCCGCTCGGCCTGCTCACCGGGGGCCCGGCGATCCGGCGGCACGGCCTCGCGCTCGCCCTCGCCACGCTCGCGGTCGGCGTGGGCGTCAGCCGTTTCGTGTTCGACCAGCCGTACGCGACGTCCGGGCTCGGCCTCGACCGCCCGGCCGGGCTCGACGGCGACCGGGCGTACTACCTCCTCGAACTCGCCCTGCTCTGCGCCGCGTCGACAGCGGTCGCCGCACTGCGCCGGGGCCGCACCGGGCGGGCGCTCGCCGCGATGCGGGACCACGAGGCGGGCGCGGCGGCGGCCGGGGTGCCGGTGGCGCGCCTGAAGGTCGGCGCGTTCGTGGCGGGCGCCGCGCTCGCCGCACTCGGCGGCGGCATGCTCGCGCTCGGCGTACGCGCCTTCGACCCGGCGGCGTTCGACCCGGTCCGCGGACTGCTGTGGTTCGCGGCGGTGGTCGTGCTCGGCGCGGACTCCCTCCTCGGCGCCCTGCTCGCGGCGGCCCTCCTGGTCGGTCTCGACGAGGGCGCCCGCGGCGGCGTCGCGGCAGCGGCCGTCGGCGTACTGGCGGTCCTGCTCGGCCGCTTCCCCGGCGGCCCGTACGAGGCGCTGCGCGCGGCGGCGGGACGGCTGCGGCGACGGGGTGAGCCAGGGGTACTGACCCCGCTGGGCGTGCGGGTGGCACAGCACCTGCGGGCTTCCGGGCGGCGGACTGCCCGCCCCGGTTCTGCGTCGGTCCCGACCACCGCGCCGGCGAGGCCGCGTACGACTGCGCCCGGCCCCGCGGTCGCCCCGACCACCGCTCCACCGGGACCACCCACGGCTGCCGCCGGTTCGACGGCGGCGCGCGGGCATCCGGGCGGCAGCGCCTCGGCCCTGCTCGGGCGCTTCCCGTACGCGGCGCGGCGCGCAGCGTCCCGGCTCCGGCACCGGCCCGCGCCCCCGACCGCACCACGAACCCCCACAACCGTTCCGCCCCAGCGGCATCGACGCAGCAGCGCCTCGGCCCTCCTCGCCCGCGTTCCGAGCAAGTTGTACGGGGCACTGCGCGCGGCGGCACGGTTGCGGGGGCGGTATGCGGCTTCGCCCGTACCGCGAGTGCCCACGGCCGGACCACCCCCGCGCCCCGACCGCACCACCGCACGGCGCGGCCCTGCTCCGGCCGGCTCGACCGCACCCCGAGAGCGCCCGCGCGGCGCCTCAGCCCTGCGCCGCCTCTTCCCGTACAGGGCGCTGCGCGCCGCGGTGGCGCGGTGGCACCTGCGCCGCGCAACCGTCGGCCCAGGCCCGCCTGCCGCCGCACCCCGCCCCCGGACTCGCGCCCCCGCGCACCCCGGCCGCACCCCGGGCAGCCCCTTCGAGCCGCCGAGCCCACCGGCGCCCCCGGCCGCCGACTCGCCCGCGCGGCCCCCGAGGCCTCCGTCGAGGCCGCGCCCGGCCGCGCCCCGCTCCCCCGCCGAACCCTCCCCGCCCCCCGGCCCTCTCACCGGACGCGGACTGAGCGTCAGGTACGGCGAGTTCACCGCGCTCGACGGGGTGGACGTCGACGTTCCGGCCGGGCGGATCACGGGGGTCGTCGGGCCGAACGGGGCGGGCAAGAGCACCCTGTTCCACTGCCTGGCCGGGACGGTCGGGCCGCACGCCGTCATGACGGGCCGGGTGCGGTTCGCGGGCCTCGACCTCACGGACCGGCCCGCGCACGCCCGCGCCCGCCTCGGCATCGCCCGTACGTTCCAGCAGCTCGCCGTCTTCCCGTCCCTGACGGTCGCCGAGAACGTCGCCGTCGGCGCGGAGCAGGGCCGGGTGCGCGACGCCCGAACGGTCGGCCGCGCCCTGTCCCTGCTCGGCCTCGACGGCCCCGTGCGCGACCGGCCCGCCGCACGCCTGCCCACCGGGACGTTGCGCCGCGTCGAGCTCGCCCGCGCGCTGGCCGGCGCCCCGCACGTACTGCTCCTGGACGAGCCCGCGGCGGGCCTGGACACCGCCGAAGTGGCCGCGCTCACCGACCTGTTGCGGACCCTGGCGGCCGAGGGCACGGCCCTGCTGATCGTCGAGCACGACCTGGACCTGGTGGCGCACCTCGCCGACACGGTCCACGTCCTGGCCTCGGGCCGCATCACCGCGACCGGCCCGCCGGCGGACGTCCTCGCCCGGCTCGCCGTCCCGCGCGAAGGCCCGGCCGAGCCATGACCGCCGTACTGGAACTCCGCGCCGCACGCGTGCGGTACGGCCCCCTGGAGGCTCTGCACGGAGTGGACCTCGTCGTCGCCGAGGACGCCGTCACGGTCCTCCTCGGCCGCAACGGCTCCGGCCGTACGACGACCCTGCGCGCCCTCGCCGGCACGGTCCGCCTCTCCGCGGGCGCCGTCCTGTGGCGGGGCGAGGACGTGACCCGGCTCCCCGCCCACGCCCGCGCTGCCCGCGGCCTGACCCTCGTACCCGACCGGGAGGCCGTCTTCGGCACGCTGACCGTCGCCGAGAACCTCCGACTCGCCGCCCGCCACGGCGACTTCGCGCCCGCCCTGGACGCCTACCAGGAGCTCCGCCCCCTCCTCCCCCGCGCCGCCGGCACCCTCTCCGGCGGCGAGCAGCGCATCCTCGCCGTCGCCCGCGCCCTGCTCTCCCCCGCCCGCGTCCTCCTCCTCGACGAGCCGGCCCAGGGCATGTCCCCCACCCTCGCGGCCCGTACGTACGACCTGCTCGCCGCCCTCCCCGCCACCGTCGTCCTCGCCGAACAAGAACTCCCCGCCTCCCTGCGCACGGCCCCGCGCCCGGTGCTCGTGCACGAACTGCGGCGCGGGGCGGTGGCGTTCAGCGGGGAGGCGGGGGAGGTCCGGTGAGGCGCGGGTCCGGCCCGGGGCCGGGTCAGATCATGCGGCCCTTGGCCGTCAGGTTCGGGATCGTGAGGAGCATGCCCACGGAGATGCGGTCCGGGGACTTGCCGATCGTCTTCCGGTTGGCCTCGTACAGCGTCTGCCAGCCGCCCTCGACGTGGTAGCGGCGGGCGATCGAGCTGAGGGTGTCGCCGGGGGCGACCTTGTGGACGCGGCGGTCGAAGCGGATGCCCTTCGAGCACACCGGCCACGCCTTCGGCCCCTGACTGACCAGCACCTTCTCGGCGACCTTGACCTGCTCCTCGCGGGTGGCGAGGTCCGCGCGCGGGGCGTACTTCAGGCCGCCGTGCTCCTTCCACGTCGGCTGGTAGAACTGCAGGCCGCCGTAGAAGCCGTTGCCGGTGTTGGCGTCCCAACGGCCGCTGCTCTCGCACTCGGCCAGACACGTCCAGGGCGACTTCCCCGGCCCGCACTTGCGCGGCTTCTTCAGGGCCTTCGCGGAGCCGGAGGCCGCGCCGGGAGCTCCGGCGGCGCCCTCCCGTGGCTTCTCGTCCACCGTGGGCGGCGGCTCGGCGGCGGTGGCGGACACGGGCGCACACGAGAGGAGAGCTGCGGCGAGGGCAACGAACCAGACACGAGTGTTCGACATCGCGTCAGCCAATCAACCGCCGTACGGACCGCCGCGCCGCCGCGCCCCACCGCCCCGGACCGGCACCCGGTCGGACGAGAGGCGGCCGGGGCGCACGGGACGGCCGCGCGCCGAGTGCACGCCCCCTCCCGCAACGCCTGCGCGCCCCGTCAAAACGGAACGTCAACTTCCGTACATGCGCCCGAAGTTCCCGCACTCCGCGATTTCGGGAGCTCCCTCGCAATCCGCTGCCGATGGCCTGATTCCGTACGGCGTGCGGCGTGACTTGGCCCGCGGGTCTCCCGTTGAAGTCTTCATGGGCCGGGCTCCGTCCGGCCGTCCACGCATCGAACGACGTACCGAACTCCTAGGAGCACCCGTGCCGCGCATGCTCGACGTCAGCGACGACGTACGCGCCGAGATCGGCGACGAAGAGGCCGACCGGCTGCTCGCCGGCGACAACTCCCCGGGCAGCTACGACTGCACCTCCTGCCGCACCCCCGGCGACTCGGCGCAGGAACGCACCAGCACCGTGCTGTTCATCGGGGACGAGACCGCGGTCCTGGCCTTCGCCCACGCCACCTGCCTGCCCTCCCAGGTCGTGAAGGTCGCGGAGGAGCAGCTGCAGGGCGCCGTCCGCTCCATCACCGGCGAGGGCGGCGCCCCCGCCGGGGTTCCCGCACCCGCCGCCGCGTCCCCGCAGGCCGCGCCCGCCGCGCCCGCCGGGGCACAGCCGCAGCCCGCCACCCTCGGCGTCACCAGCGGCCTCGTGCTGCTCCACGACGAGCTCTACCCGGCCCTCGTCGTGGAGCCCACCGGTCCCATCGCCCGCCCCGGCACCACCGGCGGCGAGGACCAGTTCCTGGCGCTCCTGAGCGAGCAGGGCTTCCAGCCGCTCGGCCAGGTCAAGGAGGTGCCGACGGTGCTGCCCGGCTGGTCCGTGCTGCTCGCCGTCGGCCAGCTGCACGCGGTGCTGCAGCCGGGCAACGGCGGCTCGCCCGTCGCCTGGTGGCAGGCGCACCAGCCGCTGCAGGTCACCGACGGCTGGCGCACCGCCGCCTCCAAGCTGGGCAAGGTCATCGTCTTCGCGGCCCCGGTCGGCACGATCGGCCGCCAGCCGCGCGAGGACCTGCTGCGCGACGCCCTCGACAAGGCCGCCGTCAACGGCCGTCTCGTGGCGGCCACGATGCCGCTCGCGGGCACCTGATCCCGCGTCCGCACGACGAGGGCCCGACGGATCGCCGGTGATCGCACGCCGGTTCACCGCATCCGATCGGGCCCTCGGGTCGTTGGGCGATACGTGCCGCCATACGACCCCTCCCACCACCAGATTCCTCCGATGCGCCCGTCCCGTGACACCACGACGGAACGCTCGGCCACACCGATCTACGACGCGCTCTACTCGGAGTGGCGCCGGTTCTTCCGGGCCCTGCCGGGCGACCGCAGCGGTGAGGAGGATCTGAGGTTCCGGGGCTTCTCCGCCGGATCCCGGTATCCCGGCGCGGGCTCGACGCCCCCCGCGCACACCGGGTACACCCCGCCGAGCTTCTGGTTCGTCGCCGAGCCCCCGCGCCCCGACGGCAACGGCAACCGGGACCGGCAGCCGCCCGCGCTCCCGCCCGCCCGCCGCCGCGAGAGCTGAACTCCCGTACCAGCAAAGCCCTTCACCGACAGACGCGTGCGCCGTACGACGGCCGGTTCTCCGGTCTCGTCGTACGGCGCACGCGTCTGTCGTGGCCGCCCAGGGGCGCGGCGGCTCCCGCTCGGGTTACTTCTTGCGGCCGCGCTTCTCGCGGACGCGGACCGAGATGTGGATCGGCGTGCCCTCGAAGCCGAACTCCTCGCGCAGGCGGCGCTCCACGTACCTCCGGTAGCCGTGCTCGATGAAGCCGGAGGCGAAGAGCACGAAGCGCGGCGGCTTGGTGCCCGCCTGGGTGCCGAAGAGGATGCGGGGCTGCTTGCCGCCGCGGATCGGGTGCGGGTGCGCGGCGACCAGCTCGCCTAGGAAGGAGTTCAGGCGGCCGGTCGGCACGCGGGTCTCCCAGCCCTCCAGGGCCGTCTCGATCGCGGGAACCAGCTTCTCCATGTGCCGTCCCGTGCGCGCCGAGACGTTGACGCGGGGGGCCCAGGCGATCTGGCCGAGCTCGGTCTCGATCTCCCGCTCCAGGTAGTAGCGGCGCTCCTCGTCGAGGGTGTCCCACTTGTTGTACGCGACGACGATGGCGCGGCCCGCCTCGACGGCCATCGTGACGATGCGCTGGTCCTGGATGGAGATGGACTCGCTGGCGTCGATCAGGATGACCGCGACCTCGGCCTTCTCGACCGCGGCGGCGGTGCGCAGCGAGGCGTAGTAGTCCGCGCCCTGCTGCAGGTGGACGCGCTTGCGGATGCCCGCCGTGTCCACGAACTTCCAGGTGACGCCGCCGAGTTCGATCAGCTCGTCGACCGGGTCGCGGGTGGTGCCCGCCAGCTCGTTGACGACGACGCGCTCCTCCTTCGCGACCTTGTTCAGGAGGGAGGACTTGCCGACGTTCGGACGGCCGATCAGGGCGATCCGGCGCGGGCCGCCGATGCCGGTGCCGCCGAAGGTCTGCAGCGGGGCCTCGGGCAGCGCCTCCAGGACGGCGTCCAGCATGTCGCCGGTGCCGCGGCCGTGCAGCGAGGAGACCGGGTGCGGCTCGCCGATGCCGAGGGACCACAGGGCGTGCGCGTCGGCCTCGCCGCTGGGGCCGTCGACCTTGTTGGCGCACAGCACGACGGGCTTCTTGGCCTTGCGGAGCAGCTTGACGACGGCCTCGTCGGTGTCGGTGACGCCGACCGTGGAGTCGACGACGAAGACCACGGCGTCGGCGGTCTCGATCGCGTACTCGGCCTGGGCGGCGACGGAGGCGTCGATGCCGAGGACGTCCTGCTCCCAGCCGCCGGTGTCGACGACCTTGAAGCGGCGGCCGGCCCACTCCGCCTCGTACGTGACGCGGTCGCGGGTGACGCCCGGCTTGTCCTCGACGACGGCCTCGCGGCGGCCGATGATGCGGTTCACCAGCGTCGACTTGCCGACGTTGGGGCGGCCGACGACGGCGAGCACGGGCAGCGGGCCGTGGCCCGCCTCCTCGATGGCGCCCTCGACGTCTTCCAGGTCGAAGCCCTCTTCCGCGGCGAGCTCCATGAACTCCGCGTACTCGGCGTCGCCAAGCGCTCCGTGGTCGTGCTCGTCCGAGCCGCCGGAGTGGTTCTGCTCGTTCATGAAGTCCGTACCTCTGTCATCAGTCATCGATGGACCGCAGTGCGCGGTCCACTACTCAAAGTCTCGCTCAGCGCCCGGTCAGGCGCCTGGCGTTCTCCAGGTGGGCGGTGAGCCGCTCCTGGATGCGCACGGTGGCCTCGTCGAGCGCCTTGCGCGTGCGCCGACCCGACCCGCCCGCCCGTCTCCCACCGCCGCCCTTGGCCGAGCTTCGCGCCCCCTCTTGCGCCTCGAAGGCGTCGCCGAAGACGACGTCGATCCGGCTGCGCAGCGGGGGCAGCCCCCGTATCAACCGTCCCTGGCGCTCGGAGCTTCCCAGGACCGCGACCGGCACGATCGGGGCCCCGCTGCGCACCGCGAAGTACGCCAGGCCGGCGCGCAGCGACGCGAAGTCGCCCTCGCCGCGGGTGCCCTCGGGGAAGATGCCGAGGACCCCGCCCTCCGACAGGACGTCGAGCGCCTGCGTGATCGCCGTGCGGTCCGTGCTCGCGCGGTCGACCTTCAGCTGGCCGATGCCGCGCAGGAACGGGTCGAGCGGGCCGACGAACGCCTCCTTCTTGATGAGGAAGTGCACCGGCCGGGGCGCCGTCCCCATCAGCATCGGGCCGTCGAGGTTGTGCGCGTGGTTCACGGCCAGGATGACCGGTCCGCTCGCGGGCACCCGCCAGGCGCCGAGGACGCGCGGCTTCCACAGCCCGTACATCAGCCCGACGCCGATGCGCCGGCCGACCTCCGCACCCTTCTCGGAGGGAGCCGCGGCGCCCTTCCCGGAGGGCCGGGCGGCGGAGGACGAGACGGTCACGCGGCGGCCCGCTTCTCCTCGACCAGGGTCACGACGCACTCGATGACCTGCTGCAGGGTGAGCTCGGTGGTGTCGACCTCGACCGCGTCGTCCGCCTTGGCGAGGGGCGAGGTCTTGCGGCCGGAGTCGGCGGCGTCCCGCTTGATCAGGGCTTCCCTGGTCGCGTTGACGTCGGCGCCCTTGAGCTCGCCGCTGCGGCGGGCCGCGCGGGCCTCCGGGGAGGCGGTGAGGAAGATCTTCAGGTGGGCGTCGGGCAGCACCGTCGTACCGATGTCACGGCCCTCGACCACGATGCCGCCCTGGGCGCCGCGGGCGATGGAGCGCTGCAGCTCGGTGATCCGCGTCCGCACCTCGGGCACGGCGCTGACGGCGCTGACCTTGGAGGTGACGTCCTGCGTGCGGATCGGGCCCGAGACGTCCGTGCCGTCGACCGTGATGGTCGGGGCGGACGGGTCGGTGCCGGAGACGATGTCCGGCTTCTCGGCGACGGCGGCGATGGCGGCGGGGTCGGCGATGTCGATGCCGTTGTTCACCATCCACCAGGTGATGGCGCGGTACTGGGCGCCGGTGTCCAGGTAGCTCAGGCCGAGCTGCGCGGCGACGGCCTTGGAGGTGCTCGACTTGCCCGTGCCGGAGGGGCCGTCGATGGCGACGATCACTGCTGCCGGGGCGGCGTTTGCGGCGGTTTCCACGGGGGACGGACACCTTTCTCAGTGCACGGGGCAGGTGGTGGGCGCGAGAAACGCCCCGGACAAGGTTACTGGCTCGGGGCGTTGCTCTTTACGGGGCTGTGGACAACCGCCGTCGCAGCAGGTCACGGCGGGTACGGACGCCCCCGCCGCCACGGCCTGCCACGGCCTGCCGCTGGTGCCTGGCGGCCGGCCGCTACTGCCTGATCGACCAGCCGCGCTCGCGCAGCGCGGCCGTGAGGACCGGGGCCGACCTGGGCTCGACCGTCAGCTGGATCAGGCCCGCCTGGCGGCCGGTGGCGTGCTCGATGCGCACGTCCTCGATGTTGACCCCGGCAGCGCCCGCGTCCGCGAAGATCCGCGCGAGCTGGCCCGGCTGGTCGTCGATGAGCACGGTGACCGTCTCGTACGACACCGGGGCCGAGCCGTGCTTGCCGGGGACCCGGATCTGGCCGGCGTTGCCGCGGCGCAGGACGCGCTCGACGCCCTGGGCGCCGTCGTCCCGCTTCTCCGCGTCGGCGGACTGCAGGGCGCGCAGGGCCCGGACCGTCTCGTCCAGGTCGGCGGAGACCTCGGCGAGCAGGTCGGCGACGGGGCCGGGGTTGGCGGACAGGATGTCGATCCACATGCGCGGGTCGGAGGCCGCGATCCGGGTGACGTCCCTGATGCCCTGGCCGCAGAGCCGTACGGCGGTCTCCTCGGCGTGCTCCAGGCGGGCCGCGACCATGCTGGACACCAGGTGCGGCATGTGCGAGACGAGGGCGACGGCGCGGTCGTGCGCGTCGGCGTCCATCACGACCGGCACGGCCCGGCACAGCGAGATCAGTTCGAGGGCGAGGTTGAGCACCTCGGTGTCGGAGTCCCGGGTGGGCGTGAGCACCCAGGGACGGCCCTCGAAGAGGTCGGCGGTGGCGGCGAGGGGCCCGGAGCGTTCGCGGCCCGACATGGGGTGCGTGCCGATGTACGCGCTCAGGTCGAGGCCGAGCTCCTCCAGCTCGCGGCGCGGCCCGCCCTTGACGCTGGCCACGTCGATGTACCCGCGGGCGGCGCCGCGGCCCATCAGCTCGGCGAGGGTGCCGGCGACGTGCGCGGGCGGCACGGCGACGACCGCCAGGTCGACCGGGCCCTCGGGCGGGGTGTCGGTGCCGGCGCCGAGGGCCGCGGCGGTGCGGGCCTGCTCGGGGTCGTGGTCGGCGAGGTGCACGGTGACGCCGCGGCCGGCGAGGGCCAGGGCGACGGAGGTGCCGATCAGGCCGGTTCCGATGACGGCGGCTGTTCTCACTGGGCGATGTCCTTGCGCAGGGCGGCCGCGGCCCCGAGGTAGACGTGCGCCACCTCGGACCGGGGCCGGTCGGACTCGATGTGCGCGAGCAGCCGTACGACGCGGGGCATGGCGCCCTCGATGTCCAGCTCCTGGGCGCAGATCAGGGGTACGTCGGTGATGCCCAGGTTGCGGGCGGCGGCCGCCGGGAAGTCGCTGTGCAGGTCGGGGGTGGCCGTGAACCAGACGCTGATCAGGTCGTCCTGCGTCAGGTCGTTGCGCCGCAGGACCTCGGTGAGGAGCGCGCCGACCTGCTCGTCCATGTGCCGGGCGTCGTCCCGCTCCAGCTGGACGGCTCCCCGGACCGCTCGTACCGCCACGCTGCTGCTCCTCGACTGTCCTCGTCTGCGAAACCTGTGCGGGCCAAGGGTAGTCAGCCGCACGGACAGCGGTGCGCGGCGCTCGTCAGCCGAGACGGGTCCAGTGCCAGGGACCTCAGAGCTGCTGCTGCCGGATGAGGTCCTCCAGGGACGCCGCCGACGGCGCCCGGCCCTCCGGGGTCAGCTTGTCCACGACCTGCGGCAGCTGGGAGGCGACCTGGTCGGCCACCTCGTCGCGGCTGACTCCGGCGTCGGCTGCGACCTTGTCGAGGGTCTCGTCGGGCACCGCCTGCTTGACCTGGTCGGGGCTGAGCGGCCGGTTCTGGCCGGTGCCGACCCAGGAGTCGAGCTGGCCGCGGTCGCCGAGGCCGGATCTGGTGAGCATGTCGAGGAGGCCGCCGAGGGGGTTGTCGGCGCCCGCGCGTGTGCCGGTCGCGTCCGCGCGTGTGCCGGTCAGGAGGCTGCCGAGCAGCGCGCCGAGGATGCCGCCGGTGCCGCCCGCGCCGCCCTGCGGTCCGCCGCCCTGCCCGCCGCCGAGGAGTCCGCCGAGAAGCCCGCCCAGATCGTTGCCTGCCATGACCGTCGTACGCCTTTCGTGGGGGCGCCCGCGCGGGACCGCACGGGCGGTTCCAATGTCGCCCGCCGCCCACCGCCCCGCCACCCGGCGGCCGCCCTCGCCGGCCCTCGCGTACGCTCCCCCGGCATGCACACCGACGACGCAGCGCGCACCCCCGCCGACGTGCCGGGCCCCGAGGAGCTGGTGCGTGAACACACCGTCTACGCCTGCGTGATGGGGTCTCGCGCGTTCGGCCTGGCGACGGACGACAGCGACACGGACCGCCGTGGCGTCTTCCTCGCGCCCACCTGGTCGTACTGGCACTTCCACAAGCCGCCGACGCATGTGGAGGGGCCGCTCGACGAGCAGTTCTCGTGGGAGCTGGAGCGGTTCTGCGAGCTGGCGCTGCGCGCCAACCCGAACATCCTGGAGTGCCTGCACTCGCCGCTCGTCGAGCACTGCGACGCCACGGGCCGCGAACTGCTCGCGCTGCGCAGGGCGTTCCTGTCCCTGCGGGCGCACGAGACGTTCGCGCGGTACGCCCTCGGCCAGCGCCGCAAGCTCGACGCGGACGTCCGCACGCACGGCGCCCCGCGCTGGAAGCACGCCATGCATCTGCTGCGGCTGCTGATGTCCTGCCGCGACCTGCTGCGTACGGGCCGGCTGACGATCGACGTCGGAGACGCCCGCGAGGAGCTGCTGGCGGTCAAGCGCGGGGAGGTGCCCTGGCCGGAGGTCGAGTCCCGTATGACGGCCCTCGCCGAGCAGACGGAGCGGGCGGCGCGCCGCTCCCCTCTCCCTCCGGAACCCGACACCGCGCGTGTGACGGATTTCCTGTACCGGGTCAGGCGCACCTCGGCCCTCGCCGCGCCCTAGTCCGTCCGCTCAGCCGACGCGCACCCGCACCACGAAGTCGTGCAACGCCGCGTGCGCCGCCACCTCGTCCGGCAGCCCCGACCCCGCCTGCGCCGCCTCCAGCTCCCCCTGCAGCGCGTCCAGATCCGCCTCCACGCGCGCGTGGTCCACGTGCGCGGCGCCGTGTTCGGCCTCCGCCTTGGCGGCGATCAGCTCGGGCAGGTAGCCGGGCGCCCGTACGAGGTCGAGCAGGCTCGGGAGGTGGGCCTGCACCTCCCCCGTACGCATCAGGTGGATCCCGGTCAGCAGCACCCGGAACGTGTACAGGAGCGGCTTGAGTTCGCCGGTCCTGGCGAAGAGCCGGCGCTGCGTGCGTGCGAACCCCTGGTAGTGGTGGGCGTGATGGGAGGTCAGGACGCCCGGCGCCAGAGCGGCGAGCTCGGTGTGCGCGTCCGAGCTGTGCACGACGAGCGGGGAGAGGAGCTGCTCCAGGACGTAGCCGTTGCGGCGCAGCATCAGGCGTACGAACTTGCGCAGGTCGTGCGTGACGAGGTCCATCTCGACCGCCTCCCGCTCCCACATCCGCGTCCGTGTCTCCTCCGGCTCGCGCAGCCCGACCAGCGCCTCGACGGGCAGCAGGTGCACACCCCGCAGGTCGACGTCCGAGTCGCGGGACGGGAAGCCGTACAGGTGCGCCCCGGAGACCGTCGCGAACAGCAGCGGATCGGGCTGCTCGGCGACGACCGGCCCGAGGTCGAGGTCCGGGAGCCCGGCGCTGCGAAGAGCCGGCACCCTCACGCGTCCCACCGGCCGCCCAGCGCCAGCAGCTCGTCGCGGTGCTCGACCCGTGCCACCCAGTCCGCGGGCCAGGCGTCCGCGCCGAGGTGGGCGCCGGCGAAGGCCCCGGCGAGGCAGGCGATGGAGTCGGAGTCGCCGGCCGTGCAGGCGGCCCGGCGCAGCGCGGTGACCGGCTCGTCGGGGAAGAGCAGGAAGCACAACAGGCCGGTGGCGAGGGCCTCTTCGGCGATCCAGCCCTGCCCGGTGGCCAGGCACGGGTCCAGCTCCTCATTGGCGTCCGCGAGCGCCGCAGCGAGCCGTTCGAGGACGGCCAGGCACTCGTCCCAGCCGCGCGCGGCGAAGTGCTCGGCGCTCGGGTCCTGCGAGCGGGTCCACAGGTCGCCGAGCCACTCCTCGCGGTACGTGGTGCGGTTTTGCAGGGCGTACGAGCGCAGCCGCCCGACGAGGCCGACGGGGTCGACGCCGTCGGCGAGGAGCCGTACCGCGTACGAGGTGAGGTCGCTCGCGGCGAGGGCGGTGGGGTGGCCGTGGGTGAGCGCGGACTGGAGCTGCGAGGCGCCGGCCCGTACGTCGTCGTCGAGGCCGGGCAGCAGGCCGAGCGGGGCGACGCGCATGTTGGCGCCGCAGCCCTTGGAGTGCACCTGGCTGGCGTCGCGCCAGTCGCGGGCCTCGTCGGCGAGGAGCTCGCAGGCGCGGATGCAGGTGGCGCCGGGGGCGCGGTTGTTGTCGGGCGACACGTTCCAGGCGATGTACTCCCGGCGCACCTGGCGCGCGAACTCCTCGGGCCCGCCGAGGAGTCGACCGTCGAGCCGGGTCAGGGCGCGGGCGAGGGCGAGGGTCATCTGGGTGTCGTCGGTGATGTACGCCTGCGCGGGCAGCTCCATGTGCCGCCAGGGCCCGAACTTGGCGAGGATCTGCGGGACGTCGTTGAACTCGGTCGGGAAGCCGAGCGCGTCCCCGAGGGCGAGGCCGAGAAGGGCCCCGGTGGCGGCCCCCTTGGTGGGCGTGGTCGTCATCAGGAACGTCCTTCCGGTCGCAGCAGCGGGGGGTGCAGGGCGGTGGCGCCGCCCGCGCGGTAGAGGGCGGCGGGCTTGCCGCGCCCGCCGGTCAGCCGGGCCGCGCCGGGCACGGCCTCGACGAGTCCGGGCGTGGCGAGCACCTTGCGGCGGAAGTTCGCGGGGTCCAACTCGGCGCCCCACACGGCCTGGTAGACCTGCCGCAGCTCGCCGAGCGTGAACTCGGGCGGGCAGAAGGCGGTGGCGAGACCGGTGTACTCCAGCTTGGCGCCGACCCGGTCGTGGGCGTCGGCGAGGATCCGGTCGTGGTCGAAGGCGAGCGGCGCGTACGACGGCCGTTCGGCGCGGTAGGGCAGCCAGTCGGCGCGGGCCGCGTCGCTGCCCGCCTGCGCCTCGGGCGCGTCCGGGACGAGTGCGGTGAAGGCCACGGAGACGACGCGCATCCGCGGGTCCCGGTCGGGTTCGCTGTACGTGCGCAGCTGCTCCAGGTGCAGCCCGGCGACGTCCGACAGGCCGGTCTCCTCGGCGAGTTCGCGGCGCGCGGCGGTCTCGGCCGCCTCGTCGGGCTGCACGAATCCGCCGGGCAGCGCTCTGCGTCCCGCGTACGGCTGCTCGCCGCGCTCGACGAGGAGCACATGCAGCCGGCCTTCGCGGATGGTGAAGACGGCGAGGTCGACGGTGACGGCGAACGGCTCGTAGGCGTGCTTGTCATAGCCCTGCATGCAGGACCACCCCCTCTCTTTAATGGTCTCTACGACTATAAAGAGAGGGGGTGGTCCACCACAAGGGGATCCGGGAACGCGGCCCGAGCGGATACGGGGGGGGGACGCGCCCAGGGCGGATCCGCGGGTGCGGTCTAGAGGTCGACCTCGCGCATCAGCATGCCGACCTCGGTGTTGGACAGCCGCCGCAGCCAGCCCGACTTCTGGTCGCCGAGCGTGATCGGCCCGAACGAGACCCGCACCAGCTTCTCCACCGGGAACCCGGCCTCGGCGAGCATGCGCCGCACGATGTGCTTGCGGCCCTCGTGCAGCGTCACCTCGACGAGGTAGTTCTTGCCGGTCTGCTCGACCACCCGGAAGTGGTCCGCGCGCGCGTACCCGTCCTCCAGCTGGATGCCGTCCTTGAGCTGCTTGCCCAGGTCACGCGGGATGGGCCCGACGATCGCGGCGAGATAGGTCTTCTTCACGCCGTACTTCGGGTGCGTCAGGCGGTGCGCCAGCTCGCCGTGGTTGGTGAGCAGGATGACGCCCTCGGTCTCGGTGTCGAGCCGGCCCACGTGGAAGAGCCGCGTCTCCCGGTTCTGCACGTAGTCCCCGAGGCACTGCCGCCCCTCCGGGTCCTCCATCGTGGAGACGACGCCGGCGGGCTTGTTCAACGAGAAGAACTGGTACGACTGCGTGGCGACGGTCAGGCCGTCGACCTTGATCTCGTCCTTCTCCGGGTCGACCCGCAGGCCCTGCTCCAGGACGATCTCGCCGTTCACCTCGACGCGGGCCTGCTCGATCAGCTCCTCGCAGGCGCGCCGCGAGCCGTAGCCCGCGCGGGCCAGGACCTTCTGCAGCCGCTCGCCCTCCTGCTCGGCGCCGGGGAAGGTCTTGGGGAGCTTCACGTCCTTCTTGCCCGCGTACCGCTCGCGGTTGCGCTCCTCGGCCCGCGTCTCGTACTCACGCGAGTAGGCGGGGGCGCTGCGGCCGCCCCGGCCCTGCGGGCGCTTCGGCCCGCCCTTGGCGCCGCCGCGCGCCGCTCCGCCGCGGCCCGACTTGGGGCCGTCCTGGGAGGCGCCGGGGCCCACGTCGTACCGCCGCTCCTCGGGGCGCGGCTTCTTCGGGCGGCCGCTGCCCTGGCGCTCGTCCCGGTTGTTGCCGGCGCCGCGGTAGTTCCCGCGGCCGCCGCTGCTCCTGCCGCGGCCGCCGCTGTTGCCACCACGGCTCCCGCCGTTGTTTCCGCTGCTGTTCCTGCCGCTGCTGCTTCGCATCAAAATTCCGTCTAGTCGTCTGCTGCGTGTCCCGGCGCATCGGCTGCGTCGGGGTCGAACGACGGCACGCCTTCCAGGGTGTCCGGCTCGATCGCGTCCGCCTCGGGGAGGAAGGGCGCCAGCTCCGGCAGCTCGTCCAGGCCGCGCAGGCCCATCCGCTCCAGGAAGTAGTTCGTCGTCCTGTACAGGATCGCACCTGTTTCGGGTTCCGCGCCCGCCTCCTCCACGAGGCCCCGCTGCAGCAGCGTCCGCATGACCCCGTCACAGTTCACGCCGCGTACGGCGGAGACCCGGGAGCGGCTGACCGGCTGGCGGTACGCGACGACGGCCAGCGTCTCCAGGGCCGCCTGGGTGAGCCGGGCCTGCTGGCCGTCCAGGACGAAGCCCTCGACGGCCGCGGCGTACGCGGGCCGGGTGTAGAACCGCCAGCCGCCCGCGACGAGCCGCAGCTCGAAACCGCGGCCCTGGGCCGTGTACTCGTCGGCGAGCTCGCGCAGGGCGAGCGCCACCTCCCGCGGCCGCCGCTGCAGCACCTTGGCCAGGTGCTCCTCGGTGGCCGGCTCGTCGACGACCATCAGGACGGCCTCAAGGGCGGGCTTGAGGTCGAGCTCGGCGACCTCGAGCAGCCCGGCGGGCGCCTCCGTACCACTCCGCTCGCCGCTCATGCGCCGTCCTCCACTCGCTTGCTCTCCGGCTCTTCGGGGGCCTCGGGCGGCCGGTCGAACTCGTCGGTGACCTGCGGCCCGGCCCCTTCGCCGCCGGTCCAGCGCACGGTCAGCTCGCCGAGCGCCTCGTCCTGGACCATCGCCACGGCCTTCTCCCGGTACAGCTCGAGCAGCGCCAGGAACCGGGCGACGACGGTCAGGGTGTCCGGCGCGTCGTCGACCAGCACCCGGAAGCTGGCCTCCCCCACCTCCCGCAGCCGCGCCACGACGACCTCGGCCTGCTCGCGCACGGACACGAGCGGCGCGTGGATGTGGTCGACGTACACCTGCGGCTTCGGCTTGGGCTGCATCGCCTTCACGGCGAGCTTGGCGAACCCCTCGGCGCCGATGCTGATGACCACTTCGGGCAGCAACTCGGCGTGCTGCGGTTCGAGTCCGACGGTACGCGGACAGCGGCGGGCCTCGTCGTCGAGCCGGGCGTTGAAGATGTCCGCGATCTGTTTGTACGCGCGGTACTGCAGCAGCCGCGCGAACAGCAGGTCCCGCGCCTCGAGCAGCGCGAGGTCCGCCTCGTCCTCGACCTCGGCGGCGGGCAGCAGGCGTGCGGCCTTCAGGTCGAGGAGCGTCGCGGCGACGACGAGGAACTCGGTGGTCTGGTCGAGGTCCCAGTCGGGCCCCATGGCACGGATGTGCGCCATGAACTCGTCGGTCACCTTGGAGAGCGCGACCTCGGTGACGTCCAGCTTGTGCTTGGAGATCAACTGCAGCAGAAGGTCGAACGGCCCCTCGAAGTTGTCGAGCCGCACCTTGAACCGCCCGTCGTCGACGGCCACTTCACCGTCACCGGCGGCGCCGGGGGCGCCGGGGGCGGTCGCGGAGTCGGACTCGCCCTCGGGCTCGGTCGAGGGCTTGGTCGAAGGCTCGGGCTCGGCCACGCCGCCCGGCTCGCCTCCGTGCACCGTCTCGGGCTCGGCTGCGGCAGCGGAGGGGGTCGTGGGCCCGGTCCCGGTCGCGGCAGGGGCAACGGAGTCGGTCCCGGCCGGCCGCTCGGCCTCGGACTCGATCAGGGTGCCGGCCTCGGCACCCGTCCCTGCCTCGAAACCCCGCTCGGCTCCGGACGCCCCCCGGCGGTCCGTCCCGCCGACGAACTCGACCGCGGGATCGGTCGTGGGAGCGGTCGCAGGAGCGGTGTCGGACACGGATTCGGCCGTACGCCCGGCCTCGGCCCCAGCCCCGGCCCCCGTCGCGGACTCGCCGCCGGGCAGGCGCTCGGCCTCCGACTCGATCAGGGCCTGGCGCTCGCCCGCCGCCCCCGGCCCCCGGCCCAGCGTGCGGCGGCGGCCGGGGCGGGCCGGGGCTGCGGGGGTTGCGGAGGAGTCGTCGGTCGTCGGCATCGCGGTCCAGGGAGCGGGGGGTACGTACGAACGCGTACGAACGGGCAGGTTATCGTCCCCGCGCCCGCACCCGGGGACCCGGCGCGTCAGCGTCCGCGCAGGCGCCGTACGAGGATGCTCGCCTCGCCGCGGGACTCCAGGTCGGCGAGGACGACGGCGACGGCCTCGCGCACGATCCGGCCGCGGTCGACCGCGAGCCCGTGCTCACCGCGCAGCACGAGGCGCGCGTGCTCGAGGTCCATCAGCTCCTCGGCGGAGACGTACACGGTGATCTTCTCGTCGTGCCGTTCCCGGCCACTGGGCCGGCGGGCCGCCGCACGGCCGCGGCGCCGGCCGGTCTGGCCCGCGGCGGAGCCGGCCGCGCCCGCCGCGGACGACTGCCGCCGCCCGGTGCGCTCCTGCGTCTTCTCCGCCTCGCCGCCGCGGCTGCGGGGCTCGCCCGACTCGGCCTCGGCGGTGGCGTGTTCGGCGCTCTCCGCGCTCTCCCCCGAGGCTGCCTTGCCCGCCTCGGCCTTGGCGTCCTCGTCGGACGCCGCCGCCGCGGGGTCGCTCTCGCCCGCCGGTGCGGGCACCCGGGCCTCGCCGTTGGTCTGCCGGCGGCCGCTCTTGGGCGAGGACGCCTGCAGCGCCATCCCCCCGGTGGTACGGAACAGTTCGTCGGCTCCGGGCAGACTCACTCGGCGTGACACCGGGCGAGCACCTCCCTGGCGAGCTGGCGATAGGCGGCCGCACCAACGGAGTTGGAGGCGTACGTCGTGATCGGCTCACCGGCGACCGTGGTCTCCGGGAAGCGGACCGTGCGCCCGATGACCGTGTGGTACACGTGATTGTCGAAGGCCTCGACGACCCGGGCGAGCACCTCACGGCTGTGCACCGTGCGCGAGTCGTACATCGTGGCGAGGATGCCGTCCAACTCCAGGTCGGGGTTGAGACGTTCCTGCACCTTCTCGATGGTCTCGGTGAGCAGGGCGACACCGCGCAGCGCGAAGAACTCGCACTCCAGCGGGACGATCACCTTGTGCGCGGCGGTGAGCGCGTTCACCGTGAGCAGGCCGAGCGAGGGCTGGCAGTCGATCACGATGTAGTCGTAGTCGTTCATCAGCGGCTTGAGCGCACGCTGCAGCGTGGACTCGCGCGCGACCTCGCTCACCAACTGCACTTCCGCAGCCGACAAGTCGATGTTGCTGGGCAGCAGGTCCATGTTCGGGACCGCGGTCTTCAGGAGCACCTCGTCCGCCGCCATGCCCCGCTCCATGAGCAGGTTGTAGACGGTGAGGTCGAGCTCCATCGGGTTCACCCCGAGGCCGACCGAGAGGGCGCCCTGCGGGTCGAAGTCGACGAGCAGCACCCGTCGTCCGTACTCGGCGAGCGCGGCGCCCAGGTTGATGGTCGACGTGGTCTTGCCCACGCCGCCCTTCTGGTTGCACATCGCGATGATCTTCGCGGGACCGTGATCGGTCAGCGGGCCCGGGATCGGGAAGTACGGCAGCGGGCGTCCCGTCGGGCCGATCCGCTCGCGGCGCTGGCGGGCAGCGTCGGGGGCGAGAGTGGCCGCGTACTCGGGGTCGGGCTCGTACTCGGCGTCGGGGTCGTAGAAGTGCCCCTCGGGCAGTTCGTCGTAGTCGGCGAAGTGCGTGGGGTTCTCGCCACTCGGGTCGCCGGCCATGGCGTTCACTTGATGGCCATCCATGCTCTGGTGGGCTGAAAGCGTCGGCTGCGGACGCTGCGTCGCGTGCGCGCGCTGGGGGTTCTGGTGGTCGGCGTGGGTACGGACGGCGACGGAGCCGACGGCCTCGTGCCCAGTGGAACCCGAACCCTGCGCCGGCGTTCCTGGCTGACCACCCCCGGGAGTAAATGTCGACTCATTCACAAGTCGTCTTACCTCCTTGGTGACCAGGAAACTTCTAGATAGGTCAGCGTGGCACCATGCCGACGGTTGGCGACTCTATGGCGTGTCACCGCTCCGCAGCAACACAATCCGCCGGACCCGGCCCGATGTGTCGGCATCCGAACACCCTCGTGTCAAGGGTGCGCGGGGGTCTCCAGGGGTGTTTCGCCGGTGTGCGAAACGGTTAAAGGGTTACGTTCGAGGCGAGTTGACCGAGCCTCACAAAGTGACCCGATACACATACGGCCGGACCTTGGCGGGCAAGGTCCGGCCGCGGGCGCGAAGTTGACGTCGCGCGTTGACGGGGGCTTTGTCGACTAGCCGAGCAGCGTGCTCAGTTCGACGTGCTCCAGGCCGTGCGCCTCGGCCACGGAACCGTAAACCACCTTGCCGTCATGGGTGTTGAGGCCGAGCGCGAGCGCGGGGTCACGGCGCAGCGCCTCGACCCAGCCGCGGTTGGCGAGCTCCACGATGTACGGCAGCGTCGCGTTGGTCAGCGCGTACGTCGAGGTGTTCGGGACGGCGCCGGGCATGTTGGCGACGCAGTAGAAGACCGAGTTGTGGACCTTGAAGGTCGGCTCGGCGTGCGTGGTCGGACGCGAGTCCTCGAAGCAGCCGCCCTGGTCGATCGCGATGTCGACAAGAACACTTCCCGGCTTCATCTTGGCGACGAGCTCGTTGGTGACCAGCTTCGGGGCCTTGGCGCCCGGGATGAGCACGGCGCCGATGACGAGGTCGGCCTCGACGACGGCCTTCTCCAGCTCGTAGGCGTTGGAGACGATCGTCTGCACCTTGGTGCCGAAGATCTTGTCGGCCTCGCGGAGCTTGTTGATGTCCTTGTCGAGCAGGGTCACGTGGAAGCCCATACCGACGGCGATCTGCGTGGCGTTCCAGCCGGAGACGCCGCCGCCGATGACGACGGCCTTGCCGGCCTGGGTGCCGGGCACGCCGCCGGGCAGCACGCCGCGGCCGCCGTTGAAGGCCATCAGGTGGTACGCGCCGACCTGCGGGGCCAGGCGGCCCGCGACCTCGGACATCGGGGCGAGCAGCGGCAGGGCGCGGTTCGCGGTCTCGACGGTCTCGTAGGCGATGGCGGTGGTGCCGGACTCCAGGAGGGCGTCCGTGCACTCCTTGGAAGCGGCCAGGTGCAGGTAGGTGAAGAGCGTCTGGTCCTTGCGGAGGCGGTGGTACTCCTCGGCGATCGGCTCCTTGACCTTCAGCAGCAGGTCGGCGGTGGCCCACACCTCGTCGGCGGTGTCGAGGATCGTGGCGCCCGCGCCGACGTACTCCTCGTTGGCGATGGAGGAGCCGAGACCGGCGTCCTTCTCGACGAAGACCTGGTGGCCGTTACGCACCAGCTCGTGCACACCGGCGGGCGTGATCGCCACCCGGAACTCGTTGTTCTTGACCTCGCGGGGGATGCCGACCTTCATCGTCGATCACGGTCCTTGGCTCAGGGGATGTTTCAGGCAATGACACACATACCCGTATGCACAGCGGCACAACGGGAGACACCGCGAAAGAACGCGGCGGAGCCAGTCTAATGAAGGATTTTGAGCTGTCTAGCCTTTCAAAGCATCAATCTTCTGGAGGAGCACTACGGATTTCGTAGGCGATCATCCGGCTCCGTCTTCGGAGCTCCCTTCTGCGCCCGGGCCGGCCCCGCCGTCCGGTCCCGTGGCAGAACCGGACGCGGCCAGCTCTTCTCCCAGCATGCGCTCGGCGGCCGCCCGGTGCAGCCCGGCGGAGGCGCTGTCGCCGAGCCGGTCGAGGGTGTCCGCGAGCCTGACCTGCAGCGCCGCCTGCAGCCGTACGTCCTCGGCCCGGCGCGCCCACTCCACGGCCTCCTGGCAAGTGCGCAGCGACTCCTCGGGCCGCCCCGCGTACTCCTGCACCCGCGCCATCTCGCTCAACGCCCTTGCGTACGCGGGGATTTCACCGGCCTTGCGGTAACCGCTCGCCGCCGAGCGCCAGTTGCGCAGCGCGTCGCCGTACCGGCCCGCGTACGTGAGGGTGCCCGCGATGCGGCCGTAGAGGCGGGCCGCGTCGAGGCGCTCGCCGCGCGCGAGGCGGTCGCTCAGGGCCCGCCCGAACCAGTCGGCGGCCCGCTGCAGATCCCCCAGCTCCTGGTAGGCGCCGCCTACGGATTCCATCGCGCGCCCCAGGGCGTACGGGTCCTTCGCGGCCCGCGCGGCGTCCAGGGCGGCGCGGTAGTGGGCCAGGGCCTCGCGGGTGCGGCCGGTGCCCGCGTCGAGGTCGCCGAGGTTCAGGAGGGCCGCGGCCTGCTCGCGGGGCAGATCGCGGCGCTCGGCGACGTCGAGGACGAGGCGGTGGATGCCGTACAGGTCGGCGGCCGCGTCCTGGCCGCAGTGCGCGACCAGCGCCCGGGTCAGGGCCGCCATCAGCCGCCTGGCCAGGGTGTCCAGGTTCCCGTCGGCGACCGCGAGCCGGGCCGAGGCCAGCAGCGCGGGCCGGCGCAGCCGCAGCCAGTCGGCGGCGGCCTGCGGGGAGTCGAAGCGCAGCGCGCGCGGCAGCCCGGCCAGGCGCCCCCGCGCCACCGACCCCTCGGGCTCGGTCACGGCCCGGCAGGAGTGCAGCAGCCGCACGGTCCGCTCCAGCATCCGGGCGCGGGCGAGCTGCACCTCGCCGGGCCGGTCCTGCGTCTCGGTCAGCCCGCGCAGCATCGGCTGCAGACACCCGGGCACGGCGTACTCCGGCCCTTGGGCGAGCTCGGCCCCGGTCCGGCGTACGAGGCCGAGGCGGGCGAAGTCCTGCAGGGTGGTGGCGGCGGCGCCGACCGAGCAGCCGGCGAGCGCGGACGCGGTGTGCGGGTCGGCGAGGCCTGCGGGGGCGAGGCAGAGGAGTCGCAGTATCCGGGCGGCCGGGCCCGGCAGGGAGTCGTACACGAAGCGGAAGACGCGGGCGAGGCTGCCCGGCGAGCCCTGTTCGGTGCTGTCGTCGTCGGGGAGGTTGTGCAGCATCTTGGCCAGCTCGGCGACGGACGCCTTGGGCCGGTCCGCGAGCCAGCCGCCCGCGAGGACCAGGGCGGAGGGCTGGTGGCCGCACTGCTCGGCGAGGTGCTCGGCGGCGCGCGGGTCGACGGTGATGCGCACGGACCCGGTGTAGGCGGTGAGCAGATCCAGGGCGGACTTGGTGTCGAGGCCGCCGAGTGTGCACGGCCGGACGTCGGAGATCCCGGTGAGCGGGCCCTGCGAGGTCGCGACGACCAGGCACTGCGGGGCGTCCGGCAGCAGCGGGTCGACCTGCTCCGCGTCGGCGGCGCCGTCGAGCAGCATCAGGACTCGGCGTACGGCGAGGGCCTCGCGGAGGATCTCGGTGAGCTCGTCCTCGTCGGCGCCGGGGGTGACCGGCACGGACAGGGCGTCGAGGAGTGCGCGGGCGGTGCGCTCGGTGGGGACCGGGCGGCCGTCGGGCTCGGTGAGGCGGGCGTGCAGCACGCCGTCGGGGTAGTCGCCGGCCAGCTCGTCGGCGAGGCGCTCGGCGAGTGCGGTGCGGCCGGAGCCGGGGCGGCCGGCGATGAGGAGGACGCGGGCGCGGGCGGGCTTGCGGCCGGAGAGGGTGTCGAGCCCGGTGCGCGCGATGTCCGCCCGCAGCTCCTTCAACTCCCGCTGTCTGCCGACGAATTCGGGTGCCTCCGGGTCCCGCACCGCGCCTGGTGCTGCGGTTTCCGTCAGGGGTGAGGAGACCTGGGTGTCCACCGCCTGATCCGTCACGGGCCACGCTCCCGTCCAGCTGCGCACAGAGCCCGCCCGCGGTCGCGGGACGGGGAATTCCGAGCGTAGTTCACGCTCTGCGGCGCATCGGGCGGAGCGCGGCGGACACGTCGCCCGATCGGATCAGGAGATCGTCACACCGGAGACGATCTTGAACGGGCCGGTCGGCCCGGGCCCTTCCGCGGGGTTCCGGCGAGGGCTCGGGCCGCCCGCTCAGGCCTCGAAGGGGCGGGCCGGCCAGGGCGCGTCGGCCGGGCGGAGCGCGTCGAGGCCGTCGCCGTTCTGGGCGGCGACCAGCGAAAGCACGCCCACGACAAGGCAGTTGTGGTGCAGGTCGCCGGCGAGGACGCCGCGGACCAGCTCGTCGAGGGGGACGC
Organism: Streptomyces sp. Da 82-17; assembly: GCF_046098215.1. Classification (NCBI taxonomy): domain Bacteria; kingdom Bacillati; phylum Actinomycetota; class Actinomycetes; order Kitasatosporales; family Streptomycetaceae; genus Streptomyces; species Streptomyces sp. Da 82-17. The sequence goes on from NZ_JBJURH010000003.1 coordinate 453,549, forward strand.
GGGCGTGCTCCATGTCGGCCTCCTCCTCGTCGACCTCGAAGCGCTCGCCGTCCGCCTCCGACAGGTCACGGGCGAGGAACACGCGGATCGCCTCGTCGCAGCCGCCGGGCGAGGAGTAGATGTCGGTGAGCACCCGCCAGTCCTCGGCCTTGACGTGCGCCTCCTCGTACAGCTCGCGCTGGGCGGCGTGCAGGGGGTTCTCGCCGGGGATGTCGAGCAGTCCGGCGGGGATCTCCCAGAGGCGGTGGCGGACCGGGTGGCGGTACTGCTTGATGACCAGGACGCGGCCCTCGTCGTCGAGGGCGAGGACGGCGACCGAGCCGGGGTGGACCTGGTAGTCACGGGTCGCGACGCTGCCCCCGGGCATCACCACGTCGTCCGTGCGGACACTGGTCTTGTTGCCGGTGAACGGGGTCGCGGTGGCCGTGATCCGCCACTCGTCGGCGGTGTCCTTGAGCGTCATGTCGTACGTCCTCCCACACATGAAGAAACCGGGGTACAGGCCGCGAACGACCCGCACCCCGGCAACCGTATCTCCGTTACTTGGCGGCCTTGCCCTTGGCCTGCTTCGCGGCCTGCTGACGCTCGACCGCGGCCTTCACCAGACCGGCGAAGAGCGGGTGCGGGCGGGTCGGGCGGGAGCGGAGCTCCGGGTGCGCCTGGGTGGCGACCAGGTACGGGTGCACCTCGCGCGGGTACTCGACGTACTCGACGAGCTTGTTGTCCGGGGACGTGCCGGAGAAGACCAGGCCGGCCTTCTTCTCCAGCTCCGCGCGGTAGGAGTTGTTGACCTCGTAGCGGTGGCGGTGGCGCTCCTCGACGTACTCCTTGCCGTCGTACGCCTCGCGCACGAGGGAGTTCTCGGCGAGCTTCGCCGGGTACATGCCGAGGCGCATCGTGCCGCCCATGTCGCCGTCGCCCGCGACGATGTCGAGCTGCTCGGCCATGGTGGAGATCACCGGGTGGGCCGTGGCCGGGTCGAACTCCGTGGAGTTGGCCTCGGGGATGTCGGCGAGGTTGCGGGCCGCCTCGATGACGATGCACTGCAGGCCGAGGCAGATGCCGAGCAGCGGCACCTTGTTCTCGCGGGCGTACTGGATCGCGCCGATCTTGCCGTTCACACCGCGGTCGCCGAAGCCGCCGGGGACCAGGATCGCGTCGACGTCGCCGAGCTGCTTCTTCGCGCCGGCCGGGGTCTTGCAGTCGTCCGAGGTGACCCACTTGACCTTGACGCGGGCCTTGTTGGCGAAGCCGCCGGCGCGCATGGCCTCGGTGATCGAGAGGTACGCGTCGGGCAGGTCGATGTACTTGCCGACCAGGGCGACGGTGACCTCGTGGTTCGGGTTGTGCACCCGGTCGAGGAGGTCGTCCCACTGGGTCCAGTTGACGTCGCGGAACGGCAGGTCGAGCTTGCGGACGACGTACGCGTCCAGGCCCTCGGTGTGCAGCACCTTCGGGATGTCGTAGATCGACTTGGCGTCGATGGCGGCGACGACCGCGGCCTCGTCGACGTCGCACATCAGCGAGATCTTGCGTTTGATGGAGGTGGGCACCTCGCGGTCGGCGCGCAGGACGATCGCGTCCGGCTGGATCCCGATGTTGCGCAGGGCGGCCACCGAGTGCTGGGTCGGCTTGGTCTTCAGCTCGCCGGACGGGCCGATGTACGGCAGCAGCGAGATGTGCACGACGAAGACGTTGTCCCGGCCGACCTCGTGGCGGACCTGGCGGACGGTCTCCAGGAACGGCAGCGACTCGATGTCGCCGACCGTGCCGCCGACCTCGGTGATCACCACGTCGACCTCGTCCGTCGCCATGCGGCGGATGCGGGACTTGATCTCGTTGGTGATGTGCGGGATGACCTGCACGGTGTCGCCGAGGTACTCGCCGCGCCGCTCCTTGGCGATGACCTGCGAGTAGACCTGGCCGGTGGTGACGTTGGCCGAGCCGTCGAGGTCGACGTCGAGGAAGCGCTCGTAGTGGCCGATGTCCAGGTCGGTCTCGGCGCCGTCGTTGGTGACGAACACCTCGCCGTGCTGGAACGGGTTCATCGTGCCGGGGTCGACGTTGAGGTACGGGTCGAGCTTCTGCATCGTGACCCGAAGACCCCGCGCCTTGAGGAGCTGCCCCAGGCTGGAGGCGGTCAGGCCCTTGCCGAGGGAGCTGGCGACACCCCCGGTGACGAAGATGTGCTTGGTCGTCGTGGCTTTGGGCGGCATGGCCAAGAGGGGGCTCCCGTGGTCGCGAGGTGGTGGTGCGTACCGGCAACCAGGGTCCGGAAGGTTGGGTTTCCCGGGAGTTGCCGTCGCTGCGGTTCGGGGTTCTTGAAACCACCGCTCCACGGGCTACCAGGGTATCAGCGACACGGGGAGGCTGCTTCCGGCCACGCTCCGCGCAGCTCCCCGGACCCTCCGTGTGCGGGGCTACGGGACGACCATGTGACCGTCACCCGACGCTCACCCGTTCGGCGCAGCCGCATTGCCCCGACGGGCGCGCGGATCACTAGGGTGCGTCGTATCCTGCTCGGACGTTCGCTGCCGAGCCGGGCCGGAGTACGGCACCACCCCCGCCCGACCGGAACCCCCCAAGCTCGTCAACGACCCTTGACTGCAGTGCAAGCGCCCCGCGGGGCGGACGTGGCCGTTCGACTGGAGATGTACGTGGCCGGGCGCATCGAGGACTACGCACTCATCGGAGACATGCAGACCGCGGCGCTGGTCTGCAGAGACGGCACGGTCGACTGGCTGTGCCTCCCGAGATTCGACTCGCACGCGGTGTTCGCCGGGCTGCTCGGCACCGAGGAGCACGGCTTCTGGCGGCTCGGGCCGCAGCACGCCGAGGGCGCCGAGCCGCCGCGCGCCAACCGCAGGACGTACCGCGGGGACTCCCTGATCCTGGAGTCCGAGTGGGACACCCCGCGCGGCACGGTCCGCGTGATCGACTTCATGCCGCCACGCGACGGCGCGCCCCAGCTGGTGCGGATCGTCGAAGGCGTGCGGGGGCGCGTGCCGATGCGCTCGTCGCTGCGGATGCGCTTCAGCTACGGCCGGATCGTGCCGTGGGTGCACAAGGTCGACGGGCGGACGGTGGCCGTCGCGGGCCCCGACTCCGTATGGCTGGACACCGACGCCGAGACGCACGGCGAGGACCTGACGACGTACTCGGACTTCACCGTCGCCCCCGGCGACCGGGTCGCGTTCACGATCAGCTGGGAGGCCTCGCACAAGGGGCCGCCGCCGCTGCACGAGCCGGAGGCCGCCCTCGAGGCGACGGCGGACTTCTGGCGCGAGTGGGTCGAGCACTGCACGTACCACGGGCCCTACCGGGAGGCGGTGGTGCGCTCGCTGATCACGCTGAAGGCGCTGACGTACGCGCCGACCGGCGGGATCGTGGCGGCGCCGACCACGTCGCTGCCGGAGGACATCGGCGGCTCGCGGAACTGGGACTACCGCTTCACCTGGCTGCGGGACGCGGCCATCACGCTGTCGTCGCTGCTGCGCACCGGGTACCGCGAGGAGGCCCGCGCCTGGCGCGAGTGGCTGCTCCGCGCGGTCGCGGGCGACCCGGAGAACCTGCAGATCATGTACGGCATCGCGGGCGAACGGGAGCTGGGCGAGGCCGAGTTGGACTGGCTGCCGGGGTACGAGAACTCGCAGCCGGTGCGCGTCGGCAACGGCGCCGCGCACCAGCTGCAGCTCGACGTGTACGGCGAGGTCACCGAGGCCCTGCACCTGGCCCACATGACGGGCCTGGCGCGCAGCGACTACGCCTCGGTGCTGCAGGTCAAGCTGATCCGGTACCTGGAGACGCACTGGGACCAGCCGGACGAGGGCATCTGGGAGGTGCGCGGGCCGCGCCGGCACTTCGTGCACTCCAAGGTGATGGCGTGGGTCGCCGTCGACCGCACGATCAAGCTGATCGAGTCCGGCGACGTGGACGGCCCGCTGGATCGCTGGCGCGAGCTGCGCGACGACATCCACCGGGACGTGTGCGAGAAGGGGTACGACCCGGAGCGGAACACGTTCACGCAGTCGTACGGCTCGCAGGAGCTGGACGCGTCGCTGCTGCTCATCCCGCAGATGGGCTTCCTGCCGCCGGACGACAAGCGGGTCGTCGGCACGATCGAGGCGATCCAGCGGGAGCTGTCCACCGAGGACGGCTTCGTCCTTCGCTACCCGACGCAGGGCGAGGACGCGGGCGTGGACGGCCTGGAGGGCGACGAGGGCGCGTTCCTGGCCTGCTCGTTCTGGCTCGCGGACGACCTCGCGATGATCGGCCGGGTCGACGAGGCGCGCGAGCTCTTCGAGAAGCTGCTCTCGCTCCGCAACGACCTGGGCCTCCTCGCCGAGGAGTGGGACCCGCGCCTGCAACGCCAGGTCGGCAACTTCCCCCAGGCCTTCAGCCACGTCCCCCTGATCGACACGGCGTTGCGCCTGACGGCTTCGGGGGCGTACGGAGGCTGATCCTCCGCTGCCCGGCGTGCGCGGCCCCTCGGTTTCGGCCGGGGGGCCGTGGTCATGCTGGCCGTATGAGAATCCGGGCAGCCACACGTCCCCTGCGGCAGCTGTACCTGCGGCGCGTGGTGTACCGGCCGGGTGCCCCGCCGGTGCTGGACAAGGAGGGCGGTCGGGTCTCGGTGCACTGGTTCGTGCTCACGAATCCGGTGGTGTCGCTGCTGTGCCTGCCGTCGGAGCAGCTTCGGGGCCTCCTGGGCCGCTGGGGCCGGTGAGGTGTGGGGGCGCAGTGGTGTTCTCGGCGCGCGGGCAGGCGGTAGCGTCCCGCGGATGGACACGCACAATCCTCAGGCCGGGATCACCGTGCAGCGCGCGCTCGAACTGCCCGGGCTGCGCAGCGGGCTTCCCGAGGTCGTGGCCGGCGCCGACCGGCTGCAGCGGACCGTGCGCTGGGTGCACGCCGGCGAGGTGCCGAACATCGCGTCGCTCCTGAAGGGCGGCGAGCTGCTGCTCACCACCGGGCTCGGGCTCGGGGCGCGGCCCGCAGACCAGCGGGCGTTCGTGCGCAAGCTCGCGGAGCGGGGCATCGCGGCGCTCGTCGTGGAGCTCGGTCCGCGGTTCTCGCGGCTGCCGTCGGCGATCGTGGAGACGGCGCGTACGGCCGGGCTGCCGCTGGTGCAGCTGCATCGCGAGGTGCCGTTCGTGACCGTGACCGAAGAGGTCCACACGGAGATCGTCAACGGCCACTACGCCCTCCTCAAAGAGGCCGACGAGGTGCACCGGCGCTGCACCGACGCGCTGCTCGCCGGTGGCGGAGTGCCCCAAGTCCTGTCCGTACTGGCCGAGTTCTGCGGGAACCCGGTGTTCCTGGAGACGGCGGACGGGCAGCTGCTGTACGCGGCCGGGCCGCCCGCCGGGTCGGGCGAGGCGGACGGGCCGGGGGTCGATCCGCTGCAGGTGTGGGAGGGGCTGCGCGGCCGGTCGCGGTCCCGGGACGAGGGGCCGCCCGCCGGGTCGGTGCTGATCGACGTTCCGGGCGGCGGTCCCGGGTCGCGTTCCGGTACGGGCGGGGTGCGGGCGCGGATCGCGCTGCTCGCGGTGTCGGGGCCCGTGCAGCCGGTGCACCGGATGGCCGTCGAGCGGGCGGCGGGTTCGCTCGCCGTGGTGCTGATGCAGGCGCGGCAGGAGGAGGAGCTGGCGGCGCGCGGCCGCGGGGACTTCCTGTCGGACCTGGCCGAGGGTCGGATCAGCGCCGACGACGCGCCCGCGCAGGCCCGTGTGCTCGGGTTCCGGCCCGGCTCGGGCCCGCTCCTCCCGGTGGTCATGCGGGTCGCGGACTCTCTGGTGCCGAGCGGGAGTTGGGCGGTCCTCGCACGGGCGGTCGCGGAGGAGCTGGCGGCGGTCGGCGTGCCGGTGCTCGTCGGCGTACGGCCGGTGGAGGGGCGGGTTCCGGTGCTGCTCGGGCTGCGGTCCGAGTCGGAGCGTACGGCGGTCGCCGACCGGGTCGCCGAGGCGCTGCGGGCGGGGCTCAGGCAGGCCGACGAGCGGGCCGGGGTGCAGCGTGCCGGGGTGCGGCCGCCGGTCGTGGTCGTCGGGGTGGCGGGCGGCTGGGCCGCGGCGTCGGCGGGGCTGCGGCACGCGGCGGAGACGGCGACCGCGGCGCAGGGGCTGGTCGACCGGCCGTGGTACGACGCGCGGCGCCTGGACACCGAGCTGCTGCTGTGGCGGCTGCGCGAGCACCCCGACCTGGCGGCGTTCGTGGAGCGCGCGATCGGGCCGCTCCAGGACCACGACCGGCGCGCGAAGCCGCCGCTGCTCCCCACCCTGGAGACGTACCTCGCGCACGCGGGCCGCAAGGCGGAGACGGCCCGCGAGCTGCACCTCAACCGCCAGACCCTGTACAACCGCCTGGCCCGCATCGCCGAACTCCTCGGCACGGACCTGGACGACCCCCAGACGGTCCTGGCCCTCAGCCTGGCCCTGCGGGCTCGACGGCATGTGGGCGGGTGAGGGCCGGCGACGCTCGCCCGGGGCGGGTCAGGTCGCCGCCGCGGCCGGGCA